>JBDTPH010000321.1:0-5949 GCA_039932795.1 Chloroflexota bacterium
ACAATTTGCGCCGAGACTCTTCGTTCGCAGCGAGCGCTCTCTCACATCGTCCCGACACCTGCGGTGGGTGCAGGTGTCGGGACGATGCCGTCTCGCACCGACGTGCTCTCGGCACGAACGGTGTGAGCGCAGCGAAGGGTCTCGGTTTTCAGTCGCAGAGATGCTTCGCCTCGCTCAGCATGACATGACCAAGAGTCAACCAATTAAGGTTAAACAGAATAAAAGTCTGTAAGGGCGTTTTGTGGGAAGGAGAAATTTTACCACTGAGACACGGAGAAAAGCATCAAAAAACTCCGTGCCTGTTGCAGGTGGATTGAGATGCTGTGCTGCGAAACGTAATGATAAGGCTATGGTAAGTTGTTCTGAATCCAAACCTGAAATGCTATAATTTATGAGAGCAAAGCAGCAGGCATCGCAGCGGCGGAAATCTTTCAGTGGTGGACGATGGTTACGAATGACTGAAAAATTGGAACGTTCTCCAAAGGTATTGGTTGTGAGCAACCAGCAGGCTACGGGTCCGCTGTGGGTTTTCAGCTTGCAGCAGCAAAAGTTAAATGTCATGCTTGAATCGGAACCGGGCCAGGCGCTCCAGCGCTGCGAAGCTGAATCTCCCGACCTGATCATCCTGGACATTCAGCAATCCGAAGCGGAAACTCTCGAGCTGATCAAGGGTCTGCGCGCTGAGCTGCTGACGCCGATCCTGCTGCTCACAGTGGTGCATTCAGAGGAATATGTCATCAAAGCGTACACGGCGGGTGTGGATGACTGTATGTCCAAGCCTGTCAGCCCATCGTTATTCCAGGCAAAGGTCAAGGTCTGGTTGAGGCGTCTTGGCAGCCTTTCCGCAGACAACCTTAACCCGTTGAAGGTGGGCACACTTCAACTGTTTCCATCCGAGCGCCTGGTGATGTTAAAAAATGGCGGGGTGATCCAGTTGACCAACCTGGAACTGCGCCTTCTCTTTTATCTGATGAACCGGCCCGGGCAGATCGTGACGACCGAGGAGCTGAATCAGCGAGTCTGGGGATATACAGCAGAAGCCGACAATACCATGCTGAAAAATGTGGTCTATCGCCTGCGCAAAAAAATTGAAGTGGACCCGGCCAATCCACTCCTGGTCCAGACCGTGGTGGGGGTTGGGTACAAACTGGCTGCCGAATAACCTGGCGCTGCTTCTGTTTTCAGATACTACCGCCTCCCCGGCTGGGGAGGCGTTTTTGTGCCTGTAACCTTTTCGCCCTGCAGGGATGTAACCATCCGGTTTGGGATGCGTCATGGACGTATCTCCAGGAAGAGGAGAGTATTCCTTCATCTCATCATTTGCTTCCAAGAGGAGATCATTATGCACCGCAAACATTCCTATTATTCAGCGAAAACGATTATCATCTATATGTGCATGGCTGCCCTGACGGTCATCAGCATGCTGTTACCGTTGTTGTTTTCCAACCAGTCTGCTTTCTAGAGCCTGTATGCAAATTCGGTTTATGTCACCCTGAGCGATAGCGAAGGGTCTCGGTTTTGCCTTGGATGAACTGATTTTAGGCAACCGTAGAGATTCTTCGTCGCTCCGCTCCTCAGAATGACATTTTATTCTTATCCATTATTGACATTATTTACAAGGTTGGAGATTTCTTCACCCTGTAAAGAGAACGAGCCTCCCAGTACCTGGGAGGCTCGCTTTTTTCTCCTTTTGACCAACAACTCTTTCCTCAAAGGATGCCCGTTCAAGGATGTTCTAATTTTGGGGACTGCGTCATGTATTTTCGCTGCCTGGGTGAAAACTATCAAAAGTCTCACTGACAAATGTCACTAAATTGGTATTACAGTGCGGTTTAATCCCATTTATAGGCGATCTGTGACCAAAACAGCGATTCCTGCGACGTCCTTTTGACGATTTGTAACCTTATTGCGACCCCCCAAATGTAACTGTCATATCTGCAAGGCGTCTTGACACTGTGCTTGCAGAAGTGCAAAGCGATGCCCTTATGTGTTTTTTGAGAGGAGCAAACTTATGTACGTAAAAAAGTCCAAACAACGATCTGTGTACGCCAGAAGGCTCAGGAACTATTCAAGGAACGATTTATGGAACCTGGCAATCATCCTTGCTTTCATTCTTATTTCCACCCTGATCAGCGTTTTGATACCTATTTATTTTGCCAATGCATCCCTTTTGCCCGGATAACTGATGAGTACTTCTGTTGTCGCCTCATTCGTCCAGACCAAGATTGCTTGCGACAATGGCTTGACTATAGATGAAATCGAAGTCAATTCGACGGGCGGCACATCCTTGCGCTATGACACAACCGGTGGTCAATTCATTCAGAACTGGCAGACACCCAAGGCAGCGGGATCATGCTACAAGGTCACAATGACAAATCATGATGGTTCATTCTTAACTGCCTTCTTCAAACTGAAATAAACAAACCTGGGGGTGTGCGGGGGAAAAATACGGGGGTGAAATGAGGGGAAAAACTGGAAACGAACTGCGCTGCCAAATGGCGGCGCAGTTCGTTTAATAATTATCATGTCACACATGCACTCCCCGGCACTTGCGCCCGGGGCAAGTGTTGCGACGGCGTCTAACAATTCATGTCATTGCGAGGGCGATGCACTTCGCCCGTGGCAATCTCCGTTTAAACGGTAACCCTTATCGATGAGATTCTTCCATCCTTAACAGGACGCTTCGCGGCTTTCCAACGTACGCTCGCAATGACATGTTTCGGTGCGCTCGCAACGACATGTTATTCAATATCATATTCCACAGTAAAAATCTTCAAGGTCGCCGTTGGGGTGGAGGGGCGCGGGAAGGTGAAGGAAAATGTCTTTGTCTCCGCCGCGTCGATCTTTTCTGGCAGGCGGGGCTTGCTGTCCATCATCTCGAGCGGGGCGGCGCCTGCTGAGGTCAACGATATGTCACTTGCTGAAACCGTGATCGTCGAAGTCCCATAATTGTAGATGGAAATATTGAGCGTGATCGTGGCTCCGTCCGCGGAAGTGATCGTCTCCAGAAGACCGATCTCGGCCTGTACTTCCGTCCCGTTCGAGGCAGGTGTGTTGAACGTGCTGATCTGTTCCTCGGTCAATGCACCGCCGACCACAAGCCCGTTTCCTGACGCGTCTGTCTGCACGAACACAGCAATGCTGGCAGTGGACTGCTCCGGCAGGTAGGTCAACTCAAACGAGCCGGGCTGCGGCGCGGAGAGGCTAAAGGTCATTGAGTTGCAGCTGGGCCAGATCGCTTTTGCAAGGCTGCCCGCCGGGAGCGACGAGACGAGCGAACTGTTTTCCGGGCTTGAGCTGAGCAGGAAGATATATTGCAGGTCCGTTCCCTCGATCCAATAGGCAATCCCGGTGCCATTCGGGGGCACGCTCACGGAACCATCCGCCCCAAGCTGGATCACCTGCATTTGAAATGTGGTCGAGCCGAGCACAAGCGTTGCCGAGCCACAATCAGGTGTCGGGAAGAATTGCGTTGGTGTGGCTGGTGTTGCCAGTTGGAGGATATCCCCGCGCAACGCAAATGCCAGCAAGGCAACCAGCGCAAGGATTCCCGCTCCGAGCAAAACTGCCACCATGATGATCTGGGTTTTATCCGATGAACGGTTTTGTTTCATGATCGATCTCCCGCCAGAAGATTATATCAATCATCTTCCGCGCAGCGGAATCCGATACGCGGGGAGAAATCACCGAGATATGAGCCTGAGCCGGGCCCAACGTTCAGATTGGATCCCAATACGGAGGAACGCTTCGGCACACGGATGTTGATCTCCGCGTCGCCCAGGCTCCCGCCGCGCACCACCCGCCGCAAACTGGAGCTGGAAGCGGGTCCCGTTGGGTTAAGCGTCTCTGCCTCTGTAAGAGTGGCGTAGTACGTCCCGCTGTAATAATCGTTCGTCCACTCTGCAACATTGCCCGCCATGTCGAATACCCCAAATGGACTCGCCCCGAGTGGATACGTCCCCACACGTGATGTATCGCCTGCGAGCATATTGAAGTTGGCACGCAAGCCGTCCGCTTTGTCTTCGCCCCATGGGAAGGTGCGCCAGTCATCACCGCGCGCGGCGCGCTCCCATTCGGCTTCTGTAGGCAGGCGTCTTTGTGCCCATTCACAATACATTTTCGCCTGGCCCCATGTCACATACACCACCGGATAATCATTGAACTCCGGATTGTTAAAATAGTCATTGCGCCGCAGGGATCGAACGTTTTGTGGAGGCTTGCACGGTCCCGACTGCACGCATAGAAGGTACATGGCATTCGTCACTTCAAGTTGATCCATCCAGAACGCATGGAGTGTCACATGGTGGGCGGGCCTTTCGTCGGGTGCGGAGCGCGCGTCCATCCCGCCCATGCGGAACGTCCCCGCGGGGATATAGACCTGCGGCATGCCATCCACAGATGACACGCGTTCATTTGATATTTCCGGGACAGGTGTGTCCGTGGGAAGGATCACTTCCGCTGTTGAGGTCGGAAGCACAATGGTTGGAATCGTTGGAATACTCGTGAGCGTCGGCGTGGATACGGACTCCACAGGGATTGGAATTTCATTCCCCCGGCAGGATGCGATCAGGACGATTGCAAGCAGGAATGGGATGTATGTTTTCATCGCGGGCTATTATATGCCATCGTGATTACATTGCGTTGCGAGAACGGTGTTCGCGCTGAGCAGAGGGTCGAATACAAGTAGAGACCCGCAGTCGAAGCGTCCTCTTAAACAGAGATTCTTAACGGTAAGACCTATCCGTTTAACAGAAGATTGCTTCGCTCGTAATGACTTTGCTCAAGCCGCCGTTCCCGGCGGCGATCGCCACAGAACGCCAGCGCCGGGGACGGCGCTGGGAGCGTACATGTTTACGGCGTTGCACCCACGAAGGATAGCGCGTAGAGCGCGTCTTCATAGCCCGGGCGGACGGATAACGCCTTGCGCCAGTCTTCGATCGCGCCATTGGTGTTACCACTGCCGGCGATATGTTCGATGAAGAAGACGTGCCAGCGTCTACTGGCAAGTCGAGATTCAACCCGGCGGGTCCGCAAATACAACATTCACGGCACCGTCAGAGCCTGGCGAATACGAGGTCGTCTGCAGGACGGAAGGTCATATTGTCTCCGGAATGATTGCCAGGCTAAATGTCGTAGCGGGTGAATAATCGTCGATTAATCAAAAAGGATACTGTTCGCTTCAAGAAAACGTGCAGCTCCAAATCCAACTCGCTCTGCACGGGAATTTGATGGCTCAGATGACATTTGTCTTCTTAATGGGTGTCAATCGTGATTGGAAAAGTAAGACAATATAGGTAAGATAAGATTGACTGCAATCCAAGCCTCCAAGGAGAAAGAAATGAAAAAGATGCTGATCTTGCTTTTGTTGGGAATGTCTTTCGTATTTTCCGCATGTGCTGCCAGCGGCGGAAGTTCAACAACCATCGATGTGAAGATGACAGACTTTAAATTTGAACCCACTCATTTTACTATTCCTGCTGGCAAGGAAATTACCATCAACGCCCGGAATGATGGGGCAGTTCTACACGAATTTGTTATCATGAAGTATGGCGAGAATGTTGGCGATAATTTTGGCGATGAAGATGAGGAGAACATCTATTGGGAAATAGAACTTGCTCCTGGTGGTTCCAATTCTGCCACATTTACAGCGCCTTCAGACCCGGGAGAGTACCAAGTAGTCTGCGGCACTGAAGGCCATTTCTTTGCTGGCATGGTTGGCGATCTGACTGTCGTCGCAGGTGAGTGAACGAAAACTTCCGAAGCGTTTTAGGCTTCGGAAGTTTGTTTTACAATGGGGATATGGAAAGATCCTTGAAGGATGATGCTTCTCGACAGGATTCTTCCCTTTAACGGGAGATTGCTTCGCTCGTAATGACTTTGCTCAAGCCGCCGTCCCCGGCGGCGATCGCCACAGAACGCCAGCGCCGGGGACGGCGCTGGGAGCGTACA
>JBDTPH010000322.1:0-6088 GCA_039932795.1 Chloroflexota bacterium
CTGCCTGCACCGGGCATATCCAACAATCTCGCGTGGATCGTTGGGACAGCCATGAAGACCGTACATTGCCTGTCAATCAACGTTTGAACAACAGTGCGGGCATCGAACTCGCGCATGAATAACGTAGTTGCACCGGCATGCAACGCTCCGTGCAAGGCGACGAACAATCCGTGAACGTGGAAGATCGGCAGGACATGCATCAGGACATCATCCGCCTGCCAGCCCCACGCGCTATGAAGTGCGTCGAGATTGGCGGTCAAATTTCCATGCGTGATCTCTGCCCCCTTGGGCCGACCTGTGGTTCCGCTGGTGTATATGATGACGGCGGTGTCATTATCATGATTAGCGGTGGTCGAGTAGCCATGAGCGATTTTTGCGAGGGGCATATCGAGACCGTTTGGTAATTGGTAATTCGTAAGTAGTACGTTGAATTGATCAGGTTCAGCAGGATTCAGAAAGATACATTCCTGGAGATCGGACAACTGAGGGAGAATAGCTTCAATTTTATCCTTGGACGACTCCAAGGCAAAGAATAGTTTCGCAGCGGAGTCATCGAGAAAGTATTTTAGTTCGTCAGGCGGATATGCCAGATTGAGCGGCAACGAAATTGCCCCCAAACGGAGCGCTGCCACATGGATAAGAATGAACTCCAAACATTTCGAAAGTTGCAGAGCGACACGGTCACCCGGTTGAAGCCCCAGCCTTTGCAGATAGCCCGCGGTGCTGTGGATGAGTTGATCCAATTCCAAATAAGTGACGCGTTGGAGCGGTGGGTCAATGAACTCCAGCGCAACTTTATCAGGATATAAACGGATGTTGTCATTGAAAGTGTCTAGAAAGGACATGGGTTTTCTGGTGCCTATGGGAATTTTACCTTACACGCAATATCTTCGCGATAGACACTGAGGGCAGGGTGAAATCGTTCGCCTGTTGTGTGAGATTTCAGGTTGAAATACGAAGAGTAAAACAACAAAATCTGCGCAGAGGTACCTCCGCGCAGATTTTTATTACTTATTCACTTCCAGGTACAGTCTCGAAACGGACTACGCTACTGTTCCTGACCATGCTCGATTACTGGTTTTGCCAGTAGGAGTTGTAATCACCATCCCAACCATCGCCGGTCATATCGGGATACTCTCCACCCTCGAAGAATGGGATACGTCAAAATCGATAAGCACTGATAAACGTGACGGGCTCTGTTCACCAGTGACCGGTACGCTCGGGGTGGTCGTTGTATCAGCCGTAGCGTTTGGATCAGCGGTGCCGGTAGTTTCTGTACCGGTTGCCTCACCCGTGCTTGTAGCGTCGACTGTGACGGGCGGCACATTGGTGCTGGGAACACTTGTACTGGTTTCTTCACCTCCACAAGCTGCGAGCACCATGGCAGCCATCACCAGCAATGACAAAACTAAACTGAACTTTCTCATTCTTACCTACTCCTTTCAATACGAATAAAATGGTCTATTTCGGCGACATACTGGTCAAGCATATTCGATTTGGCTCACAATTCAATGGGGGATATCCCAAAAACCAAACCGGGAGTTTCCCCCAGTACCTATGGAACTGCTGGTCTCCATGCGCGTTCATGTACGACTTGCATATCCGATCAGCCCCAACCTGCCTTCGTGAAACCAACCTTTTTACCTTCCAACGTGATGGTCTTCGAAAATAAAAAAAGTCGGGATACCCGACTTTTCAGGAAACTGATCTTCCTTAAGAATTTATTATCGCCAGCGCGGAATACGCTCGGGTATCCGCTCATCACCCAACTCATGGCAGATGGCCTTAAGTCTACCCTGTGCGCCCAGCCACTTCAGATCACCAGGCTTCTCCTCCAACGGAACATCCCTGCGAAGAGTGGCCAACTGACGGTAGAGAAGGGCCTCCTCCCAACGCTGTGACAGGCTTTCAGACAGGCTTGCAGCGCGGCCCGGGCTAATCGTTTTCAGCCCCCATTTCTGCGGCTCCCGTGGGATCGCCTCAAGGTGTTCATATCGCGAAAGCACAGCCGAAGCAGACTTTGCTCCCCAGCCCGGGATGCCGGGGTAGCCATCTGCAGAATCACCCACCAGCGCAAGCCAGTCTGGGATGGATTGTGGGGACACGCCGAATTTTTCCAGAACCCCAGCTTCATCCATTACAATATCGCGTCGGCGGTCCCAACAGACGATCTGACTGCCAGCCACCAGCTGCGCCAGATCCTTATCCGCTGAGCAGACAACGATCTGTTCAACTGCCTTGTTCTTTCGGAAGCGCATTGCGGCAGTCCCCAACGCGTCATCGGCCTCAAACTCCAGCATGGGCCAGACGACTACGCCGAGCGCGGAAACCGCCTCCTCGGCCAATGCGAACTGTGCCAGGAGTTTTGGGTCCACACCTTCGCCCGTTTTATATCCCGCGAAGAGGTTGTTACGGAACGACTCGATGACGTGGTCAAAAGCAACCGCAACATGAGTTACCCCGGGAGTCGTCAACAGCATCAGCAGGCTTCTTACCAGCCCAAGAGTCGCGCCCACCTCACGGCCATCTGGAGCCTTCTTCGGAGGCGCGCCAAAGTGATTTCGAAACAATTCATATGTGCCATCCACCAAATGGATCTTCATGTGCCGCTCCTGACAGGTGCATCGAGAAATGCATCGATCATGGAAACCAGCCAATCCGCACGGTCTACCAGCGTCACATGTGACGTGCCGGGCAGCACAGCGAGTTGTGAATTCGGCAGGCCTGCAGGCAGGTCACCGAACACGCCGCCGCCAAGTAGTCGGAACATCTCCACTGCGTGCTCCGGGCGGACGAGATCAGAGTCTCCGATGATCAGCAGGGTGGGCGCCTTAATTGCACGTATCGTTTCATCGCCTAGATCCCGCAACTGCCGATCCATCTGCGTCTTCTTCTCAAACAGCGCGGCGAAATTTTCGGGTTGCGGGGCGATCTGCATGTATTCCGCATGCCATGGAGACCCAAACATCATTTCGGGTTTCATCTCTCCAAAGCCATCCATCAGCCCCGGGTGGACACCACTCAAGTTGTAGGTGACTGAGGCAAGCACAAGTTTGTGCAGCACATGCGGATGCCGGATGGCGAGATGCAGGGCCACGCCTGCCCCCATGCTGTACACAAAGACGTCGGCTTTTTCCATCCCCAACCGAGGCAGCGCATCGGCCACATCATCTGCCAGTCCTTCGAGGGTCAACGGGCGGTCAATGTCCGCGGTGCGCCCATGTGCCTGGAACTCGAAGGCGATAACCTGACGGGTTTCCCTGGCACCGCCCGCCAGGGCAGGTGTGGCAAGGCCAGGCAGCAGCTTCCCAAATGATGTGCCGATTGCCGAAAACGCGCCATGAAGCAAAACAAGTGGCTGGCCGGAACCATGAATTTCGTAATACATCTTGAGTCCGTTCACGGAAACGTAGCCATGTGTGTTCTTATACGAATGGGTTGTGCTGGAGTTAGGCTGGTTATTATTCATAAGGCTCTCTCTTTTGGATTCAGGTGTCAGACCAGTCAATAATATGTTTCGGACTTCCATATATCAGACTCTCCCATTTTATCGGTCTCTGACTTAACTGTCAGCCGCCAGTTTGACTGAGCGTTGACGTATGCCCTGGTCATCGTTCCAATCTTGTACACTTCTTCGACTCATTTTCGTTTGAACATGGCCCGCACGACCGACGTATGGGTAATCATTAATTGCTTTTGGCTTTGCTGGATTTTTCGTTCCTATTTTCCATCAGTGCAAGCAACTTTGTCGTCGTGTTCCAATTGCGTATGGTCATATTTTGATACACAGGAAGTTTAATGATCCTGCTTAAGTGGCTTTGTGTGGCTTTGCTTATCAGCCGGGAAAAATAAAGCACGTATTTCCCTGTATAGGCGTTATCAACACCCTCTTTTGTGCGAACACTTTTCATCGCCTCTTTGGGGGTCAGTGGCTCTTTTAAAAAGATAACGTCATATCTGAATGTATCGCTGTGACTACCAAAGCCTGGTGGCGCACCTTCAACGATTTTTTCAAGTTCCCTGTGTGTGACCACTACCAGGCGCGACTTGTAGTTAAATCTTTCAGACAATCCCTTCTCTATTTTCGTTGTCAGTTTGCTTTTATCTTTTTCAGCAGATTTACACAAAACATTACCGCTTTGAATAAATGTAGCAACATCGGAAAAGCCCATGTTTTCAAAACACGCTTTCAAGTCTGCCATTTTGATGATATTCTTTCCCCCCACATTGATACCCCGTAACAATGCAAGATATTGAGTATCTGCCATAATTATTATCCTGTTCCAAATGGGACAATTCTCTCAACGAATTTTATAAATCTGGTGCAAGCTTTATTTTTGGTCATACGCCTTCTGCAACGTTGGAATGTCGATCTTATTCATCTTGAGCATTGCCTGCACCACCCGGCCCGCCTTCTCAGGATCAGGATCTGACATCAGCTCGCCCAAAGCAGTGGGAATGATCTGCCACGACAGACCATATTTGTCCTTGAGCCAGCCGCACCTGCCTTCCTCTCCACCATCGGCGGTCAACTTCTCCCACAGCCCATCCACTTCTGTCTGCGTCCTGCAGCTGACGAAAAACGATACGGCTTCATTGAACTTGAACTGCGGACCGGCGTTTAGGGCCATGAATTCCTGTCCCTGGAGTTCAAAGGTCACAGACATTGCCGTCCCGTCCGGTCCGGGTGTAACACTCAGCACCTTGGAATCCTTAAAGATGGATGTATAAAAATTCATTGCCTCTTCAGCCTGTTTGTCGAACCACAGAAATGGGGTGATCTTTTGCATCATCTTCTCCTTATGTTTTACATTAAAGATTTGTTCTTTCTGCTTAATTATTTCAAGCTTTCAGCCAGCTTATCAAAGGATTCGTTCCAGCCCGCTCCTGTCATTTCCTTCATCTGCCCGGCAGGCATGCCTGCATGAATCAAAGTCATCTTTGTTTTCCCATCCTGATCTTCGAATGTCACAGTTACAACTGTTTCAAGCGGGAAATCCGTGCCCATGTCATAGTACGTGGCTGGGACTACATTGCCATCCGCATCCGAAAAAGAATCGCTGTACACAATGCGCTCCAGCGGGACGATCTCCATATAGACGCCCGTACTCCAATAGTCCCGTCCTTCGGGTGAGCGCATGCTGTAAAGGTACTTCCCGCCTTCACGAAAATCCATCGTGCAATAAGGTGCTGTGAAATCCTTTGGCCCCCACCAACGCATAAAATGCTGTGGATCTGTCCATGCCTTCCAGACGAGTTGACGAGGCGCGTCGAATATGCGCGTGATGACGAGCTCGCCTCCTGCGGACCTGCGGGTTGATTCCGTTTCACCGATCATTTTCTCTCCTTTGCTTTTAGTTCGGTCAAATATTCGTCCAAACGATCGAGGCGCTGCTCCCATACTTTCCGTTGTTGTTCGACCCAATTGGAGACTTCGTTCAATTTATCCAATCGGGCTTCGCAATATCGTTTGCGCCCTTTCTGGCGGACGACAACCAGTCCACATTCAGCAAGTATTTTGATGTGCTTGGAAACCGCTGGCCGGCTGATGGAAAAATGCTCAGCCACACCGTTAAACGTGAGCTTTTGATCAGCAAGTAGACTTATTATGGCTCTTCGATTGGGATCGGCTATTGCCTGAAAAACATCTCTTCTCATTTTATATTCGTAACCATTCGATTACATATTACGACTAATATTAGAACATTTGTCCTATTTTGTCAAGAGCAGCACATCGGTGTTGTACAAAAGTGTCCCACCCCCATGCAAATAATGATACTGAAAAACAACGGGAAGCGTCTAGCCCAGAAGTATGATTTGGGAATAGCAATCTCCGATTCAGAGAGGCCATTTTATCGCAGGAAGAAGACCCTGAAAATCACTCCCTGACCACATGTTCCTGGCGATAAACGAACGCGCAACTACTCTCTGCCTGAGAGAGCTTCCTGATGGGAGCCCTGCCTGTTTACTGTTTCCCGCCAGCGCATGTAACGAGAATGATGGGATTCAATGGCGTATAATCCGAACATTATCCATTACTCGACTGTTGTGTTTTGACAAAAATGGCAAAGAGTGCTAACTTAGCGGA
>JBDTPH010000323.1:0-14607 GCA_039932795.1 Chloroflexota bacterium
GCCGCTTGTACCGACGGCTTCCTTCCGCTCATTTGCACGCGAAAGCAGGGTCTTCACGCGCGCCTGCAGTTCAGAGGGATGTGTGGGTTTGGTCAGGTAATCATTTGCACCCACTTCGAAACCGATCACCTTGTCATCCAGCTGTGTTTTGGCGGTGAACATCAGGATCGGCGTTGCCATGGTAGACGGGTTCCGCCTCAGACGGCGCGTGACTTCGTATCCGTCCATATCCGGCATCATGATGTCGAGCAGGATCAAATCGGGGTCTTCTTCAAAAGCCTTGTCCAACCCCTGCTGGCCATTGGTTGCCGCGCTGATCTGGTATCCCTGCCGCTGGAGCATAAGCCCAACGAGCCGCAATGTGTCCAGGTCGTCATCGATGATCAGGATTTTTTCACTCATAAAAGAAGATTCCTTGTAAAAGCTGATAATAGTCTAGCATAAAGCACTGCTCACGGCAAGATAAATGCCTTCACTGCAAGTATGCTATAATGAAAGGGTATCAAGGGACAACTCCCAGCCTGGGGATGACAGGCTTCGACGGGAGAGGCTGGTTCCGGAATGCGAGCCGAGAGGCGCCGAACTCGTAAACTCAGCGCAAAAAATCAAGTGCCAATCGCACTTCCTACGCTGTTATGCCCCTCGCTGCATAAGCGATGACATAACAGTCGCTCTCCTTGATGAGAGCGCGTCCGCCGGCATCTTCCTTCACCGGGTGACGGATCGGGCGAAACAATGGTGGAGTGCCGCACATTACGTCACTACATGTGCGAAAGACTAGTGGCTGGTCGTAGAGAGTTCCTGTCGGACGAAACCTCTGCGATGACAAACCTCGACCGACTACGCTCGTAGATTTCCGAGGGTCGAATCTTTCGGACGCGGGTTCAATTCCCGCCATCTCCACAAAACAGAATGACCAGCAGAACTCTGCTGGTCATTCTCCTTAAGTGTAGGTCGCCTCTTGATATCCATACCCATCGCGGATATATTCTGCTAATCACACAAGGAGATGCCATGAAAAATTTCTTTATTACCCTCAAATCAACGGCTCTCATCAGCTTTATCATCATGCTGCCGTTCATGATCATGGAATTTATAAACAGGCGAAATTTCCATGAAGGTTTCCCTATCCCTTTATTTGTCATTCCGTGGCTCTTGCCGGTGATATTTAGCATCTCCTTCATGCCGATTGTGCGAAACGTACGAGCGGGAAATAGTCTCCTCGCGAGTCCCGTCAGCTTTTTGTTCAGAGTGGTTATTTTGGTTATCAGCGCATGGATGTGGACAGGAATACTGATCGACCAACTACCCTGTTTTCCGGGGGTTCTGAATTGCGATTGATTTGGGAAAATAGTGATACGCCAGCTTTAGAATTTGTCCAGTACAAGGCGCTGGACAATTGTGTTTTAATAAGTGCTATGAAAAAACTTCTCATTGGATGTATCTTGCTACTCGCTGCCTGCCAACCTGCGACTCCAACATCTGTAGCTCCGCTCTTCCCAACCGCAACGTTTCCTCCCTCGCCCACATTCGTGCCTGTTACCGATATCCCTGCTCCGACGGCCACCCTTGAGGCGTCCCCGACTCCGTTCCCGAGATTCTTTACTCACGAGTTTGATGCGTCGCTGGCGGGCTGGGCGATCCTCCAGGCTGGGAACGATTCAGTTCCAAATATCACCACAGAAAATAACCGGCTCCTCATGCAAATGGACTCGCCCTACACGTGGATCTATGTCCTCTATGGCGCACAGGATTATGGCAACGTCCGCGTGGCGACGAAATTCGTAAACAACGCGTTAAGCCCCGCGTCCATGGGCCTCATCTGTCGCTACAGTGAAACGGACGGCTGGCTCGAGTACAACGTGTCCACAGATGGCACATATAACGTGCTGTATGGAAAGTGGCTGGCGAATGGCATCGCCGATTATCTTCCAGTTCTGGATGGTTCATCCAATGAAATCGGACAGAGTGGCTCAGAACAACAGATCGGTTTGATCTGTTCTGATGGGACGATGTCACTCTATAGCAATGACACACTTATACGCAATGTGGATGTAAGTCGTTACGAACTTACACAGGGTAAGGTCGGCGTGACTGCGTCCTCCTTTGAAAATACACCTGTGATCGCATCGTTTGACTGGGTGACAATAAGCGAACCGTAGCCCTACCCCCGCCCGCTTTCCAAGTTCGTCGGAAAATGGGGGAGGATGCCGAAGGCAGGAGGGGGGTGAATCCGATTCAATTTCTATATGACGTTAACGGTTTTCTTGCATTGGGGAGGTAAGATGGAAATGTTGAAAAGAATTGCGTACTAACTATATGAAAACGAATCAAATGCAAGGAGCCTCTCTATGGCAAAGATAATTGGTATAGACTTGGGAACAACAAACAGCGCTGTCGCCGTCATGGAAGGCGGCCAGCCAACAGTGATCCCCACAGCTGAGGGGGGCAGATTATGCCCGTCAGTTGTAGCCTTCAATAAAAACGGCGAACGACTCGTTGGTCAGACCGCGAAGCGACAGGCAGTGGTCAACTCCGAAAATACGATCTATTCCATCAAACGGTTCATCGGTCGTCACTTTGAAGAAACAGAAGCCGAGCGCAAGATGGTTTCGTATGAGGTTATACCGGGTCCATCTAATGATGTGCGAGTGAAGATCCCGATCACAAACCGCGAATATTCCCCGCAGGAAATTTCTGCCATGATCCTCGGCAAGCTCAAGGCCGACGCTGAGGCCTATCTGGGCCAGGCAGTGACCCAGGCAGTCATTACTGTACCTGCCTATTTCAACGACAGCCAGCGTCAGGCAACCAAGGACGCAGGCAAGATCGCGGGTCTTGAAGTGCTTCGCATCATCAACGAACCGACCGCTTCTGCTCTGGCCTATGGACTTGACAAAAAGAAGAACGAAACGATCCTCGTCTTCGACCTCGGTGGTGGTACCTTCGACGTTTCCATCCTTGAAGTAGGCGAAGGCGTGATCGAGGTTAAATCCACCAACGGTGATACCCGCCTGGGTGGCGATGACTGGGACCAGCGCATTGTGAACTGGGCTGCGGATGAGTTCAAGCGGGAACAGGGCATTGACCTGCGCAGCGACCGTCAGGCATTACAACGCCTGCGCGAGGCGGCAGAAAAAGCCAAGATTGAGCTTTCCTCCGTCATGGAAACGGAGCTCAACCTCCCGTATATTACCGCTGACGCCAGCGGCCCCAAACACTTACAGGTAAAACTTACGCGTTCCAAATTCGAGCAGATGACGGAAGACCTCCTCGACCGCTGCCGCAGACCCTTCGAAGCCGCTTTAAAAGATGCCGGCATGGGTGCAGAGAAACTCAACGAGGTGGTTCTTGTCGGCGGCTCGTCCCGCATGCCAATGGTCCAGGATCTTGTCCGCAAGTTGACGAATGGCAAGGAGCCGAATAAAGGCGTGAACCCGGATGAGGTGGTGGCGATCGGCGCAGCCATCCAGGGTGGTGTGCTTGGCGGTGAGGTCAAGGATATCCTCCTGCTCGACGTCACTCCGCTTTCATTGGGCGTCGAGACTCTTGGCAGCGTGATGACCAAGATGATCGAGCGTAACACGACCATTCCTGTGCGCAAGACCGAGACCTATTCAACAGCCGCGGATAACCAGACTGCTGTGGACATCCATGTCCTGCAGGGTGAGCGCCCCATGGCGGCGGATAACATGTCGCTTGGACGCTTCCGTTTGGATGGCATTCCACCTTCACCGCGCGGCGTGCCGCAAGTGGAAGTCACATTCGATATCGATGCGAACGGCATCCTGCATGTGACTGCAAAGGATAAAGCCTCAGGCAAGGAGCAAAAGGTCACCATCACAGCTTCCACCAACCTGAATAAGAATGATATTGACCGCATGGTTCAGGAATCGCGCGCTCATGAAGCAGAAGACAAGAAGCGCCGTGAATTGATCGATGTGAAGAATACTGCTGATGGTTTGGTCTATCAGACTGAGAAAGCGTTGCGTGATCTTGGCGACAAGGTTCCAGCTGCTGAACGCAGCTCCATTGAAAGCAAGATTAGCGATTTGAAGACTGCTGCTCAAACTGAAGATGTCGATCGCATCCGGAAATCGAGTGAGGAAGTGCAGCAAACCTTCCATGCCCTGAGCCAGCAGCTCGACGCACAGGGACAGCCTCAGCCTGAACCACAAGGTGGCCCCTCAACCCCACCAGACCAGGGTGACGATGTCATCGAAGGCGAAGTGAAAGAATAAGTACAACATTAGACCCTGGGATGGTCAAAATTCCCAGGGTCTTTTTGTTTTATAATCTTTGCCATGCAAAACCGCTTTAATCGTAAATGGGCAATTCCTGCCATCATCGTGCTTGCCATCGGTCTGTATTATGTACCTCCCATCCACAGCCGACTGGCATGGCGCCTTGAATCCCTCCGTACACAAATCAAATACATGATCAATCCACCAGATGAAGCGGTCTTTCAGCCGGGGGGACAGACGCAGCTCGACGTCGCAGTCACCCAAATGATGCAGACTCTCGAAGCGACTACACCGCAGGCATCTGCCTCCACTGCATTGACTTCCACACCCAGGCCCGGTCCCACAGCAAAACCGACGATCCCCTCCACGCCTTTGCCTGCCACCGTTCTGTTGGATGGAGTCTCCTATGAACATCAGCATGGACGGCTCAACTATTGCGGGCCCGCGAACTTTTCCATGGCTCTCACCTATTGGGGCTGGGACGGCAACCGCGATGTGATCGGGAAAGCAGTAAAACCTACAGATAAAGACAAGAACGTCATGCCCTATGAGTTGCAGGATTACATCCTCGACAATGTTCCCGGCATGGCATCAGTTGTCCGCTATGGCGGTAACCTTGAAACGCTCAAGGGACTCGTGGCAGCAGGGTATCCGGTTGTCGTTGAAAAGGGTATTTACGAGCTGGATCTCAACGGCAAGTATGGCTGGATGGGACACTATGGCTTTGTGACAGGGTATGATGACAAGCAGGACCTGATCATTTACCAGGATACATATCAACCGGCAGGGGCTGAGCCTGGACCCAACCGCAAGATCAAAACATCCACGTTTATCGAAGGCTGGCGCGCATTCAATTATGCGTTTATCGTTGTCTATCCTGTCGATAAGGAAAATGAAGTGCTGACCCTGCTCGGTCCGCTGGCAAATGATGAGCAGGCAGCGCGTCAGGCATTGGCTGTTGCCCAATCGGAAGCACAAACACTCAGCGACATTGACCTCTTCTTCGCCTGGTTTAACATGGGGACAAGCCATGTGGCCCTGTTCCAGTATGCGGATGCAGCGGTTGCCTATGATTATGCATTCAATATTTATGCCAGTCTGGATGTCAACGACTCTGTCCGGCCGTATCGCATGATGTGGTATCAAACGGGCCCGTACAAAGCCTACTACTACACCAATCGCTTTGCAGATGTGATCAACCTCGCCGATACAACCTTGAACGACACCATTGCCGAGCCCGTCCTGGAGGAATCCCTTTACTGGCGCGGCCAGGCTTATTATATGGCAGGCAAGACCGACCTTGCTGTAAAAGATTACCGCGACGCACTCAAAGTCCACCCCAAGTGGATCGTCGCCACCCAGGCATTGCAGGATCTGGGATTACAACCGTAACTTAATAGGATGCTCAAGCCGCCGCCGGGGACGGGGCTCCTACCATAGACTATGAAACTACTCCACTTCGCAGACGCACATATTGACATGGCAAACTACGGACGCCATGATCCCGAAACCGGGCTGCCGCTTCGGGTGCTTGATTTCCTCAAGTCGCTGGATACAATCATCGACGCGGCAATCGACGAAAACGTGGACATGGTCATCTTTGCAGGGGATGCCTATAAAGACCGTTCACCTGCGCCAACCTTTCAGCGTGAGTGGGGCAGGCGTATCATGCGTCTGTCCCATGCAAAAATCCCGACCCTGCTGCTTGTAGGGAATCATGATCTTTCCCCGGCCATGGGGCGCGCCCACGCCATTCAGGAATTCGACACATTACAAGTCCCCTATGTGCGCGTATTGCAAAAGCCGCAATTCTATAAACCGGTCGATCTGTGGGATGTGCCTGTGCAGGTCATTGCCATGCCGTGGGTCTCACGTTCCGGCTTGATGGCATCCATCGAAACCAGTGCTGTGGATGTGAAGGAATTGTTCACGAGCATCGAATCCCGCATCTCTGGTCTTGTCGAGGAATGGATCAATGAAGCCGATTCGAGTTTGCCTCTCATTCTGACGGCGCATGCCTCGGTGGAAGGCGCCATGTTTGGTGCGGAGCGCATGGTCATGCTGGGAAGCGATCTTGTACTGCCAACATCCCTGGTCAAGGATTCTCGTCTTGATTATGTGGCGATGGGGCACATCCACAAGCCCCAGAATCTCAACGAGGGACATCATCCTCCCGTGATCTATCCCGGCTCGATCGAACGCGTGGATTTCGGCGAAGCCATGGACGACAAGTTCTTTATTATCGCCGATGTGAGTTGCGGCGACACAAAAGTGGAGTGGAGACAAATCGATGGGACTCGTCCGTTCATTGAGAGGCGGGCAGTCATCCGTTCCACTGAGAACGTGACCCACCATCTTATCGCTGAACTGCCCACGCCCGATCAAATGTTTGAAGCCATTGTGAAACTGACCGTCGAATATCCCAGGGAATTGGATGTTTTGATCGATGAAAGTGCCCTGCGCAAATATTGCGAGTGTGCCTTTGAATTCCATCTTGCCAGGCGGCCGAAGTCCGATGCGCGTGTGCGCATCCCGGATGGGCAGACCATTAGCAGCTTGAGCCCACTCGAATTGCTGACCCAGTATTTCGAAGCTGCGAAAATCAAGGAATCAGACGAACTACAAAGACTGGCGCGGGAAATCATCTCTGAAGACTCTCTCGACATTTAATATGCACTTGACACCTGACCTCTGAAACATCATACTAAAGCCTGTATGCAAATTGGGTTTATGTCACCCTGAGCGGTAGCGAAGGGTCTCGGTTTTGCCCTTAACGAACTGATTTTAGGCAAAAGTAGAGATTCTCACCTGCACTGCACCGAACGCACTGCGGTGCAAGTGTCGTCGCTCCGCTCCTCAGAATGACATGCTATTTTGATTTTGCATACACACCCTAGGGAAATCTGTTTCCATTGAGGCCCTCATGTCACAGGAACATCCGCGTTACCGCTGGTTCGTCGTTGCCGTGTTCTTCTTTTTCATGCTCCTTCATCAGACCGACAAGTTAATGATCGGTTCCCTGCAGGTGCAGATCAGTAATGACTTTCAATTAAATAACAGACAATGGGGGCTTGTCAATTCCGGTGCTCTGCTCATCGCCACTATTCTCTACCCGATCTGGGGATATTTATATGACCGTTATGCCCGTACCAAACTGATCGCCTTTGCTTCCTTCGTGTGGGGCGCGACCACCTGGTTGAATGCCGTTGTGCGCACCTATGGCGGCTTCCTGGTCACACGTGCCTCCACAGGCATTGACGACTCCTCCTACCCCGGATTGTTCACATTGATCGCTGATTATTTCGGCCCGAACTTGCGCGGCAAAGTGTATGGAATTCTGCAACTCGCGCAGCCACTCGGTTATCTGATCGGCATGATCCTGGCATTGATCGTCGCGCCGATGATCGGCGGCTGGCGTTCCGTTTTCTTTATCACGGGTTCGCTGGGGTTGGTGCTCGCAGTGATCATTTACTATGGCGTCAGGGAAATGCCGCGTGGTCAGGCGGAACCTGAATTTGAGAACATGCCTGAAATGCAAACGTTCAAATTCTCATGGGCAGAAGCCAGGGAAATCTTTAAAAAGAAAACCATGTGGTTCGTCTTTTTGCAGGGCTTTGCAGGGGTCTTCCCGTGGAATGTGATCACGTTCTTCTTCTTTGGTTATCTTGAAAAAGAGCGAGGCTATGATGGCAACAGCATTCTCTTGACGATGGCGCCTGTCATTCTCATTCTTGCAGCAGGCTATTTCATAGGGGGTGCCCTCGGCGACGCGGCATTTAAACGTACCCACAAGGGGCGCATCATCGTTTCAAGCGCAGGTGTTTTGCTGGGCGCGATCTTTATGTATTTCGCTCTCACCACACCCATTGAAGCGCGCAATCAATTCTTTGTGCTAATGTGCCTCACTGCACTCTTCATGCCGCTCTCCTCCGCAAATGTCATCGCGACGGTCTATGACGTAACGGTACCCGAAGTCCGCTCCACGGCGCAGGCAGTGGAATACTTCATCGAAAACGCGGGTGCGATCACAGCGCCGCTCCTGACCGGTATCATCGCCGATGCATTCGACCTGCAAACCGCCATCCTGCTCATTTGTACAATTGCCTGGGGCTTGTGCTTCATCTTTTATCTCGGCGCACTCTTCACGATTGATAAAGATACGCACGATCTCCGCAGCCAGATGGCTAAACGCGCAAAATCAATGTAAGAGCAACCTTGCGAAGGTTTTAAACCTTCGCAAGGTTTTTATTACTATGAACATCATTCAAATTGACCTCAATAACGAAAAACAGGTGGATGATTTCCTTCGCCTGCCGTTTTCCATTTACAGGGACATCCCTGAATGGGTGCCGCCTCTGCGAATGGACGAACGCCTCAAGCTACGCCCAAAGCAGTTCCCGTTCTATAAACATTCCCAGGCTGCATTCTTTCTCGCTTACCAGCGAGTCAGTCCTGTGGACGATGAGACTCGTCCCATGGGCCGCCTCGCTGTTCTCGACAATCATCGTTACAACAAGTTCAACAAGACCAGCACCGCCTTCTTTTATTTATTTGAGTGTGAGAATAATAAGGAAGCCGCAGCCGCGTTATTCACTTGCGCTTTCGATTGGGCACGTTCGCGTGGGCTCAATAATATTGTCGGCCCAAAGGGGTTTACTCCCCTGGATGGTTTTGGATTATTAGTCAAAGGATTCGAACATCGACCCGCGTTTGGCTTGCCATACAACCCCGCCTATTACGTGGACCTGATCGAAGCACAGGGATTCGTCAAAGATGGGGAGGCGGTCTCAGGCTACATCGGGACGCAGGTGCAGTTCCCGCCGCGCATCCATCAACTTGCAGCACGACTCGCCCAGCGCCGTGGACTCCGCATCCTGAACTGCAATACGCGCAAGGACTTGCGCCAGGTTGTATCCCATCTCAAGGAGCTCTACAATAATTCCCTGGCTGGAACCGAAGGTGGAACTCCGCTTACAGACGGGGAAGTGGATTCGATGGCAAAACAGTTGCTCTGGCTGGCAGATCCGAGACTTGTAAAATTGGTAATGAAGGTCGAAGATCACATTCAGGGGAAAGATAAGCCTGTTGGCTTCCTGCTTGCATACCCCGATATCTCTGCCGCGCTGCAAAAAACACGCGGACGACTCTTCCCGTTTGGCTGGCTGACGCTGCTCCTCGAACTTCGCCGCACAGACTGGATCAACATCAATGGCGCCGGCCTGATTCCTGAATATCGCGGCTCGGATGGCACGGCGATCCTATATAGCGAGATGTTCAAATCCGTGACTGAAAATCCGCGTTACAAACATGCCGAGGTTGTTCAGATCGGCGTCGAGAACGAAAACATGCAACGCGAAATGGAAAACTTTGGGATCAATTTTTATAAGACGCACAGAACGTACCAGAGGGATTTGTAGTATATTCCCTTGAACTTTGAACGAAGTGGAACCATTGATAACGTCACCGCTGGCAGGGATAATTTTATGACGTACCGGCCAGCAACTTAATTGATGGATGAACATTGATGTCGGTAAAAAAACTTCATGCCTTGACACTTTTCTTTTTCCTGATCCTGTCCATGGTATTGACGTTGGCCAGAGTGGGAACTGCCTTTAATTCATTTGCCCTTCTCGTCCCCGATCTCGGTGTATATGCATCATTTGCAGCAGCGCAGGACAATCCGGAACTTTTTGTCAGAGATCCGTTTTTGTCAAACGAGAAGAACATTAACAGCTACAACATGCTTCACATTCCGGTGTTGAAGACACTGAATCAGGTATTTGGGAATTATGGAACTGCCGCTGCCTTTCTTCTGCCATTTGCCATCTTTTTGCATCTGAGCGGATACTACCTGCTTGGGGTTTCCATTTTCAAGAACCCGTGGGCAGGATTGCTGGTCTCACTTCTTCTTTCCACGCCAACAGTAACCTATTATGATTTTTGGGGGTTGATCCTGGATGCCCTGCCGGGTTTCCTTTATCAAAGCTTAATCCCGTTTGTGCTTGCTTTATCCATACGACATGGGAGGAACCCAAAGTGGTGGCCGGTGATTCTGGGCGCAGTGGGTATTCTTAATTACGTTCATCCGCTCAGCACCCCTTCCTGGTCAATCGCTGTTATGCTGGCGCTATGGATGTCGGTACCAGAGCTTTCCTTTTGGGAAAAGATCCGCAAAATGACATTGGCAGGTCTTGTGCTTCTGGCGGTACTTGCCCCATTCATAGCGAACTATGTCAACAGTACAGTGCTGGAAGTAAGCAATGTGATCAGCTATGAACAAACCTTGTCGATTCTTGAATCTCGTTTTTCCACAATGACCGGTCAGGGTCTTCTTTTCCCGATCACAGTTTTTTTTGCACGGGGTGTGGAGAACAGTTTTGACATTGTCTGGTACCTGGTCTGGGCGTTTGGGGTGGGAGGGATTGTGGTTGGACTGATCTATCGCAGGGATTTTGAAGGTAATGTCCACTTGCGTCAAATTGCTGCATGGATGGTGGGTATCTTCTTCGTGGGTGGATTTGTACCTGCAGTTGAACAGATCGTCTTTGCCTACCTGCGGCAGATTCCACCAGAGTTTGAAATTTTGCGAACACTTCGCTATCTGGTCCCCGTCATTCTGCTGGCTGTGATATATACTTTTTGGTTGATAACAGATCACCTTCAAAAAAAATATGCTTTTTCCCCAACAGTCGCCCGGAAATTACATGTTGGAGCAGGCGTCTTCTTCCTCCTGTTGTGGGGGGCAACCAGCATCGTCCATCGTTCTGACTTTCGCAGTGCGCTGCGTCAGAGTGTTTCCTGTTGGCTCCAGGGTCAAATGGTCTGTGATTTGCCTCCGCGTAGCATGGATCTCATTGACATGCTGAATGTTATCCGGGATGAAACCCCTGTGGGTGCACGCGTTTTCTCTGAAGGGCAGGAGGTAGCCATCCGTTATTATGCGCTTCGTCCATTGGTTTTCACCTACAAGGATGGTGCACCGTTGGCTTATACCGATCAGGAACAATTGTTGATATGGAGCGGGAACTCCGAAGATATGGATAAACTGGCTTTTATTCGAAAATTTCCATTTCGTCGTAAGGGGTTCGTCAATGGAATCACGGAGTTTGCAGAAAGAATCGAATCGGATTACCTTATCCTGCGGGAACCTTATGATCGCGATCTTTACTATCCTGAACAACTACGTTTTGTTTATGCTAATGAGCACTATTCTCTCTTTGAAATAAATTCAAAATGACCATTTGGACATGGTCCGCTGCTGGGCTGACTTTCCGGATATACAGCAAGGAGTTGTTAAATGGATGAATCGACAGGCCTGGTCTTGAAAGCTCTTCGTTTCTCTGCCGAAAAACACAGAGATCAAAGACGCAAGGATGCAAAGTCTTCGCCTTACATAAATCATCCCATTCAGGTCGCAGAAACATTGTGGACCGTGGGCGGCGTGCGCGATGCCATCCTGCTGGCCGCTGCCATTTTGCATGATACGATCGAAGATACGGGGACGCAACCCGAGGAGATCAAGGCGGAATTTGGCGAGGATGTCCTTGCTCTTGTGCTGGAAGTGACGGATGACAAAAGCCTGCCCAAGCCGGTGCGCAAACAACTGCAGGTGGAAAATGCACCTCATAAGACGCAAAGTGCAAAACTCCTGAAACTGGCGGATAAAATCTGCAACGTACGTGACGTTAGCAGTTCGCCACCATCAAACTGGCCGCTGGAGCGTCAGAAGGAATATTTGTTGTGGACGGAAAAAGTTGTAGCAGGTTTGCGCGGGGTGAATCAGAGTTTGGAAAGTCACTATGATGTGATATTGGCAGATGGCAAACGCTCGTTGGGAATAGAGTAGGGTTAAGGGTCATCAAAGAAGTTA
This sequence comes from Chloroflexota bacterium, assembly GCA_039932795.1. Classification (GTDB taxonomy): domain Bacteria; phylum Chloroflexota; class Anaerolineae; order Anaerolineales; family Villigracilaceae; genus Defluviilinea. The sequence goes on from JBDTPH010000323.1 coordinate 12,115, forward strand.
ACTGAAACCAGGCAGGATGTTGACGTCCATTCCATGATTACTATTTCTGCAATGTCTTTTCCCTTGGAAAACAACAGGGTGATACTTTTTCGATTGCCAATATTGTCTTCTTCCCTGGTACTGAATAATTCCCAGCCGTTTGATGACATATTTTCTTCATAAAATTCTCCAATAGTTCCCGGTTTAAATACACGTGCTATATACGAATAGACTTGATATCCTTCCGGGTACTGGGTAACCCCTGGCAGTCCTTCTTTCCACCCAGTAGATTCAGGATACAAAGGAATATTCTTCAATTCTGGATGAACTTGATCGGTACTTGCTGGGGTTGGAGTAGTCTTGGCATCACAGCCTGAAGCGACAAGTACCAGTATCAAAAGCCACATGATCCCGTATTGCTTCATTTTTCTCCTCCTAATTCAGGATATCCCTTTAAGGATCAAGCTTCAAGTAATAAATGTCATGTTTAGTGATGTTTGCCGCGCTATGTAAGATAGATTTGGGTTCATTTGGCAGTTCGTTTGTAAGTGGGTGATGACTACAATTAAGGTTGGAGATAATAATATGACTATCATCGTTGCCGATACCACCTGCGGCCTGCCGCATGAAATGCTTGAACAACGCGGGATTCCTGTAATTCCACAGGTTGTTATGTTTGGAGAGGAGTCCTATCACGACGATAAGGACTTTGATACCACTGTATTTTTGCAAAAGCTGAAAGCATCGGCAACGTTGCCGAAGACCGCCGCCCCGGAACCATCGCTGTACTTTCCTGTCTTTGAAGATGCGCGCAAAAGAGGTGAGAGTGTCGTTGTTGTCGCACCTACCGGCAAGGCGAGCGGGACCGTCCGCTCAGCCCAGACCGCGGCCCAGGAATTCCCGGATGTGGACATCCGCATCGTGGATACCCAGACCATATCCTGTAATCTGGCTTCGCTCGTTCTTCTCGCAGATGACATGGCGAAGGCGGGAAAATCCGCAGATGAAATTGTGGATACACTTAATGACATGATTCCCCGCGGGCGGCTGTACTTCGTTGTGGATACGCTCGAATATCTCGCCAAAGGCGGTCGTATTGGCGGGGCGAAGAGGCTCTTGGCGGAACTGTTGGAGATCAAACCGATCCTTCAACTCAAGAACGGACAGATCGACACATTCGAACAGCAGCGTACCAAAAGGCGGGCGATGGCGCGTCTGGTAGAAGTGGTGACGGAACAATGCAAAGGCGGAGACGGGTCTCATTTATGCGCGTTGCAGGTGGCGGCTGAGACGGAAGCGCAGTCTCTTGTCACAGAACTGAAGTCAAAAGTGGCAGTTTCGAATATCGCCGTCTATAAACTTCCTCCAGCAATTGTCGTCCATGCGGGTCCAAAAGCGATGGGTGTGGGCTTTTTTGTCGAGTAGCGGGCATACTGAGCGTACAGGGGATCGCTTCGCTTCGATCGCAATGATGAGATTGGGAATGGTATAATTTTCAGGCGAATTGCCTGCCGCCTGCTCTATAAACAAGACAACTTATTTAGGAATTGTAGTTAAAACAATAAGGTGAATGCTTTACGCCGCACTACGCAATTTCGCACAAAAAGTGCTTTGATTGAAGGAGAACGACATGTCAGGTCATTCAAAATGGTCAACCATTAAACGTAAAAAAGGTGTTGCTGATGCCAGGCGAGGCGCCATATTTACACGTCTTGCGCGTGAGATCGTCATTTCTGCGCGCGAGGGCGGTAGTGATATCGATTCGAACTTCCGTTTGCGGCTGGCGGTGGATAAAGCCCGTGCCGAGAACATGCCCAAGGATAATATTGAGCGCGCCATCAAACGCGGGGCGGGTGAAGACAAGGATGGCACTGTATTTGAAGAGGCTACCTTCGAAGGCTACGGCCCGCATGGCTCGGCGCTCATGGTTACCTGCGTCACGGATAATCGCAATCGCACCGTGCCAGACATGCGTCACGCCTTCAGTAAATATGGCGGGAATATGGCTGAGCCCGGTGCAGTGGCCTGGCAGTTCGATCGCAAATCTTATTTCGCTTTCTCCTCCAGCGAAATGTCTTTTGACCAGGCGTTTGAACTCGGTATAGAAGCAGGCGCAGATGATGTTGTGGATGGTGAGGAGACCATTGAGATTTATGCTCCCGTGGAGCAATTCAAAACCATCGCGGATGCCTTGCATAAGGCAAAGGTCCACACACAGGAAGCTGGTTTGCGTATGGTTCCCAAACAGGAGATCGAACTGGATGTGGAATCAACCTTGAAATTCATGAAGATGGTGGAAGCCATCGAAGAACTTGACGATGCGCAGGATGTCTTCCACAACGTCAAGGTTTCAGACGAAGCACTGGCCGCACTCGAAGCCGCATAATAAAAAAACATAGGGGCACGAGATCTCGTGCCTCTTATCATTTAAATGACACTTGCATTAGGAATTGACCCCGGCACGGCAACAACAGGCTACGGGTCAACGCTATGGGGCACGGGCCCCATCATGAA
>JBDTPH010000324.1:0-5138 GCA_039932795.1 Chloroflexota bacterium
AATTGCTCCATTCCCAGACGGCGATCATCAACGCTGGCCGGCCCGCATCAATATTCAGGTTCCATGCGCCGCCTGTCAGGTACAGCAACGGACGGATATAACACTGGTCAAATCCGTTCGCTTTCACGGTGTCCTTGATCGCTTGAGTAACACCGTCCACCGTAAATGGCAGATCACGGAAGCCGAAAATCTCAGCCGACTCGAGCAGGCGGGCAGCATGTTCACGCAAACGAAAAACTGCCGGCCCCTTGTCCGTCTTATATGCGCGAATACCCTCAAACACGGCTGCGCCATAATGCAAAGCGGCTGTCAACATGTGAACGGTTGCTTTCTCAAAATCAACCAGTTCACCATCCATCCATATATATTTCGACTCCATGCCCATAACTCTTCTCCTTTTTAGTTCGCGCTGAGCGGAGGGCTTAGCCCGTAGTCGAAGCGTTCCATGCAATCCTCCTTCGACTTCGCTATGCTCCGCTCAGGACGTAGATTACAAGTTTTTGATAATTTCATCCGTCATCTGACGGGTCGTTAACGTGCCACCGATATCTGCTGTTCGCGCGCCGTTCGTGATGGCTTCATCGACAGCTCTTTCAATGGACTGCGCTTCGTCCTCCAACTTTAGCGAATAGCGCAACAACAATGCCGCGGACAAAATAGTCCCGATTGGATTTGCGATTCCCTGGCCTGCGATATCGGGCGCGGACCCATGAATCGGTTCATAAAGTCCCATGCGCCGGTCAAGGGATAAGCCGACGCCTGTCTCCGATAAGCTGGCAGACGGCAGCATCCCCATCGATCCTGCCAACACAGACGCCTCATCTGTGAGGATGTCGCCGAACATATTCTCGGTGACGACCACATCCATCGACGCGGGACCCGTGATCAGCTTCATCGCGGCACTGTCTACAAGCTGATGCTCCAATGTCACATCGGGGTTCTCTTTTCCAATTTTCGTCGCAACCTGTCTCCATAATCGCGACGACTCCAGCACATTTGCCTTATCGACAGATGTGACTTTTTTCCTTCTTCCTTTCGCGAGCTGGAATGCCAGCTCAACGATACGGCGTATCTCGAAGTCGTAATATTCGAGTGTATCCACCGCGCGTTCCCTGCCATCCACCATCTCACGCATCTTCGGCTGACCGAAATACAGGCCGCCCGTCAGCTCGCGCAGGACAAGGATATCCACACCTTTGAGCCGCTCCGGTTTCAGAGGGGAAGCATCGATCAATGCAGGGTGCACTTTGACAGGGCGCAGATTGGCAAATACGCCCAGTCCTTTACGCAGGGTAAGCAGGCCGCGTTCGGGCCGGTCTTTGGCATTGGGATCATCCCATTTAGGGCCACCCACCGCCCCAAAGAGCACCGCGTCCGCGGACTGGCAATCGGCCAGGGTTTCGTCTGTGAGGGAGGTTCCATATTTATCAATGGAGCAACCACCCATCAAGTGTTCCTTGTAATGGAAGGTATGGCTGCATTTGCTGGCGATCACATCCAGCACGCGCACGGCTTCATGGACCACTTCGGGTCCGATGCCGTCGCCGGGTAGGAGGGCAATGTTGAATTCCATGAAGATCCTTTTCCGCGCTGAGCGGAGTGAAACGCAGTCGAAGCGCCTGGTTCCCAGAAATGTGCGCTTCGACTGCAGGATTGACGAACACAATCCCTCCGCTCAGCGCGAGGTAGTTTAGTGTGCCACCATCAAGCCGTATTCCACAGAATCCGCCAGGGCGCGCCAGCTGGCTTCGATGATATTTGTGCTCGCGCCGACAGTGCTCCAGCGGCTGGTGCTGTTGCGCGTGTCTATTAACACACGTGTGATCGCTTCGGTGCCGCGGTCTGAATCCAATATGCGGACCTTGTAATCAGACAAATGAAACTTTGCCACCTGAGGATAATAACCGACCAGTGCTTTTCGCAGCGCATTATCCAGGGCGTTGACGGGACCATTGCCCTCTGCAGCAGTATGCAATAATTCGCCCTGTACACGCACCTTGACCATCGCTTCGGCGAAGATGCCGCGTCCCTGGCGATGTTCCACGTTGACGAAAAAGTCCACAAGCTCAAACGGAGGTTTGTAACCATATTCCTGTCGCTTCAACATCATGGCTACAGACGCTTCCGCGGCCTCAAAGGAAAATCCGCGTGATTCAAGTTCCTTGATGTCATTGAGAACAGGCAGGATCTCTGCACCTTCCACTTCCACGCCGTGCTCTTCCGCCTTGCTCAACAAATTTCCGCGGCCTGAAAGATCCGAAACCACCACCCGCATTTTGTTGCCGACCACTTCAGGTTCCACGTGCTGGTAGGATTTTGCGCTGCGTCTCATCGCCGCCACATGGACTCCGCCTTTATGTGCGAAGGCGGATTTACCAACGAACGGTAAATGTTCATCCGGTGCGATGTTCGCAACCTCAGCCACAAAATGGGAAAGTTCGTAAAGACATTCGATCTTTCCTGCTGGCAAACATTGATATCCCATCTTGAGCTCAAGATCAGCCATGATGGAAACCAGATTTGCATTGCCGCAGCGTTCACCAACACCATTGATCGTACCCTGCACCTGGATCGCGCCTTCCCGTACTGCGGTCAACGAATTCACCACCGCGCACTCGGAGTCGTTATGAGTGTGGATCCCGAAGGGGTGCGCGAGAGAGGGCTTCAGGTCAAGAATGATGCGTTGGACTTCCCACGGCAGCGTCCCGCCATTGGTATCGCACAGGACGACCGTCTCCGCACCGCCGCGAACTGCCGCGCGCAGAGTTTCCAGGGCGTAGGAGGAATCCGCTTTATAGCCGTCGAAGAAATGTTCGGCATCGTAGATCACGCGCTTGCCATTGGCTTTGAGATAGGCAACAGATTGCTCGATGATACGCAGGTTGTCTTCGAGCGTAGTGAGCAAAACATCGGTGACGTGCAGGGTCCACGTTTTGCCGAAGATCGTGCAGACGGGAGTCTGCGAATCGAGAAGCGCTTTGATATTGGCGTCGTCTTCGGGACCGCCTTTGACACGGCAGGTGGAACCGAACGCGGCGATGAGCGCATTCTTCCATTGCATGTCGCGGGCACGCTCGAAGAACTCCACATCCTTCGGGTTCGAACCAGGCCAGCCCCCTTCGATGAAGGCAACGCCAAGCTCATCCAGCTTTTGCGCGATGCGGATCTTGTCATTGCCAGAAAGCGTGAAGCCTTCGGACTGCGTTCCGTCGCGCAGGGTGGTGTCGTAAATCTGAATTTTTGACATGGAAAGAATTTCTTTTCTGACGATGGACGATGGACCATTGACCCTATGATCGTCCAGCATCCATGGTCTAGGGTCGCTGTTCGAACGCGGCGATCTCTTTTTCGAAGCTCATGATGTAACCGAGTTCATCCGTGCCGTTCAAGAGGCAGATTTTGTTGAATGGGTCAATTGAAAATATAACAGAGCCATTTGGGAAGGAAAGCGTTTGCGATTCAAGATCCACCTTGAATTCGGCGTTTGGTACTTCTTCGATAAGATCAAACAACATCTTATGAGTTTCATCATCCACGACGACCGGAATCAATCCGTTCTTGAGCGAGTTGCTGCGAAAGATATCCGCAAAGGATGTGCTGATCACCGCGCGAAACCCATAGGATGTGAGCGCCCATGGCGCGTGCTCACGGCTCGAGCCGCACCCAAAGTTGTCACCCGCCAGAAGGATCTGACAGCCGGCTGATTCAGGCTTATTGAGGATGAAATCCTTCTTTGGAGTTTTATCATCCTTGTAACGCCAATTGAAGAAAAGCGCGTCACCCAGGCCATTCTTGTCGGTGACCTTGAGATATTGCGCCGGGATGATCTGATCTGTGTCAATGTCATTGACAGGCAGAGGCATGACACGGGAGGTGAGTGTTGTAAATTGAGCCATAGTTGATTTCCGATTTATGATTTTAGATTTGTGATTGGCCGCCGACCGCCAAGGACGGCGAGTTCGTAGATGCGGAAGTAGCAGTCCACTTCTTCATAGCCGATCTCGCGCAGCCAGCTGCATTGGAGTTCGACGGGCGCCAAAAAGTTGGCGGCTTTGTCGGGACGATTTTTATATTCGTCAGCGATCTCATCGAAGTTGCGTGTGCCATTATTCTGCTTTTCGATTGCATAACGCGCTGAGACGTAGTGATTCTCGAACAGGTCAATGTTTAGTTGTGCAGCGGATGAAACATGTTCGATATTAATGAACCAGCCGCCAGGTTTGAGTAGCGAAAAGATCTCTTCATAGATGGAACGCTTGCGTTCATCAGCCTGGTGATGGATGGAATAACCCGAGACCATTGCGTCAAACGGACCGAATGCCTGCATCCGGTCCACCCAGGCCGGATCGCCGTAATCGAGATTCTCAAAACTGAGCTGGCCTGCATAATCCCTGAGTTGCTCGCGCGCCTGGTCGAGCATCGGCTCGGAGAAATCGGCAAGCACCCCACGCGCAGATGGATAGTCGCAGAGGATCGCGGCGCCAAGGATCCCATCTCCGCAGCCCAGATCGAGAAAGGTCCCAACAGGCTGTCCTCTCGTTTTAAGAATGGACATCATCACACCGATCTGCTCGTGTGCCAAAGGGATGGCGGCGCGATACGAGAGAAAGCGATTGACGATGGCAGGTAGTTTCCAAACTTCATCAGTGGTCATTTGATTCCAATTCATAATTTTAGATTCACGATTGTTCGGCGGACTACAGTCTTGCCTGAATTCGTGGAAGTTGGCTAAAGCGGACTCTGGTCATCAGTCCGAAGGGCTTACATGTACTGAGAAGGGGATTTATTCCCGCCGATTAGGTATTCACGCCAACATCGTCCTGACATCCGTAACAACGCCATGGATCGCTGTCGCCGCGGCGGTGAGTGGAGATGCAAGGAAGGTACGTCCGCCTTTGCCTTGACGGCCTTCGAAGTTGCGATTGCTGGTCGAAACGGCATATTGACCGGGCTGTAATTGATCCCCATTCATCGCAATACATAGGCTGCAGCCCGCCTCGCGCCATTCAGCCCCTGCCTCTTTGAAGACTTGATCCAGACCTTCCTGCTCGGCCTGCTTCTTGACTTCCTGTGAACCGGGAACCACCATCACACGCGTGCCTTCTGAAACCTTGCGACCTTTGAGCATTGCCGCGGCA
>JBDTPH010000325.1:0-3296 GCA_039932795.1 Chloroflexota bacterium
TCTTTTTTTTCCCAAAAACTTCTCTGAGAATTTGTGCCGCCGCTGTGCCTTCTCTCAATCTTCGCGGTTAAACCGTTAATGTCCAGCTGCGAGTTACCTCTTGCCTTTTGGCTTATCAACTTGAGCCTGTTTGAAAATACTGCTTTGGGTTCCTGGCGCAAGATCATCATTGGGGTGACCTGCAATAGTCACTCGACCAGTTTTCTTGGGATGCTTATATTGTCTATGGCTCCCTTTGGTTGTGACCAAATACCAGCCGTCGGCTTCAATGAGTTTGATGACCTCTCGAACCTTCATGCCTAAATTTTAGCACAGAAGATCATACGGAGGCGTTATGAATAAATTAAATCGCCCAGTCCAGGGGGGTGGTGAAATGTCCGTGCGATCTCATCACTTCGACACTCCCGTTGGTCGTCAGTGCGGCGCCAGATTGTGACGATTGATCGGCGTGTCCGTTTGAACCGCTCCTAGCCCCCTTCGTTCACCTGCACTGCACAAACGCTGTGCGGTGCAAGTGTCACTTCGGGGGTGCTTCGCAAGGAGAGGGCATGGAGTCGACTTCTGTTCTTGGCTAATGTGGGTGTGGCTTTCCAAATCAAGACTTATCGTACACTCTCATCGTAACAGACAGACTCCAGCAGATTCCCCTCTGGGTCGGGGAAGTAGAGCGGTGGAAAGTTATGCTACAATAATTTCATGTTCAACGCAGGTTCCCTTACCTTTCAGGAGTTCATCATGAACGAATCCTTGCCACTTGCGACCATTCAAGAGGCGGTTTTGGAGTTTTTACGCGGTCGCGACGATGCGGTCATGTTTGGCGCGCAGGCAGTCAATGCCTACGTGCCTGAACCGCGCATGAGCCAGGATATTGACTTGCTTTCAACCCGCGCGGCAGAACTTGCAGAGGAATTACGCGCCGATCTCAGCGATAAATTCCATGTAGCCGTCCGGGTACGCGAGGTTGCAGACGGGCGCGGATTCAGAATATATCAAATCCAAAAAACAGGGAATCGTCACCTTGTTGATATTCGGCTTGTTCAAAGTTTGCCGCCCTCACAACGAATTTCACAGGTGCTTGTCGCTTCACCTGAAGAATTGATCGCGCTTAAAGTTATCGCTTATCATCAACGACGTGGTCAACCCAAATCAGGAACGGATTGGCGCGATGTCGCCATGTTGTTATTGACATTCCCAGAATTAAAGAGCAATGATGGTTTGGTTACAGAAAGGTTGAAGGCAGAAAGTGCGGGGGAAGATGTTATGAATTTGTGGAGTGACTTGGTCAAACAAGCCATACAGTCCACGGATGAGGATGATGAATTTTAGCTGTTGACAACAAATCAAATGAAGTTTTAGGCCAAGATATAGTTGGGAAAGAAATTGTGGAGAAGCCGTCCATGCCACAGGACGGACAGCAAAACGGGTATCTTCTTTTCAGCTTTTACGATTATGCTCTACAGTGATGACGATATTCCCCTTTTTCTGCCCGGAGTCTACATATCGATGCGCCTCGGCGGTCTGTTCCAGCGGATAGCGTCTATCAATGATCGGTTTGATCGTTCCAGCCTCGATCAGCTCTTTGAGCGCAAGCAGATTACTGGTTGTATAGCCTGCCGTCCAACGCATTAACTTCTTGTTGTTTCCCTTTGAAGCCCATCGCATTCGAATCCCGCCGAACAGTCCAGGGTTCGCATTTACATAAGTTCCATTTTCTTTTAGCGATCGTACACTACCTGAAAAAGAGCTTCCGCCGATCGTATGCAAGATAACATCATACGTCTGACCGTTTTTAGTGAAATCTTCCCGCGTGTAATCAATCACATGATCCGCGCCGATCGAACGCAGCATTTCCAATTTCCCGCCGCTGTCCACACCTGTCACCTCCGCGCCGTAATGTTTGGCAAGCTGAACGGAATAAGTGCCGATACTGCCGCCCGCGCCGACGATCAAAACCTTCTGTCCGCGCTGGATGTTTGCTCTGTCAAGGGAATGCAGCGCTTCGAGTCCGCCAAAAGGAACGGCGGCGGCCTCCTCATAAGTTATGTTGGTCGGTTTTTTCCCCATCACACTTGCCATCGCGGAGGGTTTTTCAGTCACACACATATACTCAGCATAGGTTCCCATACCAAGGCCGGTATATCCAAAAACCTGGTCGCCTTGCTGATATCGGGTTACCTCATTGCCGACTGAGACAATCTCTCCTGCAAACTCAGTCCCAAGGATCGTTATTCTGGTTGGTTTTATGAGACCCAGATACAGGCGCAGGGGAATCGCAAACAAGAGCGGCAGTTTGAGCCTTCGGAACTCAGTATCCGCTTGTGACGCGGTTGCTGCATGAATTTTGATCAGGACTTCATTGTCCTTGGGAGTTGGTGTTTCCACCTCCCGAAGCTGAAGCCCATCTGGTGATCCGTATTTCGTCCATATGATTGCCTTCATGATTACTCATCCTGTTTTGTTGCTGCATTTTGAAAAATAAAGTCCTTTTTATATGTCGTTGCGAGAAGGGTGCTTTTCCCGACGAAGCAATCTCAAGATTGAAATTACTCACAAAATCACTAGAAAACAGGAGATTGCTTCGCAAAGAACGCTCGCAACGACATGTTCTTCTATTCAACCGTGATGACGACTTTTCCCCTGGCGCGTCCCTCGCCAACATGGCGCATCGCTTCAGAGGCCTCGTTTAATGGGTATGTCCTGTCGATCACGGGTCGGACTTTGCCGGATTGACAAAGCTCGGTAATGGCGATCAAATCTTTTCTATTTTGCGGGACCATCAGGATACCCACCCGTTTGCCTGTCCTTCTCTTAATCAATGATCCCATGAGCAGCACGTGAAGCATTGTAGCGACAGAACCTCCAACCAGGAAATACGTTCCATCCGGCTTGAGCGCCCGCGCATAAGCGAATGCCGACCGATGCGCGATCAGGTCAAGGATCAGGTCATATTGTTTTCCATTTTTGGTGAAGTCTTCGCGGGTGTGATCAATCACATGGTCCGCGCCCAGCGAGCGCATAAAATCCAGCTTGCCGGTATTATCCACACCGGTCACTTCAGCTCCATATAGCTTTGCAAGCTGCACAGCAAACATTCCCGCGCTTCCGCCTGCGCCATTGATCAAAACTTTTTGACCCGGCTGAACCTTTCCTTTTTCGCGAATGCCCTGCAAAGCGATCACACCTCCCTGTGGAATGGCCGCCGCCTCCTCAAATGTCAGGCTGGCAGGTTTCAACATCATCGTTCTTCCATGTGTGCAGACGTACTCCGCAAAACCGCTGTGATAGCCGGGAATCTC
>JBDTPH010000326.1:0-43918 GCA_039932795.1 Chloroflexota bacterium
CGACACGCTTGCACCTCGGCTTTACCACTCAACTTTTTGGCTCGGCCCGACGACTTATCTCGTCGGGTTTCGGTTACAATTTCTCTCGGCATGGTGTTCTTCCTCTCCTTTTCACTTGCCAGTGATTGGAGAAAGATACCATGCCTTTTTACCTAAGGTTATGCTATTTTTTACCTTCAACCTTGCGCTGTAATAATAGTCACTCGATTGAAACCAGTGAGACAACGGAACAAACATCCGAAGGGACGATGATCCTGCCGGAGAATTCGACAAACGCTGTTGAGATAAAAATCCTCGCTGCCTAATCCAAACCGTACCCCAGGAGTTTTCCATGAATGATTTTTCTCCCAAGCCCGAACATAAATTCACCTTTGGTCTGTGGACTGTTGGCAACATCGGCCGTGACCCATTCGGCGGCCCGGTGCGCGAGCAGAAGACGCCGGTTGAACTGGTTCATCTGCTGGCGGAGGTCGGCGCCTGGGGAGTTAATCTCCACGATAACGATTTGGTCCCAATCGACGCGACTGCGGCGGAACGTGATCAGATCATTCGGGACTTTCAGGCTGCTCTGCAGGAAACGGGCCTTATCGTCCCGATGGCGACTACCAACCTGTTCAGCGATCCCATTTTCAAGGATGGTGCCTTTACATCCAACGACCCCAAGGTGCGCGTCTATGCCCTGCAAAAAACGATGAACGCCATTGACCTGGGCGTGGAGCTGGGTGCAAAGATCTATGTGTTCTGGGGTGGGCGTGAAGGGACAGAAAGTGACTCGAGCAAGAATCCGACCGATGCGATCAAGCGCACGCGTGAAGCAATAAATTTCTTCTGCGAATATGTGAAGGATAAGCAATACGATTTGAAGCTCGCGCTGGAAGCCAAGCCCAATGAGCCGCGCGGCGATATTTACAACTCCACCACGGGTCACATGCTGGCGTTTATTGCCACACTGGATCGCCCTGAAATGGTGGGTGTTAACCCTGAGGTGGCGCATGAGCATATGGCGGGGCTCAACTTTCTACATGGTGTGGCCCAGGCCTGGGAAGCTGGAAAGTTATTCCATATTGATCTGAACGACCAGTATCCCGGTCGCTACGATCAGGACCTGCGTTTTGGTTCGCGCGATATCAAAGCTGCATTCTATCTGGTCAGGTTCCTGGAAGATGTGGGTTATGACGGATCACGCCATTTCGATGCCCATGCCTACCGCACGGAGGATTACGAAGGTGTAAAGGACTTTGCACGCGGATGTATGCGCACATATCTTATCCTGAAGGAGAAGGCCGCACAGTTCAATGCGGATAAAGAAGTGCAGGCATTGCTGGCCGGGATCAATGCGGGTGATGGTTCGATGGATCCGTATTTTGGCAAATACAGTTCAGAAAAAGCCGATGCATTACGCGCACAAAACTTTGATCGCGCTGCGATAAGCCAGCGAGGACTAAAGCACGAGAGACTGGATCAGTTGACCATTGATATTCTTCTAGGCGCAGGATGAGTGATTCCTTTTTTCTCGGTATTGATACTTCCACGACATCCAGCAAGGCCCTGTTAATGAATGCGCTTGGTGAAGTGATCGCGGTCGCATCATCGCCGCATACCTTGCAGACGCCGCGTCCGCTTTGGTCGGAGCAGGATCCGCGCGAGTGGTGGGAGGCGGTCGCAGCCAGTATTCGGTCCGTTTTGGAAAAAGCAGATATCGGCGCGGAAAGAATCCAGGCAATCGGTCTGACGGGTCAAATGCATGGGCTTGTCCTGCTCGATGAAGCGGGGAGCGTCCTTCGTCCGGCCATCCTGTGGAATGACCAACGGACACAGAGGCAGTGTGATGAAATCCATCAGATCATTGGGAAGGAAAAATTTATCCAGATCACTGGCAATGTCGCGCTGGCAGGATTCACGGCGCCAAAGATTTTATGGATCAAAGAGAATGAGCCCGAAGTGTTTGCGAAGGCGAAACATATTCTGTTGCCGAAGGATTACGTGCGTCTTAAGTTGACAGGCGAATACGCCATGGATAAGGCGGATGGTGCGGGGACGGTGTTATTCGACCTGCGGTCCCGTGATTGGTCCGATGAAGTTTTATCAGCCCTCGGAATTCCGCCTGCGTGGATGCCGAAAACATTTGAAGGAACTGAGTTTACCGGGCGTGTGACTGGCGAAGCCGCCTCACGCACCGGACTGAAAGCGGGCACACCTGTAGTGGCCGGTGGCGGCGACCAGGCGGCTGGTGCCGTAGGCGTTGGTGCGGTGGAACCTGGCGTGGTCGCCCTGGCTGTTGGAACGAGCGGCGTTGTGTTCGCTACGACTCCCTCCGCGTTGATCGAGCCTGAAGGACGCCTGCATGCGTTTTGTCACGCCGTGCCGGGTATGTGGCATTTTATGGGAGTGATGCTTTCGGCAGCCGGAAGTTTGCAGTGGTACCGTGATACGCTCGCGCCTGAAATGAGTTTTGATGATCTCCTAAAGGAAGCGGTGCCGATCCCGGCAGGAAGCGAAGGACTACAGTTCCTGCCATATCTTTCTGGCGAACGCACGCCTCATCCCGACCCGCTTGCGCGTGGCGCATTCATCGGCTTGACTGTGCGCCACAGCCGCGCTCATATGACGCGTGCCGTGTTGGAAGGTGTTGCATTTGGCTTGAAGGACAGCTTTACGCTCATCCAAAAAGCAGGATTGAACAGGATCAACCAGGTCCGCGCTTCGGGTGGGGGGACCAAAAGCGTGTTATGGAAACAGATATTGGCATCGGTACTTAATGCCGAATTGGTAACCGTAAATACCACCGAAGGTGCGGCATATGGCGCTGCACTGCTTGCCGGGGTTGGAATGGAAGCGTGGCCAGATGTTGCATCTGCATGCAAAGCCGCTGTCAACCTGACGGGGAGCATCATGCCAGACCCAGAGCAAGTTGAGATTTACAGGCAGTCCTACTCAATATATGGCGAACTGTACCCGGCACTCAGGTCAAGCTTTAAGAGAATGTAACCATAGATTATTCGTGTAGTAATCTGAGAATCGGATGTCAAAGAGATTGTCCAGACCACTCTGACCGCGTATTTTGGATGAATAGTGTGTTACACTATTATTTGCTTTTTAGAAGCGAACTATTTATTCATCGGGGAAACAGAGGGTGTTCTGTAGGGAGCATCCATTAATTGCAGGCCCATTTCGTCAGAATCGGCTCGATTAGTATTAAAGGACCACATTATGAATAAAAGAAGGGCTGCACCAGCCCCCATAAATGCCGTCCAAAAGGTCATTTAACCCACATTAAGTGAGTTTGAAGATAACTTTTTACCAACAAACTGAGAGATAATCAACGTTTTCCTCTATTGTGAAAGGAGCTATTTATGAATTTCCAACAAGGTGATACGGTCATGCACTGGACCTACGGACTGGGAGAGATTGTCCGCCTGGAAGAGCGCGACCTTTTCGGCTCGAAAACGCTCTACTACGCGGTCCAGATCCGGGATCTGACCGTCTGGGTGCCGGCAGACAACAAACTGGGAAGCCGGCTCCGTTCCCCAAAATCGAAATCCGGCTTGAAACAACTGCTCTCCATCCTATCTAGCCCAGGTGAGTCGCTGCCGGAAGACAGGCAGGAACGTAGAACCCGTCTGCTGGAGTTGCTCAGGGACGGCCACACTGCATCGCTCTGCCACATCATCCGCGGCCTTTCCACGTACGGAAAGATCCGGCCATTGAATGAAAGCGACCAGGGCATCTTGAAACAAGCACAGACCGCTTTACTTGCAGAATGGAGCTTTGTCCTATCTATTACGCCTGCGCAGGCTGAAATTGAGCTGCATCGCCTCCTGGCTTCTGAGCCGCTGACCAGCAGCAAATAGCACCTCACAGAAGAGAAGTTGAGTATTAAGTGACAAACAGGTCGCAGCATTGCGACCTGTTTGATTGAATCAACCAGGCCACGTCATACGGGAACCAAACACGCGGGCACTTTATTGGCGAATTGTAAATTTTCCTGATGGCTCGAAGTAATATCTTATAATCTCCTGATGTCATCATTAAAAGAAGACTTCCTTCTAAACCCAAATGTTGTTTTTCTTAATCACGGTTCATTCGGTGCGATACCGAAACCTGTTTTTGAAGCGTACCAAAGCTGGCAATTGCTCCTGGAACGACAGCCAGTTTCGTTCCTCAGCCGTGAGTTGGATGGGTTTTTGCATGAGTCGCGCATCGCTTTAGGCAAATATTTAAACGTGGATGCAGATGACCTGGTCTATGTGCCAAACGCCACGCATGGCGTCAACATAATTGCTCATTCGCTCAAACTCAAGGCAGGTGACGAGATATTGACCACTGATCATGAATACGGCGCGTGTGATTACACATGGGAATTCATCTGTGGAAAAATCGGTGCGAAATACATTCACCAACCCATTTCGCTGCCGGTCCATTCCGACGAAGAGATCATTGAACAGTTCTGGCTGGGGGTCTCACCGAAAACAAAGGTCATTTACCTCAGTCATATCACTTCTCCAACTGCGTTGCGCCTGCCTGTGGAACAGATCTGCCGCCGCGCACGGCAGGCGGGGATATTGACAATCGTTGATGCCGCCCACTCGCCGGGACAGATCCCTGTTGATCTACAGACGCTTAATGCAGATGTCGTTTTTGGCAATTGTCATAAATGGATGCTCAGCGCAAAGGGTTCGGCATTCCTATATGTGCGGCGTGACCTGCAATATCTCATCGAACCCCTGATTGTAAGTTGGGGCTACAAGCCCACCCCTGCAACAACGACAGGCTCCCGTTTTATCGATCTCCTGCAATGGACAGGAACCAGGGATCCCAGCGCGGCGTTAACAGTTCCAACGGCCATTCAGTTCATGCAGGACCATCACTGGGACGAAGTACGAAGCCAATGTCACATCCTCCTTCATCAGGCGATTGAATGTGTCTGCAATCTTACGAATCTGCCTCCGCTTTATCCGCTTAACTCCGACTTCTATGGTCAGATGGGTATCGCTCCTTTACCGCGATCCGACCTGCCTGTTTTAAAGAAGCGGTTGTATGACGAATTCAAGATTGAAGTTCCGCTGATCGAATGGAATGGCAGGCAGTTTATGCGAATCTCGATACAGGGATACAACGACCAAAATGACGTGAATGCCCTCCTGCGCGCACTGGAAATCCTCTTGCCGCAGACAGCCATACAATCCCTGTAGTGTCCAAGGGCTACCTGGCCAAAAACCTGTCGAAACCTGACCCTGTTGTAGCCGTACTTTAAAGTGAAAGGTTTTTAAATGAAAAACCATCTGATAATTGTCCTGTTTGTGTTGGTCAGCCTCCTGGCAGGCGCGTGCTCATCCGTAGCTACGTCAACGCCAGTTTCAGACCTCTCTGGTGGATATCCGCTGAGTACAAAGACCGGCGTCGAAGTGGTCGACAACGTCCTTGCTGCAGTTGCAAGTGGTAACACAGATGAATTGCGTTCGCTGATCCAGTATACGACTGCACCCTGCACAACTGCAGATGGGTTAGGTGGGCCTCCAAAGTGCAACGAAGGGGAACCGCATGGGCAAACGCTTCAGGTCCTGCCATTCCTCGGGAGCGAAGGTAGTTTTATCCGGCAAAACGAGATTGGGAACTGGGACGGAATCGACGCCACCGCGGTGTATGCGGTCTATCGCGTCTCTGAAGGTGCACGCAGAGAGGAATATTATCCCCCTGGCGAATATGCAGTTATCTTTCTTGGGCCCCCGAATGAGCTGGGCGTTTCCGTCCGAATCGGCAGCAAGGGAATTGTCAGGATTGATTCTCTCTTCGATACATCCCCTGAAGCGTTGAAATTAGTCATTGAGCGGGATGCTTCGGAAGTAATACTTGCGCCAAAATCTCGTTAAATACCGTAAATACTCTCTTATAAGTAGAAATGGAAGTCGGTCGTATGGTTATTACACTTGACATCAGCGATGTACATGAAGTGGTGCGAATCGGCGAAGCAGCAGTGGATGAAGTCCTGCCTCAATTAAAGCAAAAATTTACGTTGCGCAGGCGGATTCGCCGGGCGCTGGGAGCAAAGGCGTGAGCAAAGATTTGCGGAAATATTCCAGAGAAACCAACGTCCGGCTGGCGTTGGGTGCATTTATATTGTTGTTTGTTGTGGGGGTCGGCTTGATATGGGTTATCTATGGACAGGGCGCTGCAGGCATGGGATTTGTCTGCTTGCTGGCCGTCCTGGCTCCGGTCATTCTCATCCTCGCCGTCTTCCTTGCCATAGACTGGATCCTTAATAGTGCCCGACCCAAGTGATACATCCCTGATCGAATTCAACAATTGGACCCTGCGGATTCGGGAAGCTGCGCATCAACCTGCCCGATTGCTGCTCCTCATCCATGGTTTGACCGGCGACGAAAACTCGATGTGGGTTTTCGCGCGCAACCTGCCACCTCAATACTGGATGGTCGCGCCGCGCGCGCCTCACACAGCGGAGCAGGGCGGATATACGTGGCGGGAGTTCCCATCGTCAGATTTTGGACGTCCAACCATGGACCAGCTGCGCCCGAACGCCGAAGCGCTGATCCGTTTGGTGGATGAGTATTCGGCGTCGGCGGGGATCAAGGCGAATACATTCGATGTAATGGGATTCAGCCAGGGCGCAGCCATGTCCAATGTGCTGGCGTTCCGGTACCCGAACCGCATCCGCAAGGTGGGAATCCTGGCAGGCTTTGTGCCGGGTGGGTTGGATGAACTGGTTGCACAACGTCCATTGGATGGCAAGCCGTTTTTTGTGGCGCATGGTACGAAGGATGAAATGGTCCCCGTGGACCGCGCCCGCGCCTCCATTGAGATTCTTGAGCAGGCGGGCGCACGGGTGACGTACTGCGAGGATGAAGTGGGCCACAAGGTGAGCGTGAATTGCCTGCGTGCATTGAAGGATTTTTTCATAGATTAAACATTTCTCAGTCGAGCGTTGACTAGCCTTTTGTTTGCAGGTATCCTTGGGATATAAATGTAGCAACGGCTTCAGCCGGGTACGAGCGACTGGAGTCGCTGCTACAAATTTTTTTGGTGGAAGAATGAATCGAAACCTTTCTCGTCGCGACTTTCTCAAAATTGCTGGTGCAAGCCTGGGGGCAGTGGCGTTCAGCCCTTACAAGGGGCTCAACCCTGACTATTTATATACTCCCAAACGACTACCTCCATTCCCCGCCAGTGACATTATTGGGCGTGTTGTAGACCCTGGCATTGATCTGCGTAGCCGCCCAACGAATGATCCCGCTCAAAACACATCCATTGCCAAACTGGAGGCAGATACACTGGTGGAGTGGGGACGCCAGGTGCTCGGAAATGTGGTTGGCGGATTGGCAAATCAACGTTATGTGGAAACCCCTCAGGGGTATATCTATGCATCTGTGCTTCAGCCCACACGTAATCATCCCAACACACCTATTAATGAGATGCCGGCCGGGCAGCAGGGTTTTTGGGTGGAAGTGACTGTCCCATACGTTGAGCTGGCACATGAGGGCGTGGTCGCTTCGCCATGGATGCAGGACCATATCGCTTATAACTTTCCTCCGCGTTTGTATTATGGGCAGGTGGTTTGGATCGACCAGGTCCGCACGACGAATGGCTTTACGGAATATCGCTGGAATGAAGATGCGGTACATGGCTACGGTTATGGCGCCTACGGCGAGTTTTTCTGGGGGGATGGTGCGGGGTTCAAGATCCTGACAGACGAGGACGTGGCGCCCATTAGCCCCGATGTTGACCCCAATGAAAAAAGGATCGAATCCAATCTCGATTATCAGACCCTGTCCTGCTATGAAGGATCCAGGGAGGTCTATTTCTGCCGCATTTCGAGCGGACTCAATTATGACCCCGAAACTGGACAGATCAGTGAGAAGCTGGCGACCCCGGTGGGCAATCTGCTAACACACTGGAAGATCATGTCGCTCAATATGACAGCCGGTACGTTTCAATCGGGATATTCCACGCCGGCAGTTCCCTGGTCCACGATGATCAGCGGCGAAGGGATCGCCATCCACGGCGCCTTCTGGCACAATGCCTTTGGCGAGAAGCGTTCGCATGGCTGTATAAATGTCACGCCCGAAGATGCGAAATGGATCTTCCGCTGGACAACACCCTACGTTTCCCTGGCTCAGAGCGAGTTACGCGTATCCCTGCCCGACCATGGAACCAATGTGGTAACCACCGCGATGCAGTTAAATTGAAGTTGGAGATATATGGATATTAGCAACGTAACTATGGGCCTCGCATTTCTAGCTGGGCTGGCTTCCTTCCTTTCGCCCTGTGTGTTTTCGCTCGTTCCTGCTTATATTGGCTATCTGGGCGGGCGCGCGGTAGGCGGTGAAGCAAATGAAAGTAACCGCTTTGTCACGTTCACACATGGACTGGCATTTGTTTTGGGTTTCAGCCTGGTTTTCATCACTCTGGGAGCTGCATCTTCTGCCTTTGGGCGTCTGTTGTTCGATCTACGGTTCGTTCTTGCCAAAGTGGGCGGAATTGTCGTCATCATTTTTGGTCTGCATATGATCGGTATTTTTCGCATCCCGTTATTGGAATACGATACACGCGTGCAACAATTGCCAGACCGTAAATGGGGGTATCTTTCATCTGCGCTGATGGGAATCTTCTTTTCGGCGGGCTGGGCTCCCTGTGTGGGACCTGTGCTCGGCGCGATCCTTACACTTGCCATGAATGGCGGTTCGATCTCAACGGGTGTTTCACTGCTTTCGGCGTATTCAGCGGGTTTGGCAATTCCCTTCCTGATTGCTGCCCTTGGCGTGGGCTGGGTCTCAGTCACCTTGAAGAAGTATGGGAAAGTAATGCACTACGTTGAAATTGCAATGGGAGTCATTCTCGTGATGATTGGTATCATGCTCTTCACTGGTATTTTTGAACGCATTGCAGCGGCCGGTCAGTTCTTCTGGATCGATTTCGGTCTATAAGGGTTTGAGTCTTTCATATGCTGACCATTACCCTATACACGCGAAAGGACTGCCATCTGTGCGAGCAGGCAAAAGCAGATTTGCAGTCTTTACAGGCAAAGTATCCTCATCGCCTGGTTGAAATTGACATTGATGCTGACCCTGCCCTTCAAAAAGCCTATCTGGTGGAGATTCCTGTGATTGAGGTGGGGCCATACGTTCTTAAATCTCCCTTTGACAGACAAAAATTGATGGTGACCCTGGGCGCTGCAGGCGACCGCCGCGGCCAGCTCGATAAGCTTGGACGCGAAGATCATCATGACCGCATCCGCCGCGGACAAAATATCAGCGGCGGCGATCGCGCCATGTTTTGGATGTCGCGGCATTATCTGGCCATGATCAATGGCTTCATGCTGCTTTACTTTGGTCTGGCAATGCTGGCGCCCGTTTTAATGAATGCAGGCGCTACTTTGCCTGCTAATGTGCTCTACACCATATACAAACCGCTCTGCCATCAATTTGGTTTCAGGTCATTCTTTTTATTTGGACAACAGGCCTATTATCCGCTCAAAGAGGCGGGTATTCCAAATGTCCTTACTTTTGAAGAGGTGACTGGCCTCCAGGACCTTCATAACCCTGCGGCATCTTCAAGGCTGCAGGCGCGCCAGTTCACAGGCAATGAAGAGGTGGGTTATAAAATGGCCCTGTGCGAGCGCGACATTGCCATCTATGCGGCGATATTCCTTTTTGGGATACTGTACGCGGTGACGAAACGCCGCATCAAGCCCCTGCATTGGATGGCATGGGTTCTGATCGGTATGGGCCCCATCGGTTTGGACGGTTTCTCCCAGCTTTTCAGCCAGATGGATTGGTCATTGCTCGCGTCCATTCTCCCTTACCGCGAGAGTACACCTTTCCTGCGTACGTTCACAGGCGCACTCTTCGGATTCGCGACGGCCTGGTTCGGCTACCCTTATATGGAAGAATCCTTTGGCGAGACGCGCCAATTTTTTATCAAAAAGTTCGCTGCGATCAACAAAGCTGGTTCCTGACAGGTAACCTTCGACAAATGTCCCTCATTCAGCACAACGGACTGCGCTATTTCAAGTTCGATTCCATGCAAGCCAGGCATGCCATCTTCACACGTCATGGAGGGGTCAGCCCGGGGCCGTGGGGTTCCCTCAATGTAGGTGGGACGGTGGGGGATGACCTGGCGCGCGTTCGAGAGAACCGCATCCTTTCCTTCCAGGCCATGGGATGCGAGCCTGAATCCATTTTCGATGTCTGGCAGGTCCACAGTGCAGACGTCGTCTGCGCACAGGCACCCCGACCCATCGATGAGTCGTATCGTCAGGCAGATATTATTCTGACAGATAAACATGATGTGACATTGTTCATGCGCTTCGCCGACTGTGTGCCGATCATGGTCAGTGACCCTCGCAATGGCGTGATCGGCATTGCGCACGCCGGGTGGATGGGCACACTTCGCGACGTTGCCAGCGCCACGATCAACGCCATGAAGAAACAATATGGCTCGAACCCGGCAGATATTGTCGCCTGTATTGGTCCGTCCATTGGGCCGGATCACTACGAGGTTGGAGCAGATGTGATTCTGCAGGTGATGCAAAAGTTCGGGGATGAGTCTGATTTAATACTCAAATCACATAACGGAAAAATCCATTTCAATTTATGGGAAACCAATCGTTTGCTTCTCGAACATGCGGGTGTACAGAACATTGAGATTTCGGGCATTTGCACAGCCTGCAATACCAGCGACTGGTTCTCGCACCGCGCTGAAAAAGGACGCACTGGCCGTTTCGGCGCGTTGATCTCCTTGCAGTAATCGACAACCCTTTGGCTCTTCGGGATAACAACCATATGAATGATCTCGTTGCTTCCATTCGTGAAAACCATCAACGCGTCATGGACCAGATCGCAGAAGCTGCACGCAGATCCGGCCGCAGTCCCGATGACACCCGTCTTGTGGTGGTTACGAAGACACAACCCCTTGAAATTGTTCAAGCCGCCATCGAAGCCGGGGTTCACGTCTTTGGGGAGAACTATCCTGAAGAAGGCGTCACCAAGATCCAGGCACTCCCTGCGCAAAGTGGGGTAGAATGGCACATGATCGGTCATGTACAAGGCAGAAAAGCCCGCCTCGTGGCTGATCACTTCGCACTTTTACACTCGCTCGACAGCCTCAAACTGGCCCGCCGGCTCGATCGTTTTGCCGCTGAAAGCAACCGGGTGGTACCCGCGTTACTCGAGTTCAATGTGGGTGGTGAAGAAAGCAAATCAGGATGGGACGCTTCAAATGAATCTCAATGGAATATCCTTCTGCCCGAAATTGCGGAATTGCTCGATCTGCCCAACCTGCGTATCCGTGGATTAATGACGATGCCTCCCCTGGGAACTGCCCCAGAGGACTCGCGTCGTTTCTTCCTACGCCTGAGGCTGTTACGTGACCATCTGGCGTCCCTGTTTCCCCAGGCGGGCTGGCACGAACTGTCGATGGGCACGAGCATGGATTTTGAAGTGGCAGTCGAAGAAGGCGCGACCCTCGTCAGGGTGGGAACCGCCATCGTAGGTGCACGCAAATACAAGTCGGACGCGGAGCGTGAAGCGTGATGCAAACCCTTATAACGTTCGTTAGTGTATTACAACAGCTGCTTGCCCTGCTGGTCATCGTCTCGGTGATCCTGTCCTACTTTATGGACCCGTATCACCCCATTCGCCGCGCGATTGATGGGATCGTCGAGCCCATGCTTTCTCCCATCCGCCGGGTCATACCGCGGGTGGGTATGCTGGATTTCAGCCCGCTTGTTTTGATCCTTCTTATCCAACTGATTAGCGGCCTTCTCATCCGTTTGATCCACTCCTTTAGTTGAGGTGAACCATGTCTGATCGCAAATTCAATTTGCATGATGGTCAAAAAGGCTCTGCCCTGGCTGTCCGTGTGACTCCACGTGCCAGCCGCAATGAAATCGCTGAACTGTTGGATGATGGGACGATCAAGGTGCGTCTCGCTGCTCCTCCTTCCGATAACGAGGCCAATGCGGCACTTATCGAATTTCTTTCAGAAATATTGGGTATACCCACCTCGCGTCTGGAGATTGTGGCAGGTGTATCCGGGCGTGATAAGCTGATTTCAGTGGTGAACATGGATGTGGAGACCGTGCATCAGCGCATCCTCGCTCATCTGGCATAGAAAATATTATAGAAAGAGAGGGTCACGTGCTTCAGGAGCTGACCCTCTCTTTTCTTTATAACCTTCACAAGGTTATCAATTTTGAGGGCTGTACAACAAACGGTACGTGCTGAATATCTCGTAAATATATCGAACGTAATCACGCGTTTCCTGGAAGCGGATGATCTCCACCAGCAGGTCGGGGTCACCGCCTGCCAGTTCGTTCCAGACGATTGCGCTGCCGGGTCCTGCATTATATGCGGCCAGCCCACCGTAGATACTGCCCCCAAGCATGTCCCGTGTCTTATCGAGGTAATAGGATCCAAATGTGACGCTGACCACAGGGCGATACAGATCTTCGGTATCGTATAAGGGTGGCCAGTTGAGTTCGCCTGCGATCTGTTCGGCAGTGGCAGGAACAACCTGCATCAATCCATGCGCGCCGGCTGACGAACTGACAAACCCTTCGAATAAACTTTCCTGACGTATGACACTGAACATGAACAATGGATCAAGTCCGTATTTTTGAGCTTCAGTGATGATCAGGTCATGATAATACAGTCCATAACGCAGATGGTTGAAATAAGGCGGCGCAGTGAGCGAGGCCCGCTGGCTATCCTGCCCAGCCAGGGTTAATACCTGCCGGGCTGCGAAAATTGCAGTGCGATATAAACCGATCTCCAGTAAATGATTCGCCAGCCTGAAATTGTCAGTGGCGCTGGCGCTCACCGATTCGCGCAGTGACTCAAACTCGCGCCGTGCTTCCTCATACATGCCGAGTTCCCATAGCTCGGTGCCGCGAATAAACCTTGAATCCTGTGCAAGCGTACCGGGACCGGTCAAATCGGTTTCCGGTGGGAGGTTGAACGAGACGAGCACCCAGGCTTCGGCGTCCTTTCGTTCCTTTTCGAGATCGGGATTCAGGTTGACATTCACTGGCGATTCAAAAGGAGCCCGCCCCATAAGAAGATCCCGTGCACGCAGGCTGTAATAGCTCGTTGGGTCAACCGCCTGTCCCTGCTGCAATGACGCATCGGCAGAGGCATTATCGCCCAGTATTTTCTGGGTTTTGCCGATCCACAGGTAGGCGCGGGCGCGCTCCTCGGGTTGGGAGGCAAGCAGCAGGTTGCGCTGGAAGATGGTCAATGCAGCGGCATGGTCCTGCAGGCGAACCTGGGATATTCCAGCCGAAAAGAGGGCGTCTGCCACGCGTGAGCTGCCGGGGTATTCATTCGCAACACGTTCCCAGGTTTGTGCAGCGTCCGCGAGCCTGCCATCGCGTTCCATGACGCGGGCAGCATCCATCAGCAGGTCCGCTGCGTAGGCAGAATCCGGGGCAGTAGAGACGAATTCAAGCAGGGTCTGGGCCGCGCCTTGGTAGTCATCGAGCGACGCCCACTGCAGGATTGCCTTGTCCTGCCAGGCGTCCACCCAGCGCGCGTGGGTCGGATAATTGGCAATAAAATAATCGTACTCGGCGATTGCATCTTCTGTGCGCTGCAGTTTACGCAATGTGGATGCACGGAAATAATGTGCGGTACCGTCGTTCAGCGGATACTCCGCGATGTAACGATCGAACGCAACCAGGGCGACGTCATATTGAGATGCATGGTAGTCCACGAGTCCTCGGTTCATTTGATCAACAGTCATGCCTGCATCCACAAGCTCCACCAGTGAAAGATATGCGTAATAGGAAAGCTGAAAATTGTTTACCGCGTTCGTATAGCGCGCGTATGCCTGCTCGTTTTGACCCAACGCGATGTGGGCGTTGCCCGCCAGGTAATCCATCTGGGCCTTGACATAATCGTTTGTTGTCGTGGAAAAGATCTGATCGTAGAGGATCAAGGCTCCGGCGTAGTCACCGAAGGATGCCCGGGTTTGAGCCATCTTGATCTGCAGGTCCTGGCCATCGTCGAGACGGGAGGCCGTGAGCGAAGCATCGTATGCAGCCAGAGCGCCCGCATAGTCCTCCGCTTCCGACAGCGCGTCTCCGCGATAATCCTGCACGTATGCATCAAGCACGCCCGGGATGCGCGTCATATATGTGTTGTACGAGTCGGCCGCCTGCACATATTGACCAAGGCCCTCAAAGGCACGTCCCATCAGGAAATAGGCGCGCGCTGAATAGGTAGACTCGGGATAGTCGGTGATGAGTGTTGTCAACCGTTCGAGTGCGGTTTGATAACTGCCATCTGAAAGTTCGGTCCGTCCAAGTCCCCATAGCGCCGCGGCTTTCAGGGCCACATCTGTAGAATCATTATACGCGGCCAGATATTGACCTCGCGCCAGGTCGTAATCGCCATAGAACAACGCCTGATCGCCTGATTCGATCCGCACCACAGGCGGCAGTGTAGGCAGGGGAGTCGGGGTGCTCGTTGGGGTGGGGGTCGCGGTGGGACCGCCGGGCGTAATGCTTGGGACGGCGGTTGGAATGGGTGCGGGGAATGCCTGGCAGGCGGCAATCACAAATGTCGCCCACAGCCAGGTCAGTTTTTTGATTGGATTCATGCAAACTTTATAATAGATGAGAGTAGGGGTGTCAATGTTGTATATTAATTCTTGCTGAGCGCGTCTCGACCCGGGGACCAGGACAATACTTCCACGTTCATTCCCAACCGAAGGCTGCCCTCGTTCAACGGGATCACGTTCTGCCCGAAGATCGCGCCAAGCTCATGCTTGCGGTATTTGCCCAGGGTTTTGAGCGGTTCCTTGCGTTTTTCAAGCGTTTCCCTGTCAATTGTGGTGACCACGCACCGTGCACATGGCTTGACCACTGCCAGTTCAACGTCGCCCACGCTGATTCGGTTCCAGGTATCTTCGGCGAAAGGCGTACCGCCCCGCACCACAATATTGGGACGAAAGCGATTCATGGGTACAGGTGACTCCAGCCGTGAATTGAGGTCTGCAAGCCCCTCTTCTGATGCCAACAAAATGGGATATCCATCCGCGAAACCCGTATGGTCATCCTCATGAACCGCCCATTTTTCGTTCACCAGTCGTTTGTATCCATCTGCAATGTGGACCAGCCTCACTGCTGTGCCGAGCCAGTCTGAAAACCATTGCGCGGCTTCCTCGCCCTGGTCAATGGCATGGACGTCCTTGCTTTCCCATACGTTCACAGTCACAGGAGTTCCCGAGGTCTGCACCCCTACTTGTAGTGAGTCATAATTCGGCGCGGATAGTTCAACTGCCCCGTTCCTTAGTTTTGGTGACACCAATGCCAAACGTGGATATTCGCGCTGTGTCAGAAATTCACCTGCGGGGGTTGTAACCATCATGCGGCGGTCATGCTGCAATCCCATGCGTCCGACCTGCGCAACGTCCACCTCAAAGCCGCGGCAGGCTTTGATCGGATAATTGATCAGCGATGAAACAGTGATCATGGAAGATTCTCATGGATGAATTTTGAAATATTTGCGATGCACATGTGTGCTTCATGCTCTTCATTTTCTGTGAAACCGCGTGTCATGATCGATAGCGCATACGGTTTTCGATCTTCAGGGTATACGATGCCTGTGTCGTGATACACATTGCCTGTCCAACCTGTCTTATGCGCGACCTTTACATGGTTTGGCAGCAGGGCCGGGATGCTCTCGTTAAACTCCTGACCAAGCATGGTATCCATCATTTGCTCAGAGGCTTCCTGTGAGACCACTTTTTTTCTGGCGATCAGGTTCATCGTTTGAGTGAGTCCGCGCGCCGTGGCGCTGTTATTTATTCCCAGATGGAATGCAACATCATCCTCCACGCCGCGCTGTACCGTTACCCCATCAATGCCCAGTGCCTGGATGAAGTCATCTACATTTTTTGTGCCAATTTTTTCCAGGAGAATATTTGTGGCAAGATTACTGCTGCGCACGATCATCAAGCGCGTCAGTTCGCCTATCGTTTCGGTTTGGCCGATACGTGGGTAGAGTGTGGTTTCCGCATCATCCATGACGTCAAGTGAGTACCTGCTGCGATCGGCAATGCTGGTAAATGCGTTGACGATTGGAATGCGGTCCTGCAGCGATAGCAGTCCCTCGTTCCCCTGACGGAATACCTCCATCATGACGTGCACTTTGAATGTGCTGGCTGGATGAAAGGCTTCATCCGGATTGAGAAAGTAGTCCTCTCCACTTTCCAAATCCTCGAACGCCACAGCTATTAATTTGCCGGGTGCCTGCTCCAGAATGGGGGCTAGATTGAACATGGGCGTAATTGTATCAAACGCCCTCGATCACAACCATATTCGATATTGTGGTTGCATGACGCATTTTTCTGGCTTCGCTGTATTCGGACGAGTCGAGCCAGGTCTTTGCCTGCTCGATGCTCTCAAATTCAAGGATCACCAAACGCGTCGGCGCCCAATCGCCTTCGAGTGTTTCCGTCCTGCCGCCCCGCGCAATATATTTCCCTCCATATAACTCCACCGCGGCCGGGGCGAGTTTCTTGTACTCGTCATATCCGGTCGGATCTGTCACGTTAATATCCACAATGACATAGGCAGTCATGAATTGTCTCCTCCGTTTGGAATCACGTATCATCCCTCGATGAGTTTGAGGGAGTGTTTCTGGATTCTAATAGGTGTGTGCCAGCCCCTTCGGATTAATGCTATTCCTCTTTTGCCTCTTCGCGGTATTTGAACGATAC
Organism: Chloroflexota bacterium; assembly: GCA_039932795.1. Lineage (GTDB taxonomy): Bacteria > Chloroflexota > Anaerolineae > Anaerolineales > Villigracilaceae > Defluviilinea. Next base: position 16,738 of record JBDTPH010000326.1, read on the forward strand.
TTTTACCTTTGCACGGTAGGCGACCACTTTCCCTGCTTCCAGCTGCATATCAAGTGCCTTAATTTCAGCGACGCGTAAATCTTCAAGCGTCTCTGCAGCACGCTCTACGGCCACCGTTGCAGCTCTCTCCCATGACTCGGTGCTGGTGCCGATCAACGTAATTACCTTATAAACACTGTCTGCCATTTTTCACTCCTTTTCTGAATTCCTCGAGGACTGCACGTAATGTCATTCTGAGCAAAGCGACACTTGCACCGCACGCAAGTGCAGGTGAGAATCTCTTTCCTGGCTGACCAGACCCTTTGCTGTCGCGTAGGGTGACATGCCTTATGCAACTATTCAGGTTAACATAAATTCCCTTACAGATTGTCACCCTCCCGAAGGACATCGGGACGATGTGAGCGTAGCGAAGGGTCTCGGTTTTCAGTCGTAGAGATGCTTCGCCTCGCTCAGCATGACATAACCAAGCGTCAACCAATTAAGGTTAAACAGAATAAGTAACGCAGTAGGTTACTCAGTTATCACTATACAATATTCTTTATGGCAATACAATCAATTCTTACTTAACTCTCACATCGATCGCCATGACGCCCTTGTCCAGGACTCTCAATGGATTGATCTCGATCTCCTCGATGGATTCATTTTCCAAAACCAGATGTGATAATTTGACCAAAACATCAATAACGGATTCCTCATCTGCGGGGGGGATGTTGCGAAAGCCTTTTAGCTTTCTACCGGCCCAGGTCTTGCGGATCATTTTCAACGCCTCCGTCTGGGTCAGCGGTGCTAGAGCAAATGCCACATCTTTGAGTCCTTCCACTTCCACGCCGCCTGAGCCGAACATCATCAACGGACCAAACTGAGGGTCGCGTACCGCGCCGACAATGACCTCCTGTCCGCTGGGAATCTGCCGCTGAATGTGGACTCCATCAATGCCCGCCTCAGGCCTCGCCGCTTTAGCACGCTCCATAATTTGCGTGTAGGCACTTTGGAGTGATGTGGCGTCCTGGATACCTAAGATCACGCCACCAATATCTGACTTATGCAAAATATCAGGCGAAGCGATCTTCATCACAACAGGATAGCCAAGTTCGTTCGCGATAAAAATTGCTTCGTGTAGATCGCGTGCAAGTTGGATCGGAGCGCTGGGAATATTGTAGGCAGCGAGAAGTTCTTCGGTTGAATAACTGACGATTGACGATTGACGATGGACGATATGGTCAATCGTCAATCGTCCCTGGTGCAAATATTCTGCTCGTTTAACCAATGCTCCCAACGCCGATGCAGCTCTTTCCGGAAATGGGAAGCTGGGAACCCTGGAATGTTCAAAGATTGAACGCGCCTTTTCCACGAGAGTTGATCCCATCAACGCGACGACAACGGGTTTATCAAATTGCTTGATGACTTCAACCAGCTTCTCCGCAACGTCTTCTGCTTTGAACATGGGTGGCGGCGGCAGGATGACAAGTACACCGTCAACGTTTTCATCTTCGAGCAGGAGTTTCAGGCAGGCTGCATACGTCTCAGGCGAGGCAGAGGCGAGCATGTCCACGGGGTTGAACACACTCGCGGCGGGGGGCAGGTTGGTGATAAGCGCTTTGAGTGTAGGTTCATTCAGTTTGGCAGGATGCAGGCCGTTATGTTCGAGTGCATCGGCGGCGATGACGCCAGGTCCGCCGGCGTTGGTGAGGATCGCGAAATGGGAGCCGCGCGGCAGCGGACAATCCGCCAGCGCGCGTGCCCAGTCGAACATTTGCTCCGCGGAGTCGGCTCTGAGAATGCCAGCCTTCTCGAACGCGGCGTCGAAGGCGGTGTCAGAGGCTGCCAGCGCTCCCGTATGGGATGCAGCAGCCTTTTGTCCCGATTCGAAACGGCCAACTTTCAGGGCAACAACAGGTTTATCCCGCGTTACCTTTTGGGCAACATCCACAAAACGGCGTCCATCCGCAACACTTTCCATGTACAGGACGATGACACGCGTATGCTCCTCGGCAGCGAGCATGGACAGAACGTCGGTCTCGTTGACGTCCGCCTGGTTGCCAAGGCTGATGAGCTGCGAGAAGCCAAAGTGTTCAGCGCGCGCCCAATCGATGATCGCCGCACAGAACGCACCCGATTGTGAGATAAATCCAATATGTCCCTGCGCGGGCATGGGCGGCTGTAAAAAAGTTGTGTCAAGGGGAAGATGTGTGTCAACCGTGCCGATGCAGTTGGGACCGAGTAATCGTATACCTTGCGCATGAGCGACCTTAAGACATTCTTCTTCCAACACTGCCCCTGCCGCGCTGACCTCCCGAAATCCTGACGACATAATGATCGCAGCCCGAATGCCGCGTTGACCACATTCTTCGATCGTCTTTGGCATTGCATTGGGTGGGACGATCAGTATGGCGAGATCCACTGGGTCAGGGACCTGGCTCAGATGCGTGTACGTTGCACGCCCAAACAGCTCACCCGGCTTCTGGCTGACGAAATGAATCGCGCCCGCATATCCACTCTGGATGAGGTTGCGCGCCACACCGTAGCCAAGTTTTTCCGGTGATGTAGATGCGCCAATGACGACGACGCCCTGGGGTTGGAAGAATGGGAGGATGGATGGGTCCATGATTATGTTTCGTTTTGCTCTTTCAACGCATTCCAGATTTCGGTTAAGACAGAGTCGGTGTTGTTTAGAACATCATTGTTCCAAAATCTCAAAACTCGATATCCTTTTGTTTTTAGGAATGCTGTTCTTGCTTCATCGTATTCTTCCTGCTCCCGATGTTGACTGCCATCCAGTTCAATGATGAGTTTCTCGCGCGGGGCACAAAAGTCAACGATATAGTTGCCGATGGCGTGCTGGTTTCGAAAATGAACGTCGCCTGTTCTGTGCGCGCGTAGATGTGCCCAGAGTTTGGTTTCGGCGGGAGTCATTTCGCGGTGTAGTTGTTTGGCGCGCCCGAAGATTTTGGGTGTGGTGCGTTTATGCAATAGGACCCCCTCTGCCCGCTGGGCTCCTCCCCCATTTCAAAGAACGGAAATGGGGGAGGAGCAAAATTTCAACCTGGGATGTGACAAGAGTATTCATTCAAAATTAGTGTTCACCTTCCCCCAATCATCGTTTTGATTGGGGGAAGGCCGGGATGGGGTCCAAATCATTCCACACCCTCCACCGCTTTCCTCACATCCTTCAAGATCCCCTCCTCATCGCATTTGACCAGTTCATCAAACAACCTCAGCACGGACTTGACCGCTTCGCGCCCGCATGCGGCGCAATCTTCCGCGCGGCGCGATGATTCGGCGGGCTAAAGCCCTGCCTCAGTTCGTGAAAGTCGGATAAATCCGACTCGGCGCGATAGCCCGCAGGGCTTCCATGTACTGAGCAGGCGGCTTCAGCCCCGCTCAATCCCAATCCGTCCTCAATCATTCCTTTCCTTCAATCACGTCCCTCACGCCTTTCAATACATTATTTTCATCGCACTTGACCAATTCATCGAACAACCGCAACACGGACTTGACCGCTTCGCGCCCGCATGCGGCGCAATCTTCCGCGCCGCCCGGAAGCTATCGATGTCTTGATCAAATTCCGGACGGGCGGATCCCACGGATTGTGTACGGGCGGATCGCGATCCGCCCCGACAGACCGCCAATCCGCACAACGCCAACCCCTTCGCATCCAGCGCGGAGTAATAATCGGGCGTTTTGGCAAGGATTTCATCCGCCTGGGCGATAGCGCGCGTGAAGGACTGATGTGCCGCGCTCACATCTCCCTGACGCAAGGCGATGATTCCGTGCAGGGCAGTTGCGTTGTGATTGTTTTTTGGCAGATCATATCGAAGCGCGGCATCGATGGTAGCGCGGGCATCGACCAAATCATTTTGGAAAAGATAAGCATTTGTTAATCCATGACGTGCAATTTGTTGCACTGAAGAATGTGAAATTTCATCAGCAACTTGAATGGCATCTTCAAAAAAATCTATAGCATCCTTGTAATTATCTAAATCCAATAATCCAAATCCAATATTGCAAAGAGCACCGCTCTCACTACTTTTGTTTCCAATCTCACGGGTAATGGTCAATGCCTGTTCATATAATTCTATGGCTTGGTTAAAATTACCCAGATTAGCGTGTTTACTTCCGATGTTGATAAGATGATTTCCTTCGTTTCTACGATAACCAATCTCTCGGGCAATTATTAATGCTTGTTCATAGTATTCGATGGCTTTGTGATCATCACCTAATTCTCCATAGGCATTCCCTAAGTTGTTAAGATCACTTCCTTCATCTTGACGATTGCCAACTTCACGGGCAATAACTAATGCTTGTTCATAGTATTCGATGGCTTTGCTGTTATCACCTAAATCTGCATAGATATTCCCTAGGTTGCTGAGATCTCTCCCTTCGCCTTCACGGTCGGCAATTTCACGAGAAATCATCAATGCCTTTTCATGAAACTCGATGGCTTTGTCTGTGTGACCCAAATGAACATACGCAAGACCAAGGTCTCCTAGCAAAGCGGATTCTGCTTGACGGTTTTTAATTTCTTTTGCAATCCCTAACCCTTGTTCAATATAATTAACAGAATTTCTATTATCACCTGTTTCCCGATATGCCGTTTCTAGTACATTCAGAATACGTATTAGTAACATCTTGTTTTTGATGAAAATAACAATTTGTTTGCATAAATCAATCATCAACCGATAATGCCCCCACAGCAGCAAGTAATCAAAATCAATTTCGGTCAATACAACTCCGGCGGTATCATAATCGCCAGCAACACAGCGCAGGTCAAATTCCGCCAGTTGCGCGGTGAGGTCGTCCAGTTTTTTCCATTCCGAACGCGGCTTGCGGGCTTTTTTAAAATAATCGGCTGCACGGCGGGTCAATGCGTGTTGGGTAAATGGTAATTGGTAATTGGTAATTGGATTCTTTCGCCTTCATTTCGGCAAACAAAGCCTTGAGTTCTTCAACGGCTTGTTTTGCTTTTCTCGTGCTTTCTTCGTCAGTTTCAGAAGCGGGAATCACATCATCAGGTTTCACCTTAATCACATCAGAAACATCAGGGACATCAGAAACCTTCTCTTTTTCCTTTGTGACCATCGTATCCTTCGTGGTTAAATCTTTTTCTGGAATCAACCCAAACGCAAACTCTCTATCCACAGGATGTAAATAAAACCGTCCGCTCTCTTTGCGCGCGAAGTGCATGTTCGCCAGGCGTTGCAGAATCGGCGCGCTGTCCATGGCGGGGATGTGCGGCGCGAGCAGGAAGTCCACGGCGGCGGGAGTGACGGGGCGGTTATAGACCGCCAGCGCCTGCATCACCTTTTGCGCGTTCGTGTCCAAACGGTTGAAGGCTTCGCCCACATAAGCTTCGACGACATTTTCAGGAAGAACAGGTAGGTCTAATAGTTCTTTGAGCGTTGTGAAACGGTCTGAACGAAGAGCGGCATAAAGAGCTTCAAGTGCGCGTGGTAGACCAAGCGTACGGGTGACAGCAAGGTCTAATAGTTCATTGCCAGAATTTTTGATGCCAACTAGATCATCTTCATCCATCAAGACAAACGCTTCTTTAGCGTATTCAGGTAATAAACCTGTGTCCAAGTGCAAAACCCGTTGACGGGCCGGTTCGTACAAATTGAACCTCTCTGCAGTTGCTCGCGTAGTAATGATAATTTTCAATGGATGATGGGGAGCGTGCAGAATTGTCCGCAGTGCTTCGCCAAGTTCTAAGTCTTTAATGGTTTCAGAAACAACATCTACGACATTTTCAAAGTTATCCAGCAGAACGATAAGCTGCTTTAATCCTTGAAAAGCCTCTAAAAGTTGAAGTGTCTTTGATTCAGTGGAGGTTTGTGGCTGTTTGTAGAGTGCCGTAAGTTTTGTGGCAGTGTCATTTGACAGGAGCAGGCATAAATCTGCAAATAAGTTGGCGAAGTTTATTTTTCGTGAACCAGTCTCGCTCAAGTAGATAATTCCGTCCACCTCAATTTTTCCATGCTTTTTTTCAAAGCCATCAGGCAGAGTGCCATTTTCAATGTGTTTCAGGAGGCGGCAAGTCATTGCTGTCTTTCCAGCACCGCCACGCCCTGCAATGGTCATTATCCGCTGGGCGTCATTTTTTAGGAATAGGATTGTCTGTTCTGACTCCAGTTCCCTATCGCGGAAGTATGTCTGCGCAATTCCTGGAGGCTGATTGATAAATTTTCCGGAAGTTTTCGGTGCTAACGGCTTTTCTGGATGGCGTTCGCGTTCTAGTCCCGTCTCAATGTTTTTTTGAGTTTGTTCCTGTGCGGCCTGGGGATCCTTGACAATATTTTCTTGTACTTCGATTTGCTTTTTTAGTTCTTCAATATCAACCTTAATGCGCAGCTGATATTCGGGCTTGGCGCGGCGCAAATCTCGGTTGGCATCTGCAAGGCGACTCTTTAATTCATCTAAAGCACCTTCAGGCAAATCCAGGCGCGCAAGTGCCGTTCGAAGTTGTGCAATTCCAACATCAAAACTCGTTACAAAGTCTACGTGTTGGCGGTTGTTCAAACGGAAGGGGACATCCGCTTTTTGGTCTTTGCGTATCGTAATGACGGGTTTTTTATACTTCAGTGCCCATGTCCATTCATCCTTGCAGACTGAGCCATCGGCAGTACTATCTTCTGTCATGACAAAGATAAGACATTTACAAGCTTTGATGGCGTTGCCAAGTTGATCGTCCCAGTCATCTGATGACGACGAACTTAACTCGCGCTTATCAAACCATACTTTGAAAAAAGGATGTTGTCCTTGAAGTTCGTCAGCCAGACGTGTGGCAAAATCCAGCCCATCTGCGCCGGAATAACTGATGAAGCAATGATCGGTCATGGAGTCCCTTTTTCAATGAAGGCTTTGCTTGACGACTGATGCGCTCATTATACTCACTTAAAACTTGAGATCGTTCTGTCGTCCGGCCATTTTTCAACTTTGAGAAAGCCCTGTGTTTCCAAAAAAAGATATTGACTTTTTATTCCAAAAGGTTAGAATGGTTTAAGACGAATCCGCGAAAGCCTCGTTGACACCCGGCCTGCGGCTCATTAACGTCAGAAACAAATTTCCAATCTATTTTTATAAACTGTTCGGTTCCATCATTTGATCCTTCTCCAAAAATTCCATGTGAAAGGCGGTGGTCACGGGCAAAATATTTTTAATCCTGCAAGGATAACGGACTGCGCAATTGCCCACGCGATAGTCTCTACTTTTATATTAATAGACCAGAGGAGAGTTACAATGACCAACAATTCGCTTCCCAAGCGGCGCAGATTTCGTTTGTCCCTGTTTCGTTCGTTCTCGATCCTCATCATTGCATCCATGTTATTTTCCCCCGTTGGTGTATTTGCCGCTGGCGGCAACAACAGCGGTTTTAAAACAACCCAGCCTTCCATGCTTACCTCTGTTATGGGTGGTGTGCAGGTAACGCCTCTCCTTACCGTTGGGGATGTGCTTAATAGCGGTTTTCGTTTCGAAGCCCTTCCAGATGGCATCTCCCTCCGAACCAAGGGTCAGGGACGGGTTGATCTCTATATCAACCATGAGACCAGCAAAGTTCCGTTCCCATACAACACAGCCAACCCCCTTGCGACGAACGGCGAGAACGATTTCGATAACTCGCAGGTAAGCAAGTTGATTCTCAACCAGCACTCCGCTGGGGTGCTCAACGGCTCGTTCGCCATCGACAGCAGTTCCGGCTACCAGCGCTTCTGCTCCAATTACCTTGCCACCGGCAAGGAAGGCTTTGACCGTGAGATCCTCTTCACGAACGAAGAGGGAATTGATTACGTTCTGCGGCAGGAGGCTTCCTGGCCTCCCACGATTGGTGACCCGGCTGAAAAGCAAATTGGCTTGGTAATCGCGCTTGATGTTAAGACCGGCCAGCATCGCCCGATCTACGGGATGGGCAGGCACAACCACGAGAACAGTGTCCCGATCCCGGGCTTTGATGCTTTGGTTGTGTTATCTGGTGATGATACATTTACTACAGGAGCCCTTACAGGGGTAACTTTCCCTCCAGGCGTAACAGTGCCAGCTCAATCCCAACTTTACTCCTACATCGCACCCGACACGGACGCGTTGCTTGCTGATGAAGGCGATCTCTGGGCATTTGTCTCTGACACTCCAGGTTTTACTGACTACTATGATTTCGCCCCCGGCTCGACGCAGGTTGTCACGGGTCACTTCATTCCGGTTCCGAAGAACATCGCCACGGGTCTTAACCTCGATGGCTCTGAAATAAAAGCCGCCGACGTTGGCTTCCCAACGCCTCCCACGAATGGCACATGGCAACGCGATAATCGCTCGGTTGCCCCCGTCGGTCTCGACGGACCTCAATGGGTGCTCGAATATTGGAGCGATATCAACGGTGTCTTTCAATTTGTCCGCGTTGAGGATCTTGCCTATGATAAGCGTCCCGGCTTCGAGAACGTCGTTTATGTTGTCGACTCAGGTCGTGGAACCACTGGCGCTCCGGGGGCGGGTAAATCCACGAACGGTCGTGTCTGGAAGATGGAGTTCGATCCGAGTGACCCGACGCTTGTTACGTCTCTCACAGTGTTTGTCGAAGGCGATGACAGCCCGGTCAAGATTATCGGCGAGGTGCATCAGCCGGATAACATCGAGACCACAATCACCGGAATTTTGCTTACGGAGGATCCCGGTTCAAGCCAGCAATTCACTCCTTCTCAAGCGGCCGCAGACCCAGTCAATGCTACTACCGCTCGACTCTGGTATGTCCCCTTCTCAGGTACACCCCAGGTAGTGGTGAAGATTGATCAGTCAGCCGATAATGGTTTGACCGATGTCGATGGCAGACCTGCCGGAAATATGGGTGCTTGGGAGACAACCGGCATCGTGGACGCCTCCGCAGCGTTCGGTCCCGGCGCATTCCTGATTAACGTCCAGGCGCATACGCTCTGGGTGGAGCAGGCGCCCGGTGAAGATAACTTTGCGCCAGTTGGACCCGACTTCACCTACAAGCGCGAAGGCGGGCAGCTTCTCTTGTTGAGAATACCTGGCTTGTAATAATATACAATTGTTCTAAATGGTTATAAACACAATGGGCGTGTTGTTCCTGGCGCCCATTGTGCATTTAATTCGATTAGGACTTTCGCTCAAGTGTGCTTTTTTGTGTCACCCTGAGCGATAGCGAAGGGTCTCTACCCGTGAAATCAGAGATTCTTCGCTTCACTCAGAACGACAAGCGAAAGTCCTGTCGATGTGATTTTACAAGGGGGCCCGCTCCAATGATTTCTTCTACAACACTACTCCTAAAAAGGAATTTGCCCGAAAGATTCCACACAACGAATGAATAGGCATAGTGTTATGTAGGTAGATTCTTACTCAAACCCAAACTATTTTGGAGGTGTATGTTGAACAGTCTTTTCAAAATCCCAGCAAGTCAACAGGATTGGGCTCTGTTGTACTGCAAAGTGATGACGCTCTTTGTTTTACAAGGCATCATTATTCTTGTCATTTACAGTATGCGCGGCTTCGACGCGAATCCTGATTCGTTGCCGCCCCTCATGCGGCTTGACCCAGTGCATGGCGTCATCCATCTCGTCACTGGGTTGATCGGCACCTACTTCGCCTTTTGGAAACCAACGGGTGCTTTGAATTTTATACGCGTATTCGCTATTTTTTATTTGGGACTGGCATTCTTTGGGACGTTTACGAACATGCACTTTGGGTTGCAGTTGGAGCTTGAAGAGAATCTCTTCCATTGGCTGCTTGCGTTGCTCGCCTCGGCAATTGCATTTGGAATGAATCTGCTGCCAAAGAGAGCATGAAAAATTTGATCGAACGAGCTGCCTATGATTGGGGCAGGGTAGTTGCATCTTATGGAAGGTACACAGTAAAAACGGGTCAGGTCAAAATTGAAGGAACAGAAAACCTGCCTGATGAAAGTACGATCTGGTATTCGTGGCATGACTCAAATCTTGTCGGGTTGGCGCTGCGCTCTGCTGTCACACCGCGCCCCGTACAATCTTTTGTCCCGCCCGGCATTGTCGGTACATCCATGAGCGGATGGTTGAAGGAAGCGGGTTTTGCTCCAGTTGGGCTTCCAAAGGATGGAATGGGCAACCCAAGCATGGCGCTTAAATCGATGATGCGTGGGCTATCAAAAGATCAGGATGTCATTATTGCATTGGATGGTCCGCATGGGCCCGTTCGAAAAGCGCGTCCGGGCACATTCTGGCTCGGCAAGATGACAGGACGTCCGCTCGTGGCGCTCGGGTTTGCCGCTCGGCCATCTTTTCGATACCCGCGTTGGGACCGTCACCTTGTGCCATTACCGTATGCAAAATTTGCCGTTGTGCTTGGTAAACCGATTCATATTTCGCGCGATCAGGAAATTGATGAACCCTTTCTTGAGTCCATGAAGGATCATTTAAATTCCATTGTCAAACGTGCCTGGGAAATTTTGTAATAGACCTCTTGCGAAAGTCTTATGTAGGTCAGGCTTTTAGCCTGACGGATGTTGAACACGCAGGACTGGCGGGTTGAAAACCCGCCCTACAACACTTCACTTTAAACCAGGAGAAATAAAATGACCGACCGAACCCTGCCCATCTGGGTAAAGATCATTCTTGTAGTAAGCGGCGTGATGCAGATCGTATTTGGCTTGCGTCTCTTGATGGACCCATCCAGTCTCACTTCCATGTGGCCGTGGTCCATGACGCCGGTAACTGCGCGCCTGCTTGGGGCCAGCACATTGGTCTCTGTGCCGCTTTCTTTGCTATCAGTATGGTTCAATCGTTATTCTGTTGCGCGCCTTCCAATGATCATGATCATCGCTTATCGCGTCTTGCAGCTTGCCGCGGGGCTCATACACTTTTCCAACTTCGATATCGCATCCCCAACGACCTGGAATTATTTTGGCGGCGGCGGTCTTTTATTGATCGTCTTAGCCATTGCCGTGATTCGCGGGGAAACTCTTGGAGAACCTGCAAGTATTTACCATCCCTTCCTGCATGGCGAGAAAAAATTAAGTATCGACTCTGTTGGAAAAAACGCTTTCCGCGCGATAAGCGTTTTATTCATTTTATTGGGCGTGACGTTCTTTATATTGGGAGAAAACGCAGGCTGGCTTTGGTTTGAAGCCGACGGGAATCTTACCAGCCTCACAGCCCGCCTCTTTGCCTCCCCGATAATTGGTCTGGGAATCGCAGCCTGGATCATCACCTTATCATCCTACTGGAGACAGGTCAGAGTCCCTGCTGTTGGAATGTGTACGTTTGGAGCAGCGGGCATTCTTACGCTGATTCTTGAATCCGCCAGCGTCCAACCGCCGACACCCTTTGGTTATATTATTGTCGCCGCGCCGTTTATTTTATTGGGAATGGGTATTTATCTGCTCTTGCCTGCACGCGCTTCAAAATAAATGGCTTGGAAGAATTACCATTTGTCCCAATGGACTATTTCTTCCATTGACACCCGTCCCCCCTTCTTCGGCGCAGCGGATAGTTTTTCCTCTTCCAGTGGATACCCAAACGATAGCGCGATGCGGAGATGCCACTCAGCCGGGAATCCCAAAATCTCGCGTGCCTTCTCTATCTCATAGAGCGAAGCAGGGACCGAGCCGACGCCCAGCTCCCATGCGGCGAGCTGCATGAATGCGGCGGCCTGGCCCGCGTCGAACATGGTCTGGAATTTGGCCGTGGGTTCGGGCGTGAGGATGGCAACTCCCAACGCCGCGCCTGCCAGATGCCCGGCCCACTGTCCGCATTCGGAGAGGGCTTTCAGAATCGACTTGTCGCGCATGGCGATGAACTGCCATCCCTGTTCGTTCTTGGATGATTGCGACCTGCGTCCCGCGTTGAGGATGGCGTTGACCACCTCATCGGGCAGTGATTTGTCCTGGAACTTGCGGATGGCGCGTTTTGTACGAATTGCATCTGATACGTTCATATTATCTCCATACCTCGGTGGTCGAGTGGGCTGCTGGTTGAGTAGCCGCGAAGCGGTGTATCGAAACCAAAGCCCATATCGAGACCACCACTATGAATCCAAGTTTGCATTTACTATTCAGGTTAACTCGAATTCCCTTACAGTATGTCACCCTCCCGAAAGACATCGGGACGATGTGAGTGCCAGCGAAGGGTCTTTGTCTCAGCCGTAGAGATGCTTCGCTTCGCTCAGCATGACATGACAGAAAGTTAACCGATTTAAGGTTAATCAGAATAGTTGCTTGATGGTCTCGATACGTTCCTCGCTGTCGCTCGGAACTACTCGACCATCGGAGTTACTGTTAATTGATTATATCCCCTCAAAACGGACGTTCCTCTTGGCACTAGTAGAAGGGGAAGATAATCAGTAGGCATTTCGGGTCAATATTGGGATAATAAAAACGATATTCCCATTCGAATAATCCAAGGAGAAATTTCCATGACCCTTCCCGATAACGTAAGAGAATCAACCTGGCTTGCTGAATTTACCTATGAACTGCACCCGGTCGAGCGCGGATATGCCAACCGCACACTGTACATCAACCTCGACGACAACACCATCCTCGAAAAACCTGTCACGCAGCACATGAAGGACCTGTTCACAGGCGGACGCGGATTTGGACTCAAACTATTGTGGGACGCGGTCACACCCGCTACCAAATGGAATGACCCGCAGAATGAACTCGTGATTGCCAACGGTCCCATTTGTGGGATCACGGCGTATCCCGGCAGCGGCAAGTCCACGGTTGTGACGTTGAGTCCGCTCACGGAGAACGTCATCGACAGCAATGTGGGCGGATATTTCGCTCCCTTCCTGAAATTCTCTGGCTTTGATGCGCTGGAGATCCAGGGCAAGGCGGCTGCGAATGTCATCATCTTCATTGACGGCGACACAGGCCGGGTCACGATCGAACCGTATTCGTTCGACGCCGAAGATTCTCATCTCATTGGAAATATCCTGACTTCGAAATACGGCGGCGATGAGAAGGGCAAGCGCGGCATTGCGGTGTTGTCCGCGGGACAGGCAGCGGAGCACACCCGTATCGCCGCGATCAACTCCACCTGGTATGACGTCCGTCGCAAAGAGGCGCGCTTCAAACAGGCGGGCCGCGGTGGCGCGGGACGCGTCTTCCGCGACAAGAAGATCGCCGCGGTCGTGTGCCGCTTTACTGACATGGGCGGCGACAAGAACGGCGTGGCGGATATGGCTCTCGTCCGCAAGGCGGGACAGCGCATCAACAAGGAAATCTCTGCTCTCGACGATTCGCAGAATCAGATGCGCAAGATCGGTACCGCCAACATCGTGGACGTGATGGATCACTTTGACCTGTTGCCGACACACAACTTCCGCTTCGGCTCGCATCCCGACGTCCATAAGATCGATTCGAAAGTCTGGAAGGAAAACTTTACCCAGGGCATGCCTGATGGCTGCTGGCTGGGATGCACCATGTCCTGCTCGCACGGAGTCGATCACTTCCCGCTGCAGACCGGTCCGTATGCCGGGACGTGTGTCCTCGTCGATGGACCAGAATATGAAAACGCCGCCGGGCTCGGCTCGAACATCGGCAACTTCGATGCACAGAAAGTTTTGGAACTCAACTTCTACTGCGATACCTATGGCATCGACACGATCTCGGTTGCGAACTGTATTGCCTTTGCGATGGAATGCTACGAAGAAGGACTTATCACCAAAGAGCAGACAGGCGGCCTGGAATTGAACTTTGGCAATGGTGCGGCTGCTCTTGAATTGATCCATCAAATGGCGCGCGGCGAAGGATTTGGCGTAATTGTGGGGCAGGGCGTGCGTAGCATGAAGGAATACTTTGCCCGGGAATTCGGAAGCGACCCGGTCTTCATGCAGGATATTGGCATGGAGATCAAGGGCATGGAAATTTCCGAATATATGACCAAGGAATCCATTGCCCAGCAGGGTGGTTACGGGCTGGCGACGAAGGGTCCGCAGCATGATGAGGCATGGTTGATATTCATGGACCAGGTCCATAATTTGCTGCCAACATTCCAGGATAAAGCCGAAGCCCTGCATTACTTCCCAATGTGGCGCACATGGTTCAGCCTGCATGGTCTGTGCAAGCTTCCGTGGAATGACATTTCACCCGCGAATAACAAGCAGACTGCCGAGCCCGCCAAGGTGCCTGAACATGTTGAGAATTACACCTGGATCCATGAAGGAGTCACGGGCAAGCCAACAAAAGTCGAAGACTTATTGGAGCAGTCGGAGCGCGTCTACAACTTCCAGAAAGTCTTTGCCCTGCGCATGGGACGCGTCGGACGCCAGCACGATTATCCGCCGTACCGCGCCATGGGGCCTGTCACCAAACTGGAATACGAATCGCGTCAGGAACGCTACGATGAACAACTCAAGCGTCTCGTCGAAGTGGATCCGGCCGCGATGTCCACAGAAGAGAAGATGAAGGAACTGCGCCAGTATCGCGAAGCCCAGTATGAAATGCTTATGGATGCGGTTTACGAACGCCGCGGCTGGGATGTGAACAGCATTCCCACACCTGAGAAACTTCACGAACTCGGCATGGATTTTCCCGAAGTGCTGGAAGTCATTCGAGAAGCGAGGCAGAAAGTGTAGCATGATGAATGTCATTCTCCCCAAGGATACACCGCATGATTTGCTTAGCAAATCACGGTGGGTGCAGGTGTCGGGACGATGCCGTCTCGCACCGACGTGCTCGCGGTACGAACGGTATGAGCAGAGCGAAGAATCTCGCTTTTCAGTACTGGAAACGCTTCGCTTTGCTCCGGGGATGATTTATCCAAAGCAGGCAGATCAAGTATCTGCCTGCTCGTTTTTATATCGGTGGTTGAGTAGCTCCGAGAGCTCGCCGAGGAGCGTACACTTGCACCGCGCTGCGTTTGGTGCAGTGCAGGTGTCGAAACCACCAATTTCAAGTAGACTTCTGATCCATGGTTTCGATACGGTCTCGAAAATCACTCGACCTACTCAACCATCGGAGTTTCCCAGAGTATAATTCCCTCAATGGATGAACAGCTTGGCTTTAAACCATTCGGCCTCTCGTCGCTTTTGCTTATGCTCACTGGCTGGGGCGGACTCTATTTCCTTGTTACAGAAACACTTCCATCCGTCTGGCCGCGCTGGGGATTCTTTGTCCTGGTGCTGATGGCAGTGACAGGTACGATTCTGCCCATTGTTTACTTTTTCCATCGGCGCTTTGCCAACGAAACGCCCGCTGATGCGAATGTGATCATTCGTCAGGCGCTATGGTTCGGCATTTATGGAGCTACCCTTGCCTGGCTCCAAATCGGTCGTCTCGTCACGGTCTATGTAATTCTTGGCCTTGCGGGTGGGCTTCTTGCCATCGAATACTTCATGCGGTTGCGCGAAAAATCGCATTGGAAACCCCCCGTCCAAACCGATGACCAGCCTTCGTGACCTTCCCTCTGTAGAACAACTTTTACAAAGTTCGACTCGTCTCATCGACGCGTATGGTCGTCCGCTGACTCTGGACGCGCTTCGATCGACTTTGGACGAAACCCGCGCTCGCTTCCAGACGAAGCCCGAAGCGGGTCTGCCGCCGATTGACGAGATCTTAACCCGGGCCGAATCTCATCTCGCGGCGTGGACGGCGCCGACTCTTCTTCCCGTGATCAACGCCACTGGAGTCATTCTCCACACCAACCTCGGGCGTGCTCCGTTATCGAATGCAACCATCCAGGCAATGCAGGATGTTGCCGGGAACTATTCCACGCTTGAATATGACCTGGCGAAAGGTCAGCGTGGTTCACGGTTGATCCACGCTGAATCGGTTCTGCAAAAATTGACGGGCGGCGAGGCTGCGCTGGTCGTCAACAATAATGCGTCTGCCTTATTACTTGTATTATCTGCGCTGGCAAACAAAAAACGCGTGGTCATCTCCCGCACCCAGCTCGTCGAGATCGGCGGCGGATTCCGTGTACCGGATGTGATGAAACAATCGGGTGCGAAACTGGTCGAAGTAGGGGCAACGAACAAAGTACGGTTATCTGATTACACGGAAGCAATGGAAGAACCGACCGCGCTCGTCATGCGCGCGCACCGCAGCAACTTCAAGATCGTCGGCTTCACCGAAGAACCGCAGCTCAAGGAAATTGTAGATGCTGCTCATCAGGTGAATGTCATTGTTGTGGATGATCTTGGCTCAGGTGCATTGCTGGATACTGCAAAATATGGATTTGCGCATGAGCCAACCGTGCAGGAGTCCCTTGCGGCTGGAGTGGACCTGGTCTGCTTTTCGGGTGATAAACTGCTTGGCGGCCCGCAGGCGGGAATCATCATCGGTAGGAAGGATTTGATCGACAGGATCAAGAAACATCCGCTGGCACGTGCTGTGCGCGCGGATAAGACTTGCCTGGCGGGCATCACTGCCACGTTGCTCCACTATCTCAAGGATGAGGCGGAGCGGGAAATCCCCATCTGGAGGATGATGTCCTTAACGCCCGAGCAGGTCAGGGTCCGGGCGGAGGCGTGGCGGGACGCGTTGGGACACGGTGACGTCATCTCATCCGAATCCACTGTGGGCGGGGGAAGTCTACCGGATGAAAGTATAGCCACGTCTGTGCTCGCATTGAACGTCAAGTCAGCGGATAAATTTTTGAAAAAGCTTCGTGGGGCGAATCCGCCAATCATCGCCCGCACAGAAAATGATAAAATCCTTTTTGACCCGCGCACAGTTTTGCACGACGAATTACTGCTT
This sequence comes from Chloroflexota bacterium, assembly GCA_039932795.1. Classification (GTDB taxonomy): domain Bacteria; phylum Chloroflexota; class Anaerolineae; order Anaerolineales; family Villigracilaceae; genus Defluviilinea. The sequence goes on from JBDTPH010000326.1 coordinate 33,410, forward strand.
TCTACTCTTAAATCCCTTTTCCCGGAGAAATAATGAAATCAGATCTTGATGCTCTAATGCAGGCCCGTAATCTGGATGCCCTGCTTATCTTCGGCGGCGCAGAAAATAACCCGCCCATGTATTACTTTGTGGGTGGCGGACATGTGAGTAATGCGCTTTTGATCAAGAAAGCTGGCAAGGAGCCCGTTTTGTTTCATGGTGACATGGAACGCGATGAAGCCGCAAAAAGCGGATTGAAGACAATTCCCTTTAGTGCACATAGTGCCACAGAGTTTATGGAAGAGGCGAATGGGGACAAACAGCTTGCCAATCTCCTGCGTTTCCAGAAGCTCCTTTCCGAGTATGGATTATCGGCAGGGCGCATTGCCGTGTATGGCAGGGTCGAACTCTCACAAATGTTTGGCTTATTAATGGGACTTTCAAAGCTCATACCCGAGCTCGAGTTTGTGATAGAAAATGAATCGGATACCGTATTGCTACGTGCAATGGAAACCAAGGAGGATGTGGAAGTGGCGCGCATCCGTCAAATGGGCGCGGTGACCACCACGGTCGTCAGAATGGTCCACGATTATTTAACCTCCTGCGAAGTGCGTGAGGATGAAGTTCTGCTGAAAGAGGATGGCTTTCCACTCACGATTGGTGATGTAAAAAGCAAAATTTCCCTCTGGCTTGCAGAGCGCGGCGCGGTAGATGTGGAAGGCCTGATCTTTGCCATCGGCCGTGATGCAGGCATTCCGCACTCAGTTGGTGCCCCTGAAGATCTGATGACATTAGGCAGGACGATCGTATTTGATATCTTTCCCGCGGAAAAGGGCGGTGGATATTTTTATGATTTCACACGCACGTGGAGTCTCGGGTACGCCACTCCCGAAGCACAGGCACTCTACGATCAGGTTCAAGAAGTCTACAACAAGGTTGTTGAGAACCTTGATCTGAACGCGTCCTTTGTGGATTATCAGCGTATGACCTGTGAATATTTCGAATCCAAGGGACATAAGACCCCGCTAACCACCAAGGCTCCTCTCGATGGATATGTCCATTCGCTGGGACATGGGGTTGGATTAAACATCCACGAACGCCCGGGTTCCAGTTTGATCGCAACAGGAGAAAACCTTCTGAAGCCTGGTGTTGTGATTACGATAGAACCTGGTTTGTATTATCCAGATAAGGGCATGGGCTTCCGCATAGAAGATACCTATTGGGTGGGCCCTGACGGCAATATTGAACGGCTGGCGGAATATCCGTATGATTTTGTTTTGCCCATGAAAAAGTGGAAGAAGGAGTAATCATGTCGTTGCGAGGAGGACGTTAGTCCGACGAAGCAATCTCCTCGCGCATGCTCGCGTTGGCATTCAAACCTTATGACTGACCTGAAACCCGCCCGCATCCTTGCCATCGAAACTTCCTGTGATGAAACTGCCTGTGCCATTCTCGAAAATGGCCGGGTACTCTTATCGTCTACTGTCGCGTCCCAAATGGAGCTTCATGCGCGCTATGGGGGAGTCTACCCTGAGGTTGCCTCGCGCCAGCATGTGCTGAGTATCATTCCCGTTGTGGAACAAACACTCGCTCAATCGAATATGACAGTGAAGGATATGGACGCGATCGCGGTAACGCGCGGTCCCGGTCTGGCGGGTTCACTCGTGGTGGGCATGAATATGGCGAAGGGACTTGTGCTGGGAACCGGTCTGCCTCTGGTCGGCGTCAATCATCTGGAGGGGCATATTTATTCGGCGTGGATCCATAACGCAGGTGAGACTGCTCCGGCCGAACCTGCGTTTCCGTTGATGGCATTGCTCGTCTCGGGCGGACATACCGAATTGAATCTCATGACCGATCATTTGACGTACAAACGTCTCGGCTCCACCCGGGATGATGCAGCTGGTGAGGCATTCGACAAGGTCGCGCGCCTGCTGGGGCTTTCGTACCCGGGCGGCCCATCCGTTCAGCGCGCGGCCGAAAGCGGTGAACCGACACGCTTCAAATTTCCGCGTGCAAAATTGGATGGAGCATATGACTTCTCGTTTAGCGGACTTAAGACCGCGGTGTTGTATGAAGTCAATGATCTAAAGAAGAAGCGAAATGGAAACCTGCCCATCGAAGACCTGGCCGCATCATTCCAGGCAGCCGTTGTTGATGTTCTTTTTAATAAAACGATGCAAGCCGCCCGGGACCACGGTGTAAAAGAGATCCTGGTCGCAGGCGGCGTTTCAGCAAACAGCGCTTTGCGGCAGGCATTTCAGTCACAAAACGAATACAAGGTTCATATCCCCGCGTTTTCGTTGTGCACCGATAACGCCGCCATGATCGCGGCGGCAGGATATTACAGGTATGCCCTGGGATATGTTTCAGAATTGGGGATTGACGTACAGCCAACGTGGCCGTTAGCTTAATCAAAACCTTGCGAAGGTTCGAAACCTTCGCAAGGTTTCTTTAATACCCAAACCGCCTTTGGCTTGCCCGAGCCGTAGGCGGTTTGTAAAGGAGAATGCATCCTTTATTATATGCAGCCACTTTAGTGCAGGCTGAATTCTTCTTTAATATTGAATAAGAGTATCCGGGGGGTCTTTCAAATCGCTTCCAGCAATTGTTCCTTTGTGATGGGGCCCTCACGCAAAACTTGGATCTGGTCTCCTGTGCAATCCACCAGTGTGGAGGGAATTCCGCCAGCTGTTTTGCCTCCATCAAGGATCATGGCGATGCGCCCGCTGAGTTGTGTGAAGACTTCCTGCGCAGTCCTTGGGCTGCGCTGACCAGAAATATTGGCGGATGTCACAGCCATGGGGCCGGCCAGCCGAAGCAGCGCACGCGCGATCTCATGATCGGGCACGCGTACTCCAACGGTGGATGTGGCGGAAATGGCTTCGGGAAGAGTCCGCTTTTTGGGGACAAGAACAGTGAGCGGTCCGGGCCAGAAGCGGGCGATCAGTTTCGCAGCCAAAACGGGGACCTCCTCCACGATCTTCGGCAGGTCCTCCACCTCGCCGAGCAAAACGGGAACCGCTTTTTCCATGGGGCGGTCTTTGGCAACGTAGATCGATTCAATTGCTTCTCCATGAGAAGCCAGCGCACCGATGCCGTACACGGTATCCGTTGGAAAAGCCACCAGCCCGCCCGAAAGCAGGATTTCAAGAGCACTCATGATCGCGTCTGGCGCGTCCGCCGCAATGATTTGTGTATTCATACTACAGCATGACCTCCAGCAACCGGTCTCGACCTGTTAGATCCTGATGCAGATGGATCTCTGCCCCGGAGAATATGTCACAAGCCAGGTTTAATGCCTGGATTCCGAGTGTCGCTTCGATCTCAAGCAGCATCAGTGCGTTGGGCGCGAGCCAGTCGGGCGCGAGAGTCATCAATCTGCGGAAGAGATCGAGTCCGTCTGCGCCACCATCCAGGGCAAGTGTAGGTTCGCGTCCGTATACGGGCAGGGCATGCAGCGTTTCGGTGGGGATATAGGGCAGGTTGGCGCAAAGCAGGTCGAGGTGTTGATCTGTTGAAAACGATTCAGGACGTTTGGGAAGAAGGTCGCATTGAATAAATTCGATCCGATTCGCCACGCCAAATTTGAAGGCATTTCTGCGGGCGACTTCCAGCGCTTCGGGAGAAATATCTGTGGCCAGGATAAACGCATCGGGCACGTGGCTGGCAATGGAAACCGCGATAATCCCCGATCCGGTACCGATGTCTGCAACCGTTCTACGCACCGCAGAGTCCTGCAGCCATGCAATTGCTTTTTCAACGAGTAATTCCGTTTCAGGGCGTGGAATTAAAACATCAGGCGTGATGTCGAACGTCATGCCAAAGAATTCCCAGTGACCCAGCACATAAGGAAAAGGCTCAGCGTGTTCCAGTCGTTCAAGCAAGCCATGTAATTGGCCATGTTGTTCAGTGCCCAGCGTGAGCTCGGAATGTGCCATCACCCATGTGCGCGGTTTGTTGAGGATGTGCGCAAGCAGGACAGACGCATCCAGGGCTGGAGTATCGCTGATCGAAGCGAGATGGGTTGTGAGTTCCGAAAGAAGCGATGGCATTTTATCCGTTCTTGATCGCAAGCAGGGATAAATATTCGAAGACGATGTTCGATGCAAGGATGGCGGTGATGTCGCCATGGTCGTATGGGGGTGAGACTTCCACCAGGTCGAAGCCGATGAGGTTCAATCCATGCAGGCCGCGCACAAGCTGGAGTAGTTGATAACTTGTCAGTCCGCCGACTTCGGGCGTGCCTGTACCGGGCGCATATGCAGGGTCAGCCGAGTCGATATCAACTGTGACATATACAGGTCCCTGCATGCGTTGATGAACTTCCTTAAGAATTTCGGGCACACCTTTTTCCATCACTTCATGGATCGTGATCGTGCGTGCGCCGAGCGCCTTTGCATCCGCATAATCATTCTCACCACTGACCGGACCGCGAATCCCAATTTGAACATACTCCCCCCTGCGAATCAAACCTTCGTTCAGCGCATGTCGAAATGGGGTTCCGTGGCTGTAGGGCACTGCTTCGAATTCCGATTCCCATGTGTCAATGTGCGCATCGATATGGACGAGGGAGACGGGACCATGTTTCTTTGCGTGAGCGCGCAGGAGTGGAAGTGCAATGGAGTGATCACCACCAAGCGTAATTAGGGTTGTCCCGGCGTTGATAATTTCGCCTGCCATGTTTGTTATGGCACTCATCGTATGCTCAATGGATGTGGGGATCACGGACACATCACCATAATCCACAGCTTTGAGTTTGTTCAACGGCGTCACGTTCAGAGTCGGGTTGTGCCCCCAGATCATCAACGATGCTTCCCGGATCTTGCGCGGACCAAAACGAGTGCCACTACGGTACGAGGTCCCGCTGTCAAATGGCACGCCCAGAATGGCAACGTCAATACCATCCAATTCTCGTGACACCGGCAGACGCATGAAAGATGGAATGCCCATGAAGGGCTGCAAGCCAGCTCCAAATGCGGGATTATCGTTCATGTTGTTCTCCAGGCCAAAAAATCAGCCACCGAGGTCACAGCGAAAATGAGTTCTTCACCTCTCTGTGGACTCTGTGGCTATTATTACGCCCTACCAACGATATGTCAAATATTTATTCTTCGTCAAAGCCGGTGCTGGCTAAGCGGTCTGCCTCATCTCGAGTGGAGAGTTCCTCGATGAATTGATCTATTGCCCCATCCATGACGGCTGGCAGGTTGTAATTCGAAACACCGATGCGGTGATCAGTCACGCGGTTTTGTGGATAGTTATACGTGCGGATCTTTTCAGAGCGTTCGCCTGTTCCCACCTGTGAACGACGGTCCGATTCGATCTCGGTACGGCGCTTTTCCTCTTCCAGCTCAAAGAGCCGTGCACGCAAAATGCTGAGTGCACGCAACTTGTTCTGCAGCTGGGAACGCTCATCCTGACAGGTGACGATCATCCCTGTAGGCTTGTGATACAGACGGACCGCAGTCGAGTTCTTCTGCACGTTCTGCCCACCCGCGCCCGAGGACCGATATACTTCGATCACCAGATCACTTTCGGGGATGTCAATTTCAACTTCATCCACCTCCGCCATCACAGCCACAGTTGCAGTGGACGTGTGAATACGTCCCTGTGCTTCGGTGGCGGGCACACGCTGGACACGATGCACACCCGATTCATATTTCAGTTTCGAGTACACACCCTTGCCCTTGACTTCAAAGATCACTTCCTTGTAACCGCCCACGCCGATCGCATTTTCTGACAGGACATCCATCTTCCAGCGTTTTTCTTCCGCGTAGCGTGTGTACATGCGGAATAGATCAGAGGCGAAGATCGCAGCTTCGTCGCCACCTGCGCCCGCCCGAATTTCAACGATGACGTTCCTGTCATCGCGCGGGTCCTTGGGAACGAGCATTCCCCTGATCTCCTTGTCGAGGATCTCGATCTTCGGACCCAACTCTGTTATGTCAGCTTCAGCCATGGCAATCAATTCCGCGTCGTTTTCAGACTCGAGGATTGCCCGGGCTTCCTCCATACTTTTCATGGCCTGACGGTATTCGCGTGCCTTCCGAACAAGGGGTTCCAGATCCACGCGTTCCTTGTTGATCTCGCCAGCGCGTTGATAGTCATTGCCCACCTCGAGCATTTCATTTCCCAGGTGTTCGTATCGATCTTCAATGCCTTTTAGTTTTTCCAGCATATATGTCCTTGAGTGGCAGGATAATGCATCCGGCCCGTTGCATGATAAATGCGCGGTAACCCACCCGCGCGGCTGGATTATACCAGCGAACAGATTCCCTTGAATCTATGGGCTGATTGCCAGCGAGAGTACTGTCAAAAGGATCAGAATCAGGGAAAATAAAGCAAATATGATTTGGATGGTCCTGATCTTTTGTTTTTCGCCATGGAGACTTAGCCTGCTGGAATAATACGTAAACCTTCCTGTCCTGGTTGCTTTGATGTTTGCCACGTTGCACCTTTCGGGTAATAATTTTGAAAAAGGTTTTGTGAACACCTTTTTCTGTCCGCGATGGGTTACAGTTTTTTGTAATCAGTTGGCTTTTATTTTGAGCGTATGATCAATAGTTTGTCAGGGAAAGGACCATGGAAAGGATCAGGATGATCGAAAATATCACAAAGACGATTTGGAGCATCCTGGTACGTCTCACCGCGTCCCGGTTTGCATTTGACCTGACTGGTTTATTTTTATATTTTTTGTTTGCCATTCTCACTCCCTTATTGAGTGTTTTGAAAAGGCATCTGACAACGCCTTTTCCAGTTCTTCGATTGTTACAGGTTTCATAAGATATGTATCGGCGCCCAGTCTGAGAGCCTTATCGACCATGGTGTCTGCCGCTTCGGAGGAAAGCATAATGATGGGCATATTCTTCCATTCGGGACGCCGCCGCAAAAACTCAACGAGATCCAGGCCCGAAATTTCGGGCATATTAATGTCCACGATCATCAAGTCTGGCTTTTTGCCAGCCAATAAGGTCTGGACGGCAGGCCGCGCGCTGTGAAATATGGTCGTTGTGCAATCGAGCAGTTGCAGCATCAACGCGACCGCGCGTCCCATCTCTTCATCATCGTCAATCACCCAGATTTTTTTCATTCCAAATGTGCCTTGATCGAATGTGCCGCGTCTTCAGGGACAACGATTTTCAATTCTTCGAGGGTTGCCTGCCTGATGTTGCTTACAGACCCAAAATGCCTAAGCAATGCCTTGCGCCGCGCTGGCCCGATCCCGGGAATGGAATCCAGTTGCGAGGCCATGCCAAGTTTCTGTCTTTTCTTGCGATGGGCGGTAATACCATACCTGTGAGCCTCATCGCGAATTCGTTGCACCAGATACAAGGCTTGTGAATGACGTGGCAGCATTAGTGATTCGGATCGATACGGAAAGAAAAGTTCCTCATGCTGTTTTGCCAGCCCAACTACCGGTACCTTGTCAAATAACTCAAACCTCTCGAGGACATTGACGGCGCGTGCCAGTTGTCCCTTGCCGCCATCAATGATCACAAGGTCTGGCAGGAATGAGAACGACGGGTCCGGCTTGGAGCCCGGGTCTGCTGCCACTTGCTGGCCGGCCCGCCATCTACGAAACCGGCGCGTTAACATCTCCTCCATCGAAGCGAAATCATCCGGTGCACCGACCACGCTTTCAATATTGAACTTTCGATATAACTTTTTATCCGGCACGCCCTGTGTGAAAACAACCATGGCGCCGACAATGGCCGTTCCCTGCATGTTCGAAATGTCATAACACTCAATCCGGTTGGGCGGTTCAGGAAGGTTCAGTGCCTGCTGCAATTCAGCCAATGCCTGTTCCTGCTTGTGCGTATCTGCGTGCCATTGGGTGCGCAACGCCTGCAAAGTCTCAGTTGCGTTCTCGGCTGCCATTTGAACCAGCTCGCGTGGCTGTCCGCTTTTGGGGACGAAAATCTCCACTTTTTCACCACCACGCTTCGAGCGAAGCCATTGACCGATGATCTTTCGTTCCTCGATTTCGTGCGGGAGCATCACTTGCTGCGGAATGGTTGCCGCTTCGGTATAGAACTGGGTCACAAACTGTTCGATGATTTCGCCATCCGCCTCATCCTCTGTTCCTTCGAGGATGAAATATTCGCGGCCAATCAATTTGCCGCCACGAATGAAGAAGATCTGTACGCAGGCCTCGCCGTTACTGCGCGCCATGGCCAGCACGTCTGAATCCAGATAGTCGGATGAGAAGACGATCTTTTGCCGTTCAATAATGGACTGGATCGCCTTGAGCTGGTCACGCAGGGATGCAGCCTTTTCGAACCGCATATCCTCGGCAGCCTTTTCCATGTCCTTTTGGATGCGCTTGACAATCTCTTCGCTGTGTCCGTTGAGGAAATCCATCAGGTCTGAGATCATTTGACGGTACTGAGCCTGGGATGCCGCGCCAATACAGGGAGCGATACACAGCTTGATGTCGTAGTAAAGACACGCACGCAGGTCGGTACCGGTAATCTCCCGGTCGCACGTCAAAAAGGGGAAGATGCGGCGAAGCACATCCAGAGTTTGGTAGACGGCCCAGGCGGAGGTATAGGGCCCAAAATAACGCGACCCATCCTCGACCATTTGGCGCGTTACAGTGACTTTGGGAAATGGGTCAGCCCAGTGAACTTTGATATATGGATAACGCTTATCGTCCTTGAGACGGATATTGTATTTGGGGCGGTGTTTTTTAATGAGGTTCATCTCGAGGATGAGAGCCTCAAGTTCAGAACCTACAACGATCCACTCAATATCCGCGATCTCACGCACAAGCCGCCGTGTCTTGGCGTCGTGGCCGGCGTCTGCATGAAAATAGGAGCGCACACGGTTTTTCAGGTTGATAGCCTTGCCCACATAGCTGATCGTTCCCTCGGCGTTTTTCATAATATAGCAGCCGGGCTTGGAGGGGAGCGTGGCAAGGATCCCTTGAAGCTTTTCGGAAATTTCCATTCGATAATTTTACATCATGTAGAAGGTTCGTGTTGAGTGCAGGTTAAATTATTGTGATTTTCCCTTTTTCATGTCATAATGAATTTAAATTCATCCCTCGGAGGAACCCATGAACGATATGTCGAATGAACCCATCTCTGTTGGCAACCCGACGAGCCCTTTACAGATCTGGCGCAAAGCCCTGACCAAACCCAGTGAGCAGACTTTTCTTGAAATTGCTTCATCGCCAAACGCCAGAGCAACGACCGCCTACCTATGGGTGTTTGTTGCCAGCCTGATCCAGATCTTTTTGACTGCTCTTGTGCAAAGCCAGCTGTATGGCAACCTGGCTGAGCAGTATGGACTGGGTGCGGATGTCCTTGGCAATCGGAACGGCGTCGCTTCCGTCCTGACGGGTGCAATCTGCGGAGCCCCCATTGGAGCCATCGTGACAACCCTATTTTTTGCAATCGGCGTTTTTGTCGTTCAATGGATTGCAAAAATGTTCGGCGGCAGGGGCACATCTGATCAACTGGCGTATGCAATGGCGGCCATCATAGCACCCTATTCCATTATTTCGGGCATTGTGACCCTGTTTTCTGCCATCCCCTATGTTGGTCTCTGTTTTACCGCAGTTCTGGCGATTGGAAGCATTTACATTCTTGTACTCGAGGTCATGGCGGTAAAAGGAGTCAACCAGATCAGTTGGGGCGCGGCGATCGGCTCCCTGCTTATCCCGGGACTTGTCATTGGTTTCATTTGTGCCTGTCTGGTGGGTGTTTCACTTGCAACTCTTCTGCCATTGATCAGAGAGAGCGTTCCAAACCTTGCCCCCTAACCTCCTTATTTCTCCAATATATAAAATCTCCCACAATTGTGGGAGATTTTATTTTTCGGGCGGGGGAATTCGGTCTGGACCAGGATAAATGAACATGTCCGCCATATAATAAGCATAATCATAAGCGGCAGTTGTACCGCATTCGCCGGCAATTGCTTCGTCAAACCGTCCATTTTCGTTGGCATCTTCTCCACTGAGTAGTTTTTCCCCAAGTGCGGAGATCTCAGTGATGATGGGTTCCATCTCGGATCCCATCGGAGTTTCATGAAGTAGAAGAGCCTGCTCCAACAGTTGCTCTGTCCAGCCATTGACGTTTTGAAGGCAAATCTGAACATTTTCGCCATACCGACGGATATTGGGTGTAGAGTCGGCCGCGTCAGCCGCGTACTTGGCATGTAATATTGTTTCCTGGATGTATCCAAGGCGATCCCCATTCGGGAGGCTACCATAGCGATTAGCCGGGTTATCAATCGTGCCATCATTATCATAATCCTGATACTGATCGCTAAGGTCACCGACAATGGAATTGATTGCCTCTTCAGTCCTTCTTCTCAGCGTTGGTTCATCGTCATTTTCATAGGCCTGGACAATTCCTATCTTGTAATCATCGTCAAATTCATCTCCGTTTATAGACCTGTTCACGTAGGATGCGTTGTACCACCAAAAGTCCTGTATTAACGGGCCTTGCTCGGGCAGATCGTCATAGGATACCAGGACATGTCGCATAGGTACCAGTGTTTGAGGCGGTAAAATTGAAGAGT
>JBDTPH010000327.1:0-7124 GCA_039932795.1 Chloroflexota bacterium
GGCTCCTCAGACGGGGGCTGCACGGAGGTGTTTTTTGGGGGGTCCTCAGACGGGGGAGCCGCAGGCTTGGGTTTTAGCATGTCGGCAACTTTGGCTTTGTGCTCATCCAGTTCCTTTTCAAGCGCGCCGATGCGTTTGCGATTACTGGAGACCGCAAAGGTATTTTTGATCGCTGAGGGAGCAAGCACGAGCAGACCGATGAGCGCTCCAATGGCGAGCGTGACCAGCAGGACGAGGGAGAGTGAACCCGTCACCTCCCATGCCAAAAAGGAAACGGTAATAGTGATCGTGTTTTGCAGGGCAAAGATCACTGCAATCACCGCGATCACCAGTGCGACGATCAAGTAAACGGTAGCCATTTTTGCCTCCACGAATCTACGGGTTAAAGATCTTGCAACCTGATTTTACTCCGCTTGTGCTTCGGATGGGATGGGCAGGGGAGTCACAAACCCCCTGGCCCGAAACTTTTCAACATAGTCGCGAACTGTTTGATAATCAAGACCGACCTGCTCGGCGATGTCGAAGATCGTGTGCTCGCCCTCGAAGCGCATCATGATCTTTTCGATGGCACGGTTGAGCGCCCAGTTGTCGCGCCAATCGACCCAGAGACCGTGCCCGCTGAGGAACACGGGACCGCGGAATGTGCGTTTGGGAATATAGTTGCTCGCGTAGATGCGGATGATCTCTTCGGCAGTTTGCGCCGCGCCAACGAGCAGCTCTTCGTGTATGATGTCGAGATTGTCGTCGGTGGTGTGATACTCGTCGTAGGGAAAACGGTTGAGCGAAATACATGGCACGTTGACACCCGGTCCATTGATGACGCGTTCATCATTGGCGGGTGCGGCGGCGAACTCACGTTCATCGTGTTCAGTGTTGCGTAAAACATAATTCGTGATGCGGTCGAGGAGGTGGGTATGTTGTCTCGTATGATGCCATGCGATCTTATTTTGATTGCCGGTCATCTCCATGAATATCCCAGCGCGCAGATCCGGGATGAGTGACTCGTTGTGCGCAAGCCAGGCGATCGTGCCGATGGTCTCGGGCCCAAACCAAAAGCGGACGCTCATCGAGCCAGCAGGCAGTGGATTCTCAGCGAGTCGCCGCGCCAACTCGATCGTGCTGACCACGCCCGCGCCGTCGTCATTGGCTTGCATGGGATGACAGGTATGCGCCTGCACAAGGAACTCGCCCGCGGCAGGATTCGGTCCACCATCAGGGTGGATCACCGCAGTCGCAACTTTAAATCCCTGCGCCGGGTCAGTGATGAAATCGGATTTGATGACCGCATGATATTTCTTATCGCGTGGAAGTTTGTCGAAGGTATTCTTCGGTAAACAGAATCCCCAGTCGCGCTCATAATATTTGAATACCCATGGAATCGTATGAGGACGTTTCTCGTTGAAATACAGATGCGGCTGAAGTTCTTCAAAGCTCAAAACTTTATCAGTTGGCAATGAGTACGAAACAATGTGAAGCGGATTGTCCTTGAAATCCACGATGCGTTCACCATCTTCAGTTTCCAGATACGCTTCATGGACAACGTAGCGCTCAGGCACTTTCCACGTCCAGACGGGAGTCAGCGGCGCGTACGTCTCAACAGTGTAATTGGAGGAGTCGGGCATGTACGAGCCAACGATCTCCAACGTCTTGTCATGGTCATCGGAGGCGAGGGTACGATGCAGAGGGAAAAATTCTGCAAGGATGGATTTGAGGGATGGGTAGGGTTTCATTGGTTTGGATAATACGGAATCAAAAGTCTCCCGACTTTTGACATGTAGCATTCAACGTCTGGAGACGTTGGATTCCTGTTTTTTCTCAACATAATACAATAAATGCGGATCGCGTTTCATCTCGCGCGCCGTAAATTCATACACTTCATTCGCCGTCATCAATTTCACATCCGCTTCACCGATCATCGCAGACTTGATGACGCCGGCCTTTTCCATTAGCTCACCCATCGGGTCCACTTCGGTGATGATGCCTTTATCAATATCACGCACGAGCATCTCGAATGTATCGGTGTACGTCCTGCCATTCTCATCAGTCACTTCACCTGTGAACTGTTTCAGGAAGCGATAGTCTACGCCTTCCATTTGCTCGATATGATGGAAGAACGTCATGCTGTTCGTATACGAGAGGCCGATCACCATGATCTTCCCATTCAGATCACGTAATTCACCAAAGAGAGAATTGCGTTCATACGCACTCTTATACCGCAGACTTCCGAGCATCCCGGCATGCTTCCCCAGGATCGCAAACGAATAAAACGGATGAAAGACCCGTTTGGCGCGCGGGTCCTTTCGAACGAGTTCCGTCAGCACACCCATCCTGGATGGTGTTGTGCGTACATCCCATGGCACGCCCTTATTGAAATCAAAATTAAACGTTGGCATGATCAACGTCCCCTGCACGCCAAGCGCCGCCTCCAGCGCGCGGATCACCGTCTGCGGTCCGCCATCCAATTCGCCGAACGATTTATACGAACTGTGGACGAGCAGCGTATCGCCATCTTCCACACCCAAATTGCGAAACCCTTCAACCAGTTTTTCGAATGTAAGCATCATCGCCTCCAACAACGTTATGTTATTGCGAGTTTTCAGGAAGCAGATCCCTCATCAAGAGGGAGATTGCTTCGTCGGGCTAACGCCTCCTCGCAATGACATAATCAAATCATATGTTCGGAGAAGTTTACCAAAATTCTTATTCCAATCCGCTTTCTGTTCTGCTGTCTTCCTCGCGGCTTCACTGATTTTCTTAAATGATTTGCGATTCTTGATGGCGTTCAGTATATTTTCGGCGAGATCATCCACGTCCCCATCCCGGAACAACCAGCCGTTGACGCCATCCTCGACCCATTCCTTGTTGCCCGCGATATCCGAAACGAGACAGGGGAGTCCGCTCGCCAGTGCCTCCATCAACGTCACCGATGAGCCGTCCACGTGCGAAGGAGAAATGTAGAGGTCTGCCATGTGATACCAGCGCGGCAAGCCCTTTTGGCTCACCTGTCCCCCAAAATGGACCCGCTCCATCACGCCACCGTTCATCAAAATCTGACGGATTTTCGCTCCCTGCGATCCTCCGCCCAGCAGGATGAGATTTACATCAGGATCCACACGTCCCGCTTTGACAAACGCCTTCGCCAGGACATCGACACCATAGATAGGTTCCCAGGTGCGGCTACAAAAGAGGGTCACTGATTTTGGATTTTGGATTTTCGATTTTCGATTTGCAGGCTCTGCCTTCAGCCTTCCGCTTTCCACACTCTTCGGCACAAAATGTTCGATATCAGTTCCCCATGGAAATATGACGGTCTTTTGAGGGTCCATTCCAAATGCAACAGCCCGATCGCGTGTGAACTGGGCATCGCTTGTGAAATAGGCACTTCGTTTCAACGTGTACCGGGTCACCCACTTCATCCATTTGCTTTTATCTGCATCCTGGACAAGGTCATAGCCCCAGGACATCGTCAAAATGGGACGAAAACCACTCAGTGCCGCAATGAATGCGCAGGTTTGTATCGGTCCCGCGTGGATGAGGTCAGGTTTGATCTTCCTGATGATTCTTCGAAGGTCAAAGACCAAACGCGGCAGGTCACTCCAGCGAAACTCGCGCTGTCCGCCGGCCCACAGGATCTGATGGACATTCTCGGGGACAGGGCGGTCTTCAACCTGACGTTTGTTTGACTCCAGTCTTAAATAGAATATCTCATGCTTCGTCTTGGATAATGAAGACAGAAACCTGTAGTCATGAGGAGTGTAATTCTTGCTGAAATAAATGATTCGCATAAAAGAGTTTTAACCACAAAGCGTCACGAAGGTACACAAAGGTTTTAATTCTTCACAAAGATCCCTTTGTGACACTTTGTGCCCTTCGTGGTAAAGAAACTCATGCCGCGCCCAGATCCGTCCAGCGCAGTTCCTTGCCCAGCGGCATGTCAAATAACGCCTTCGTGCCAATGACATTTTCGATCTGGTCAGGTTTGATCGCGCCTGGAGTTGCAGGACGTAACACATCGATCATGTCGCGGCTAAACGCTTCGCCTGCCTTGATATCCCGTGCGGCGCGCAGACAGCGGCGTTGCACAATCGCGGTATCAATCTCATTCTCGGCGATGAATTTATCGGAGGAGCCCAGCGCACGCTCGAGCAGGCGCGTCTCTTCGACCATCTTCGCCCATTTATCGGGGTCCATCGCGAACTTGTGGTCGGGGCCTTCGCGGTCATTGCTGTCGGTGAAGTGACGCTCAATGACGCGCGCGCCAAGCGTCACTGCGCCCAGAACCGGAGCGACAGCGTGGGTGTGGTCGGAAAGTCCCAGGATCACGTCGGGGAACATGGTCGCGTACGTTCTCAACACGTTGACATGCAAATGGTCATAGTTGTTCGGGCTGGCGGTGTAATTGGTGTTGCACTGCATCAAAACCAGCTGCTTGTTGATCTTCAAAATCGCATGGACAGCCTTCTGCACTTCGCCAATCGTCGATGCACCCGTGGCGACAAGGAACGGCTTGCCTTTTGAGGCCATGCGCTCCAGGGCTTCAATCCAGTCAATTTCACCGGAACCTGCCTTATAGACTTCCACATACTGGTCGAGAAAATCGATCGCGGTGAAGTCATACGGCGATGAGAAGTAATCAATGCCCACTTCATTGCATTCCTCCACCAGGGTCATGGACCAGTCAAAGGGAATCGACGCGCCCTTGTACACTTCAAATACGGATTTCTTCCAGGATGCCTGATGACTGACCTGCCCCCCACTCATGGCTTTGAAGCCATAGTCTGAGACAATCTTCGGCGCATCGAAGTTCTGGAATTTGGCTGCATCGGCACCTGCTTCCTTCGCCAGGCGGATAAGTAGTTTCGCGCGGTCGAGGTCGCCATCATGGTTGGCGGCAATATCCGCAATGAAATAGGTCGGATGGTTCAAACCAATTGTTCGGTTACCGAATGTGATTTCCATGATTTTCTCCTTTTACGAAAAGAACTTTTTGGAGCTATAAATTACGATCAATTACAGTAATTCGTTGTCTCGCACAAACGCGTGACATCATCCTGCGAAATATTGTAAATGAGATATGAGTTTGCCACAGTCCCCAGCGGCTCGAAATTTTCCCGCAGCCAGGCGAACCGCTCCGGATCGGTGGTAATTCCCACCAGCCGATTCACAGATACGACAATTTGTCCGCTTTCGGGCCTGGCCGAGGGAGCTTTGGCGTCTGGATGTTCAGAAAAATACCGGTCCACATCGCCTTTACTCTGCGCCCAATCGATGTTTGAGTCGGCAAGGACTTTATAAGTCTGCGTCTTATCCCAGATCAGTTCATTGAAATAGGTAATGTAATAAGGATAGTAGGAGAGAACGGAAAGGACGAGATAAGCCATCAATCCAATGGATACGTTTTTCTGCCAGAGACGAAACTCATTCCAGTTTGAGAACAAACTGCCTGTAAAGACAAACAATAGTGGGAAGACAACCAGATAATAGCGGATCCCAATCTGGGCATTATAGAAGAAATTGAAGTAGATCGTAAAGAACAGCACGGGCAGGAGCAAAAAGATCTCATTGCGCCAGAAGGTCTGTCGCTTTTCCGTGCTGAGAAAATATGTGATGAATGCAGCGATCATAAACAATTGAGTGGCTATGGGTTCCTTGTACAGGGAAGCGATGATGTAATAGCCTGGAAAACCTTCATCCTGCAATGTGCCGAAAAGATAAATGAGGCCATACCCGATCCCCGTGCGTTCACGCTGGACCACCCAGTCCAGGCCTTCCAGATATGGATATGGTGCAGGGACAATAAAGGAAACTTTTTGCTGCAAATTCTGGAACAGATCAGAGCGGAGCTGGTATTCACTAAACGATTTAAATGTTCCGTTGAAGAGAAAGCCAATGTTGATAATGAGAATACTGACGAGAAGCACCACCAGCGCATATTTCAAGTATCGAGTTGCTTCCCGCACAACAGCACGCCTGTCTTCAGATTGAAAGGCAGTTTTGAGAAGAGTCCAATCGTGCGCAAGCAAGGCAACAGCGAATAATGGATAAAGCGCCAGCGCCGTATATTTGGTCAATTGCGTCAACCCCAGCATTGTCGAAAAGATCAAACCGTCCTGCCATCGTCGACTCCGGGCAAATTTCCACAGCCAGTAGGAGGAGATCAGGATCATACCTGTGACATACATGTCTGTTGTGACAAGTTGTGAATGGGCAATAATGTTTGGGTCAAGGACGTACAGGCTCAGCGAGAATAATGCCGCCATGAAGCCGTACAATTTCCGCACCCACACAAAGACAACGAATCCTGTGAGCATGGAAAACAACGTAGTCATCAATCTGGCGACGATATATTTCGATAGGAGCGTTTTTAAGACTCCTTCGGGAAGAAACTCGGCGATCTTAGCAGGCAACGCATTCCAGGCAGAGACGGGCATTTTGCTGTCGTCGAAGCGGGAGGAATCGCCGTTGAGGATGTTCATCCCATATTTATAGTGCCTGGGTTCGTCGGTTGTCCTATCCCTGCCCTGGACACTAAAGGCGCTGAATACGAAGAAAATCAACAGAATAAAGAAAGCAAGAAGATTCTGATTTCTGCCAGATTCCAACAATATAGTTGTTCTCTTCGTGATGTTTGAAGCCATGTGTGTCTGTGATTAGCTGGATTTCCCAATCACGCCCAAATGAGTGTTCTGGAATGCGTCTTCGTGTTTCAACCCGTAGCCGAGGACACGGTCAAAGCTGGAGTGACCGAGCAGGAGTGTGCCGGCAAACATGAGCGCGGGGTTTGTGAGTAGGTAGCCCAAAATGTAAAGCGCCACCGCAAGCCCCTTGTGGTGGACCAGGTTATAGGTCCAGGCGCCGAGGCGCGGGCTGGCAAGATAGCCGAGCATGCTCAAATCGGGAGCGAAAAACAAAAGGGCATACCAGCCCCATCCGTAATCCAATCCAGAAAAAAGAAATAGCGCAAGACCGAATAAAAAGAGTTCTTCAAGTTTCAGTAGATTTTTCATGACATCCTGTGGATAAGTCCCGTTTTTCTGTGAGTAAGCCTGGGGAGAATTTGTGGGTAAATTAGCACTACAACGACGTTTCATATTACTACGACATGTTGACTATTACTACGACGT
>JBDTPH010000328.1:0-4062 GCA_039932795.1 Chloroflexota bacterium
TCTGGCGGTACCTCAGAGCTTTTTGGCGCCAAGGATGTGCTGTCGGTTCGGAGCTAGGGAAGTAAATAGTCATAGCCGTTTTGCTTTAAGTAATGAATGATTGCTTTTTCTGGAATACGATAAGTTCGATTCCCAAGTCGAATAGCTGGAATTTTATTGTCTGAGATCCAATGGTAAACGGTCTTTGTACTAACTTTTGCCCAATCAGCAACCTCCTGAATGGTCAGCAAATTGATTTGGTGTAGCTCGCTTGTTTGGAATTTTTCAGTGATCATATATAATTCTCCCGCCAGTTAAACGCAACTGGCGCTCCGTGAAAAACTCACGGAGCGCCAGTAAGTTACTTTGGGGGGTAACTAGTTACGCGTTGCGGTCCCGACGGGGATCGAAACCGCGAAGCGTAACTATTTTCCGTACTGGCGATAAGTTGATTTTTGCGTCTTTTTAGGACGTTTTCCTGTAAAGACAGACGGATTCTACGCGGGGTCGTAGAGGTTGTCAAGCAATTTGTGGGGGATTTTGTTAAAGTCGAGACAATTGTCCACTCATGTCACAAGTTTTGTTGCAAATAACGGACAAAGTCCTTTCTCAGGGCGTTATCTAGTTTTCAGAGAAGGAACCTGCAATAGACGAAATTCCTCTCTAAAATCCTAAAAACCGGACGGATGAGTGAAGTAGCCAGCACAGGCAAGGAAGAATCGTCGCAGAATAAATAAATCCAATTGATTATTTTTCGGATATTAATACCTCAAAATTTTTGTCTTCCCAGCGCCGATTGTCTGTCCAATAAAAGGTGAATTCGACATTCGTGCCAACGGCAAGCTTTTGGGTTGGAAGATCTGCAACATAAAGTCCCAAGTGGTTATCTTTTAATTGAATATCCTGCGACGTCGACCAGTCATCCGTGCTCCAGTGAACCAAACCAGCTGAAAGTGTTTGTATGCGAAGGGTTTTACCTGACGATAACGAGCGAATCTTATGATTGAACTGCCAGAGAACATAAGGCGAAACAGTTTTCGAATCCAAATAACGTTGTACGGTTTGTGGGGGCATATCATAAATACGGCCTTCTTGCAGGGAACGCAGCAACTTGACATACTCGGCGTGCGCCCATACCAGTGGCATGGCAGAGCCAGAATGCTTGCCAAAGAAGAGTTCCTTTTCAGGAATATCCGGAGCATCCCAAATTTGCTCTGGAAGCAAACCACCTTCGTTTGCAAAGGCTTCCAGGGTGTGAAGTAAGCGCAAAGCTTCTTCGCGATGTCCGGCAGCGAGTTCGAAGTGGGCGCGTTCACCCGTCAGTAAAGGCCAGACACGACCAATCCCAGTACCATCAAAGGGACTACCATCTGCATGTTCTCCATAACCATCATTATTGTAGCGATGCCATGCAGGGCCGCGAGGAGTTTCAATTTTAAGCAGGGTGTCAATCACCTTAATTGTATTGAGGACGCGGGGATCGTCTGCTGCGCGCAGCCCAAAACGCACCAGCGCCAGAGCGTCCGGGCTGACGATGTGTGCAGATGGTTCAATGCTCTGTCCGGGCGGACGATTTTTGATTGGAATGAAGCCCTGTGTAGCGGATGCGGAATCTGCTACTTCCGGTGGAGCGATGCGCACATAATATCCCTCGACACCGACTTCACGAGCAAGGTCTGTTCTAGTCACATAGATCCAGTGTTCAATGCTATCGTTCCAGGCATCCGCCGATTCTCGAAGAAACGTGGCAATTTCAGGTTCTCCATTTAGATCCGCAAGATCGGCAGCTACAAGCAACCCGGCAATCTCGACTGCCAGGGTAAAAGGAGAATATCCGGGGTCTTCCTCCCAGCGATCTTGTTGGGTGACTGGGCCATTGCGAACGAGAAAGCTGGCAGCTTTGCGTACCATAGGCCATAGACAGGTCAGGTCATCGGCGTTCAATGCCTTCTCCCGACGCGCGAGATCAACCAAAAGAATGGGGAATGCGGTTTCATCCATTTGAATTCCTCCCCAGTATGGACTGCCGTCCAGCCACATATTTTGCGGCCAATGACCATCCAACTCTTGTGTCACTTGCAGGTAATATAAAACTCGGCGGGCGTCTGTGTGAGCGCCGATGGCCAGCAGCCCTCCCGCAGATTCAACAAGATCGCGCGGCCAGGTCAGGTGGTAACCACCCAGATCATCATCACTCTTGGAAAAGCCCCATGGAATGGAGAGGCTTGCAATCAAACCGCCCGGGAACCGTTTTGATTCATGGGTACGCATGACTGCTGCACTGATGGCATACAAACTAGCCGTATCCGATTTGCCACCCTCAATGGATATGGGCGCTAACGTGTGCAGCCAGCTCTGCCACTCACGGATATAGTTCGAACGTGCAACTTCAAATCCACCTAACAAGCTGGATAGGGCCCTTTGTCCTGCTTCGGAGGGATTAAGTCCGAAGCCCAGAGCAAGGGTGAAACTGCCTCCAGATTGGGATAAATCAATCTCTCCAGTCAGAGCCACGTTGCCATTCTCTGCGCGAGAATAGGTGTTGGTCAACTGCTTGTGTTGACTTAAATCCTGCCAGCCATCTGAAGCCCCGACAAATCCGGTTGAGCATTTCAACCAGGGGGCTGAGCAAGCCAAAGCCAAAGCAACGTTTTTCCGTTGAGCGAAAAACATGGGGACGCCTTTATAGTCACCGAGCCAGGCAGTGTTATTCCCGCCCTCATTTCCCAGATGCGGCGACAGCATAACATAAAGATGGTAATCATCAAGTTTCCCCTTTAGAGGCGTAAATTTTGTCTGCTGCAAAACAACATCACGATTAGGGTCGGTGAGGATTTCCTTCTCAACACGGTAGCGTCCGGTCATGCAGGTGTTGGTGATTTTATAAGCAGGGACACCTTTTGCCAGCAGCTCGATTTGTTGATCTGTCTGGCGTTTCTCTTCGGAGAAAAAATCCATTCCGTCGGTGACGATCATGCCCATGTCGCGTGTGCAAGCCTGGTCAACGCGCGGATAATATATCTCATCGAAAATGCCATGGCTGAGTGTAAACCAGACTCGGCTTGAATGACTTAAGGCGGTTCCCACACCGCTCTTGGCGCTGGATGTCCAACGAGGCGGAATCCCTGGCCAACCAGGAGCGATGGATTCATTGCTCATAAAGCGCCTCCTAAAATATTACGTTTTTGCCCGCTCGAGCAAAGGATTATGCCAACCGCCATCTTCTGCGATGAGCGCGTCCGCTTCTTTTGGTCCCCAACTGCCGCTGGGATAAAAAGCGGAATCAGAGAGCGGGGCGGAACTCCAATTCTCTTGCACCGGAGCGACTACTTTCCACGCACTCTCCACCTGATCGGCGCGCATGAAAAGAGTCGCGTCGCCGCGCATAATATCCAAAAGGAGTGTTTCATACGCTTCGGGCGCAGGAGTTTGGAAGGCTTCGGTGTAACGAAAGCGCATTTCCTGCAGGCTGAGTCGCAAGGTCACGCCGGGCTGTTTTGCCTGAAAGTGCAGGGTAATGCCTTCATCTGGTTGAATGTCAATTTCAAGGCGGTTGGGCTGCCAGTCGAAACTGGCGGAGACGGGAAAGGATTGGTGCGGCACTGGGCGAAACTGAATGATGGCTTGTGAAACTTTCTGCGGCAGCCTTTTGCCTGTGCGCAAATAAAACGGGACATCCTGCCAGCGCCAGTTGTCTACAAAAAGTTTGAGGGCGGCAAATGTTTCGGTGGTGGAAGCAGGATCAATGTCCGGTTCGCTGCGATAGCCCGGGAGGTGTTCACCTTCCAGCAAGCCAGAGGCATATTGTCCGCGCACCGCGTAGTGCGACAGGTCATCCGTAGGAATGGGACGAATCGCGCGCAGGACATCCACTTTGCGGGCGCGGATTTCATCGGCATTGAAAGCAACGGGCGGCTCCATCGCAATCAACGAGAGGATTTGCAGAAGATGATTTTGGAGCATGTCGCGCAGCGCGCCGGAGTGGTCGTAGTAGCCGCCACGATGTCCCACGCCAACCTGCTCGGCCACCGTGATTTGGATGTGGTCAATGTAACGGCGATTCCAAATGGGCTCGAAGAGGGT
>JBDTPH010000329.1:0-6769 GCA_039932795.1 Chloroflexota bacterium
TACCTCGCCGGCGCAATCCGTACGCCGCCCGGCAGTCCTGGCAGAACTTGCATGGGCGCGCTGGCAAAAAGGCGAAGTGGACGACCAGGCTTCGCTCGCGCCGATCTATCTGCACACGGCTGAACCCATTGCGTCATGAGCCTGCTGATTCGCAAGATGACCCTGGAAGACATCCCCGCCGTCATCGAGTTGGAGCATATCTCATTCAGCCTGCCATGGCCCGAGAGGTCCTTTCGTTTTGAACTGACCGACAACCCAACTTCGCGTTGCTGGGTGGCCCAAGTGGACGAACGTGTCGTTGGCATGGTTGTGGGCTGGCTGTTCGTGGATGAGATCCACATTGCCACCATTGCCACGCACCCCGATTTTCGCAGGCAGGGAATTGGGCGCAAGTTGCTGTCTCATACGTTGATCCATGCAATGCAGGAGGGTGCGCACAGCTCCTTTTTGGAGGTGCGCGAGAGCAACCTCGCCGCGCAGGAAATGTATCGAAAATTCGGTTTTGAGGAAGCGGGCCGCCGCAAGCGTTATTACAGGGATAACGAGGAAGATGCGATCCTCATGAATTTGGGATCGTTGCACGCCGTTCATCTCTGGCATGACGATGGTTCAACGGTGAATAAGGAGTAGGGATGAAAGCGCAAGAGGCTTTGGAAACAATTGCAGAGCAGGTTTCTGTTTGCACAAAATGCGAACTTCATAAGGGGCGCACGACGGCAGTGCCCGGTGAGGGGCCCACGCATGCTGAGATCATGTTCATTGGTGAGGGACCCGGCTCGCGCGAAGACAAGCTGGGACGTCCGTTTGTGGGCGCGGCCGGCAAGTTCCTGAATGAATTACTGGAGCAGGCGGGTGTGACACGCGCGGATGTCTGGATCACGAACGTGGTCAAGTGTCGTCCGCCGGGCAACCGGGATCCACAACCTGTCGAGGTCGAAACCTGTACAACCAATTATCTCGATAACCAGATCAAAATTGTCAATCCAAGTATCATTGTGACATTGGGGCGTCATTCCATGAACAAATTCATCCAGGGTGCCAGGATCACAGAAATCCATGGGCAAATGCAAAAAGTTGGCAGGCGTTTTATGATTCCGATGTTCCATCCTGCCGCAGCGCTGCACCAACCCAGGTTCAAGCCCATGTTGCTTGAGGATTTTGGAAAACTACCCGAACTATTAAAGGAAGCTCGCACAGCATTGGGAAAATCTGCTCCCAAAACGAAAACAACTCGAAAGAAATAAAATTGATCCCACCCCCAACCTCCTTCCTGCAGGAGAGGGGAGCATAAGGAATAGAATGTCCACCAAAGAAACCCTCCTCAAGAATCTGAAAGAAAAAAAAGTAAAGATCGGAATTTTAGGGCTTGGCTATGTAGGACTGCCGCTGGCAGTCGTTTTCGGTGAAGCGGGATTCCACGTGACAGGCATCGATCCCGACTCACGAAAAGTTGACTCCCTTAACCAGGGCGTTTCCTACATCCCGGATGTGAAGACCGAGGCAGTCGGGAGACTCGTCAGGTCCGGGCATTTGACCGCCACAACAAATTTCGCTGCCCTGCAGGAAATGGACGCGGTCAGCATCTGTGTGCCGACACCGTTACGTCAGACCGGCGACCCGGATATGTCGTTCATCATCTCGGCCACCGAGGAGCTGGCAAAGTACATGCACAAGGGCATGGTGATCGTGCTCGAGTCAACCACTTACCCGGGAACGACGCGTGAAGTCCTGCTTCCCAAACTGGGCATCGAGCATGGACTCATCATCGGCGAGGACTGGTTCCTGGCGTTCTCCCCTGAACGCGTGGACCCGGGCCGCAAGGATTGGACTACGATCAACACACCCAAGGTGATGGGCGGTATCACCGAAGCGTGTGGTGAGGTGGCAGCGGCCTGGTATGAAGGCGCCATTAACACCGTGCATTCCGTCAGCTCGGCGGAAGCAGCTGAGATGGCGAAGCTGCTTGAAAACACCTTCCGCATGATCAACATTGGTCTCGTCAACGAACTGGCGATCATGTGTGAACGCCTAAACGTGGATGTGTGGGAGGTCATTGATGCGGCCGCGACCAAGCCGTTCGGCTTCATGAAATTTACACCGGGCCCCGGGCTCGGTGGTCACTGCATACCGATCGATCCGCTGTATCTTTCGTGGAAGATGAAGTCATTTCACTACAATGCACGTTTCATCGAGCTGGCCTCCGAGATCAACACCAACATGCCGCGCTATGTTGTCAGCCGCGTGATGGAAGCGTTGAATGACCGCGGCCGGGCGCTCAAGGGATCGAAGATCCTTATTCTCGGCGCGGCCTACAAACCGGATATTGATGATGTGCGCGAATCGCCAGCCCTGGATGTCATTGGTCTGCTGCGGCGCAAGGGTGCGCTGGTCGAATACCATGATCCATACATTCCTCACATCCACCACGAAGCAGACGGCTGGCGCATGGACAGCATTACCGACTTGATGAAATCTGTCGAAGATGCGGATGGGGTCGTGATCATCACCAACCATAAAACGTACGATTACAAGGCCATCGTCGACTCTGCGAAGTTCGTTTTTGATAGCCGCAATGCGACACGCAAATTTGTGAAGGATGCCGAAAAGATCGTGCGTTTGTAAATTAGACAAGCTGTAGGATGAAAGGAAAATGAATGGCAAACTATCTGGTTACTGGTGCGGCGGGGTTTATCGGTGCCCGCACATCTGAACTGCTCATCAAGGACGGGCACACGGTTGTGGGTATTGACAACATGAACGATGCCTACGATCCACACATGAAGGAGTATCGCCTGAAACGGTTGCAGTCCATGGACGGCTTTTCGTTCCGCCAACTGGATATTTCAGACAAGTCCATCATTGATGAATTCAAAAACCAGAAGTTCGAGGGTGTAATTAACCTCGCGGCGCGGGCCGGCGTTCGCGCCAGCGTGGACAACCCCTGGGTCTTTGTGGAGAGCAATGTGACCGGCACCCTGAACATGCTGGAGATCTGCCGGCAGACCGGGACCGCAAAATTTGTGGTTGCTTCCACATCCAGCATCTACGGATCGAATCCTCCCTACCCGACGCCTGAATCTGCGTCGAGCAGTGAACCGCTCCAGCCGTATGCCGCAAGCAAGAAGGGCGCTGAGGCGATGTGTCATGCGTATCATCACTTGTATGGGATCGATGTCAGTGTGGTGCGATACTTCACAGTCTATGGTCCCGCGGGACGGCCTGACCTGGCATTATTCCGTTTTGTGCAGTGGATCAGTGAGGGACGCCCTGTCCGTGTGAATGGAGATGGCGAGCAATCGCGCGGCTTCACCTACATAGACGACATTGCACGCGGGACGATCCTGGCACTGAAACCTGTTGGGCATGAGGTGATCAACCTGGGCGGGCACGAGGTCATCACGATCAACAACCTCGTTACGCTGGTGGAGGATGTCGTCGGAAAAAAAGCGGATGTGCAGCACGGTCCTCCCAACCCGGCGGATATGTTCACCAACTGGGCGGATGTAAGCAAGGCGGGCGCACTGCTTGGGTGGGAGCCGCAATACAACATGCGGGCCGGCGTTGAAAAACTGGTGGAATGGTACAACGCCGAACGTGAGTGGGCGAGCGAGATATTGACTCAATAAGAATGGCATGCTGGGCACAGCAGAAATACAATGTCCTTCCTTCAAAAGATACGTACAAACCTGCGGGCTGACCCTCTGCTTCAGCGCGTAGTGCGCAACAGCAGTTACCTGTTCAGTAGCAGCGCTGTCTCTGCCGTGCTGGGCGCGGTGCAGACCTATTTTGTCGTCCGCTTATTAAGCCCGCAAGAGTATGGTCTTGCGTTTGGCATCATCATGGTGTTCGTGTCGGGTGTCAATCGCCTGCTTTCCTTCCGCATGAGTGAAGTGGTTGTCAAATATGTGGGTGCAGCACTGGCATTGGATGACAGGCAGCTCGCGGCCGCGCTTGTCAAAGGGATCGGGCTTGTCGAAGCGCTCACCTCTGTCGCTGCGTATCTTGTCCTGCTGGCTCTGGCTTCGTTCGCGGCACGCATCTATGAAACGTCTGCTTTTCTGTTCGCATTCTATGGATTGTTTCTGCTGGCGAATCTCGTCTATGAGACCTCCGTTGGGGTACTGCAAACCACAAATCATTTCGATCGTGTAGCGCGCGCCAATCTTTTCCAAAGTATTTCGACAGCGACATTGATCCTGATCGCCTTCTTCATGAAGCGCGGCGTCTTTGAAATCTTAACGGCATATCTGATCGGCAAGACGATCGCTGGTGTAATGGTCACCAGTTCCGCGGTCCGCGAAGTGAAGCGAACCCTGGGAAGTGGGTGGGTGCGCGCTCCACTGCGTCTCATCCCCAATTGGAAATCCATGGGCCACTTCATGGTGAGCACAAACCTGAATGGAACGATCAACCTGTTTGCGCGCGATAACATTCCGCTCTACATCGGTTATTTTCTCTCATCGGCGGAAGCAGGCTATTTCAGGTTTGCATTGACGTTGCTCAACCTGGTGATGCTGCCGATCGAGCCGTTCATCTGGCCCACGTACGCAGAGATCACACGCACCATTGCCCAGAAGCAGTGGGCTGCCACTCGCAAGTTGTTAAAACAGGTCACTTCGATCGCAGGCGTGTGGACGCTGCTTACCGGCGGGGGCTTAATAGCGTTGGGCTGGTGGCTTATTCCGTTTGTGTTTGGTGCTGAGTATGCCCCGGCCTATCCGGCCGTTGTTATCCTGCTGTTGGGCTATGGCTGCGCAAATATGTTCAATTGGAATCGGCCTCTGTTGCTTGCGCTTGGAAGACCACGCTATCCACTTTTTGTGGCGGCAAGCGTGGGTGCTGTGGAGCTCATCCTGATCTTTTGGCTTGTGCCTCGCAGTAATTATCTGGTTGCCTCGGCCATCTTTTCAGGCTATCTGCTGATCTCCATTCTCTGGATGGCATGGCAGGGATTGACGCTTATCAAACGCGAAGAAGCCTCATGAAAATACTTAGCATCGCGGGTTCAACCATCCCCTCCGATACCGCCAACAGTCTCCAGGTGATGAAAGCCTGTCAGGCTTTGGTGCAGATCGGCCATGAAGTGACGCTGGTTGTCCCGGGTTCGAAGAATACCTCCGTTGACCTGCAAAAGCATTATGGGCTGCAAACTGACTTTCCCATTGAGTGGCTGTCATCCTCGAGCCGGCGCATGTTCACATGGGATTCGGTCCGCCGCGCCCGCGCCCTCAAAGCCGATGTTGTTTATTCGTGGTTTCCTCAATCGGCGGTCTTTGGCTTGTTACGCGGCCTGCCCGTTGTCTTTGAAATTCACATCCAGCCTACGGGTTTTTTCGGTCCGCTCTGGCATCGCGCCTTTGCAAAATTACCTGGGCGTAAGCGACTGGTCTCCATTACCCGGGCGCTGGTGGATATTCTGGAACGCGACTTTCACCTGCCATTCCCTGTGGATAAAGTGGTCATTGCGCCGAATGGCGTGGACCTGGAACGCTTCGCCTCATTGCCGGACCCTGTAACTGCCCGCCGTCAAATCGGCCTTCGCGAAGCGCCAACAATCATGTGCACCGGTCACCTCTACGCCGGTCGCGGCGCGGATCTTTTCCTCGCGCTTGCACGAACCAGAACCAGTGCCAATTTTGTCTGGGTGGGCGGGCGTCCTGAAGATATCGAAATTTGGAAACAGCGCGCAGAGACAAATGGCATATCCAATATCACTTTTACTGGCTTTATTCCCAACCGCAATCTTCCCATCTATCAAGCCGCGGCAGATATATTGCTCATGCCATACAGCCGCTCGATCATGGGTTCCAGTGGAACTGCAGACTCGGCCGCTGTAGCCAGCCCCATGAAGATGTTCGAATATATGGCTAGCGGCCGCGCTATTGCTTCAGCGTACCTGCCTGTCATCAGCGAAGTACTGAACGAGAATAACGCAGTTTTTTGTAAGCCTGATGACATAAACTCCTGGAAGTCTGCATTGGAGCGCCTGCTTCAGGATGAAAATCTTCGTAACCAGCTGGGCAGGCAGGCCAGGCACGAGGCCCAAGGTTATACTTGGACCGCCCGTGCCCAACGCATCATGAATGGATTTCCATGAACGAAAAATACTTGACTACCCGGGATTTCCTCTACATCGCTCCCCTTTCACTTGCATTGGGTTCATTGTTTGCTTCCACCCAGGGGAGAACCTGGTTGCCAGGTTTTGTCTCATTCTCCTTCATCTTTCTTCTCTCAATTGCTTTTCTAAAAATTTCCTATCGCTGGTCAAATGCTGGGAAAACTCTGGGCTATGTCATTGCACTGGCGTTCCTGTTGCGTCTCATCGTTGGAGTGACGTTGCACCTGGGCCTGCCGATCTTCGGGCATACTGATGAAGATGACCGCGCAGGTTATGTTTTTACCGACGCACATAAACGTGACGATCAAGCCTGGAACCTGGCGATCTCTGAACAGCCGATCACCGATGCGTTTAGCAAAAAATATTCATCCGATCAGTATGGGGGACTGCTGGCATTCAATGCTCTGATCTATCGTTATCTCTCACCAGACGCCCAACGCCCCTTGATACTGATTTTGTTCTCGGCTTTTTTCGCCGCGCTGGGAATTCCGTTCTTGTGGAGGGCGGTCAGTCAGGTTTTTGGTGAAAAAGTTGCCTGGGCTTGCGCATGGATCTTTGCCCTTTACCCCGAAAGTATTTTGCTCGGAGCATCTGCCATGCGTGAACCCTATCTGCTTACATGTAGCGCGTTTGCGTTATGGGGATTTGTAA
>JBDTPH010000330.1:0-2907 GCA_039932795.1 Chloroflexota bacterium
ACTGGCACCAAGCAAAGGAGACCCATCATGACCTCACGATTTAGGAAGTTATCACATTCGTTGTATGAGTGCAAGTATCATATTGTATTTTGTCTGAAGTATCGTTATCGGATCTTCAAAGATGCGATAGTTGAATATGTCAGGCAACAAGTGTATCAGTTGTGCAAGCAAAAGGAACAGGTAGTGGAGCTGGAGTTGAATGTGCAACCAGACCATGTACATCTGGTAGTAGAAATACCGCCGAAGTATGCGGTGTCAGAGTTGATGGGCTACCTGAAAGGCAAGCTGGCGATACGATTGTTCCAACAATACGAAAGCTTGGCGAAGCGGTACTGGGGACGACACCTGTGGGCGAGAGGTTACTGTGTCAGTACGGTTGGATTGGATGAGGAGAAAATCCGAAAGTATGTCGAATGGCAGGAGAAGCAGGAAAAGCAAGTCGAAGCTGTGCAAGGAAAGTTGTTCGATTAACAAGGTACAGTAAGAGCACGCCTTCCAGGCGTAATGGTTCTAAAGCCACCGCCTATGGCGGTGGTAGTTTACTCGCTCTTATCACTGCTTTTTGTTTCAGAGCTTTTGGTTTCAGAACTCTTTGTTTCCTTTGTTTCCGTGCTCTTGCTTTCAGACTTGCTCTCACGCGACACATCACCTGATGGAGATCGATGATCAGTTGCGTAGAATCCTGAACCTTTGAAGATGATGCGGGTGGGAGTGATCACTTTCTTCAATGATTTTTTACGGCACTCCGGGCAGGTCTTTAATGGCGCGTCGGTGAATGATTGATGGCGCTCGAACTGTACACCACACGATTCGCAGCGGTATGTATAAACGGGCATTTCTTACTCCTTACTGGCGGCACTCATTATAGCGCGCCCGAAAAAGTGTGACAAGGCGAATCGTCTAAGAGATCTGTTAACAGTGATCACTGTCAAGTGAATAAGGCCGAATTTCGTTCCTGCACCCGGCTGCACTGGATTGCTGAACGTCTGTCCATCTACACATCTGACAGCTTATTACTTCACGGAATAAGCGTGAGCATGGGCAGGTTATTCACATCCTCCCGCCAGGGGAGAAGCGAGGCGAAGGCTGCCAGATCCATATTTCGATTGACTTCCATTCGGTAGAGATAAAACAAATTCCGCTCGCTCTGAAGCGACTTATTCCCCAAACCCACCGCGGCCATGTACCCCGCAAAACGCGCGTAATCCGTTGAGCTTCTGTCAGAAACCCCGAAGGGATACGCAAAGGACAGGATGGGCACATCGAGCAGGGATTGAAGTTTTTTGCGCGACTCCACAATCTCGTCGCGCTCGCGATCCGGATTTTTTGTCAACTCCATATGGCTGAGGCTGTGACTGCCGATTTCCCAGCCTGCATCGGTCAGTGCGCGGATTTGGTCCACACTCATATAATTATTCCCGCCAATATAGTTGTAAACAACGTACGAAGTCCCTGTGAAATTGTATTTCTGCATGATCGGCAAAGCATTGGTGAACGTACTGATTGTTCCATCGTCAAAGGTCAGGATGATTGGCTTGGGAGGCAGGAGTGCACCTGCCTTGATCGCCATGACCAGGAGTTCAACGGATATTGTTGTGTATCCCCATTCACGCAAGAGATACATTTGTTCTTCAAATTCATTTGGCGATAAGTAGTAAAAATTATCGCTTGGAGAAATGTCAATGTGATGATAGAGGAGAATAGGCACAACGACTTCAGCGGGCCCCTGCAGGTGCCACTGCGGCTCCGGGATCAGCGTTGGAGTATCTGTGAATGTTGGGGATGGGGAAGCGGTTGGGGTTTCAGTGGGCAGAAAAGTTTGCGTGGCGGTGGCAGTTTCCGTTTGCGAAGGCCGCGGACTCAAAGTCCGGGAAGGTTCGATGACAGAGGTGGGAACGGACTGTGAAATAAAAGTGTATACGCCGCATCCAAGTGAGAAAAGCGTCGCCAGCACTATTGAAACAAAAGATCTTTTCAAATTCTTACAGTGGATGATTCAGATCCCAGAGAATGCGTAAACCATCCAGCGTGAGCCAGGGTGCGATGATTTGTATCACGTCAGTTTCCTGCGCAATGATCTCAGCCAGACCGCCCGTTGCGATAACCTTCATTTGTGGACCGAGTTCCAGTCGGAAGCGTTCAACCATGCCTTCCACCATGCTAACATATCCAAACAACAGACCTGCCTGCATGGCATGGACGGTATTCCTGCCAATGACTGAGGGAGGTCTCTGCAGGTCAATACGCGGAAGTTTTGCAGCATGTGTGAAGAGTGCCTCAGTTGCAAGGTTGATGCCGGCAGTGATCGCCCCGCCAAGATATTCACCATCCTTGGTGAGCGCGTTGAATGTTGTAGCGGTCCCAAAGTCGATCACACAGGCAGGGCCGCCATGCAGGTACATCACTGCCACAGCGTCGGCAATGCGATCTGCACCAACTCCCTTTGGATCTTCGTAACGTACCTTGATTCCAGTTTTAATTCCAACATCTACAATAAAAGGCTCTTGTTCAAGATATTCCCTGCATGCCTGCACTACACGGCCTGTCAATTGCGGCACAACAGACGCGAGACAGATTGCGTTTAGATCCTTGATGGTGTGCCCCGCGTTCTGTAAAAGCCCCTGGAACTGCAGACCGTATTCATCGGGCATACGGGCGTGGTCTGTGGCAAGCCGCCAGTGCGAATCCAGAACGTTGCCGCTATACAGACCGAGTGTGACGTTGGTATTACCGATGTCAATTGTGAGAAGCATGGCAGTCCTGTATAAAAAATGGGAACAAGATGGTTTGATTCTACCATCCGTTCCCATTTTCACTGCCTTCAAAGTTGCACTTACGAGTTGAATCTAAGATACTCGACTGTTGTGTTTTGACAAAAATGGCAAAGAGTGCTAACTTAGCGGAATA
>JBDTPH010000331.1:0-7656 GCA_039932795.1 Chloroflexota bacterium
CAAATGGCGGTTACGCTTGCCCCAACGATCGTGCCGCCTCTGTTTGAATTATTGAAATCATGGGTGGAACGAAAGCCATCCACACCCGTCAAGGTAAGAGTTAAGGTTGGGAAACGAACGGCACAGATCGAATATGACCCCACCCACACCTCTGCAAAAGACCTGGCAACCCTCATTAAAGCCCTGAATAAATCTGTTGAAAAGTAACTTCTTATGAAGTACGCCCTCATTATCGGTAATAACAGGTACGATGACCAGAAGCTGGCACAGTTAAAAACACCTGCCGCCGATTCACAGGCGCTGGCGAAGGTGCTGGGTGATAAAGCAATCGGTTCCTTCGATGAAGTGACGCCGTTGATCAACCAGACCGAAACCCAGGTCCGCCGAGCCATCAGCACATTCCTGATCAATAAAAAACCTGACGATCTAGTCCTGCTCTATTTTTCGGGGCACGGCATCCTGGATGATCGGGGGCGGCTGTATCTTGCTCTCAGGGATACACAGGTAAACCTGCTCAAGGCAACCTCCATCCCATCATCGTTTCTTGCAGACGAGATGGACAGCTGCCGTTCAAAACGCCAGATACTCGTCCTCGATTGCTGCCACAGCGGAGCATTTGCACGCGGAACAAAAGGCGAACAGAAGGCGATCACAGAAACCACCTTTGAAGGCAGCGGCTTTGGGCGTGTGGTGCTGACCGCATCCGACTCGACACAGTATGCGCTCGAAGGCGACCAGGTCATCAAGCAGACAGAACTCTCCCTGTTCACACACTTTCTGCTGGAAGGATTAAAGACAGGCGAAGCAGACGTGAACAACGATGGGCACATCTCGCTCGATGAATGGTATGACTATACCTATGACAAGGTGGTTTCAGAGACCCCAAGACAGGTGCCTCACAAGTGGTCGTACAACCAGCAGGGCGACCTGATCATCGCCAGGAATCCCTTTGTCAAAAAGCGAGTGGTTGAACTGCCCTACGAACTCATTCAGGCACTGACAAGTTCATTTGTCGGTATTCGGGAGAGCGCCGTCAGCGAATTGGGAAGCTACCTCCGTTCGCGTGATGCGGAAATGGTTGAGCTGGCCATTTTATCTCTCGAAAAAATGAAGGGAGATGACAGTCGCAGGATTTCCTCCCTGGCCGCGAAGCTTCTGGCGGAGTTTGAGCAGGCGCGCGCTGCTGTCACTAAACCACCTCCTCCAAAGCCAACCGTTGAACCAATAATGGAAACGATCAGCGTGATAAGTGTCAGTCCGACAACATCCACGGCAACGACTGCTGAGATCGAACCGGCTGCCCAGAGGCAAGCATCGCGACCCGATGTTGAAAAAGCGAACGGTTCTGCTGAACATCCACTGGCATCCCCAGCGTATACACGTATCCTTTTCTGGGCGAAATGGATTGGAGCGACAGTTTTAGGGACTGCAATTCTCAATAGGGTAGGTAGTAGCTTATATGACGATGGACTCATCCCATCCGTCGTCATCCTTTTCTGTGTTGTGGCAGGTTTGGTGAGTCTCATGCAGGTGATCCTCTTTCCAAATGCATTGGGAGGATCATGGATTGCGACCAACGCGGCAGCAGCCATCTTTCTTGGATGGCTAATCACCATTCTTAATGAATACAATAATGATTGGTGGTGGCAGGATCAATTCTTCGCCGTTTGGATGGTTGGCAATCTTGTTCTGGGACCCGTTCTCATGAGCAGAATACAGGAAAAATCGAGGAGTGGTTCACTTGAATCTCCTGGCCCAAATTCGACCATCGAATTCATGGAGAAGGGAGCCCGCCAGAACATCTTTACCATGATACTTTCGATCTATTTGATACTGGCTGCCTTACTTTCTGTCATAGTTGTAATCCGTGATAATGGTTTAATAAGTTTACCTGATTCATTAAAAGTTGCCTCATTCATACTTTATGGAATTGCAGGTGTTTTCGTTGGTATTTCTTTCATCTCCAAGAAAGAAATACCGAGGAATTTAGGGTTCATCACATTCGCTGTTTTTGCATTTCTGGATGGAATCAATGCCGAACTATACGCTTTCCTTGGCGATTACCCAATCAATTTATTTTCGCTACTGGGGACATTATCTTTAATATCTGGCGTTTTCTTTATCTCTCAAAAAGAGATCTGGAAGAATAAGATGATTGGTTTCATGATGCTTTCGGGTTTTCTCATCATGCTGGGTTTTGCATGGCTCGACTTCATCTCTTACCCTTCCTTAATGATCGCTGCGATCTTTGCCCTTCTTGCCGCGGTTTACTTTTTTCGCCGCAGGTAAAACATCGCAGCGCCTTGGAACAGCCTACTGGCAATGGTTGGATAAAACAGGAACTCCGAGATTCTTCCCAGGGTCTCGGAGCTTTTGTTGCATTGCTCCAATTATGCTGCGTATATGCCATCTTCAAAAATTTATTTTCATTCGTATTGGGATAAAATCGGTCAGAGTTACTGATCGGTAAAAAGGAGCTAATCATGAAATTACGAGTGCTGGTCCTTGGAGCAGGGTTTGGAGGTCTCGAACTCAGTTCCATCTTGTCAGAGGCAATCGGCGATACTCTGGATCTGACCTTGATCGACCGCAATGATTCGTTTTACTTTGGCTTTTCAAAACTGGACGTGATGTTCGGCCGCAAGTCTCCCGAGTCTGTGCATGTTCCTTATCGTAGCATCAGGAAGCCGGGCGTGGATTTTCGCCAGGAGACGATCACCGCCATTGACCCCGAAACGCGCCGCGTCACCACAGACATGGGGACGTACGAAGCGGATGTATTGGTCATTGCGCTTGGCGCTGATTATGATCTCAATGGCACACCCGGGCTTGTGGAGGGCGGAAATGAGTTCTACACGTTTGCAGGTGCGGAACGCCTGCGGGACGTGATCCCCACGTTCTCGAAGGGACACGCCATCGTCGGCGTGACATCCACCCCGTTCAAGTGTCCGCCCGCGCCGAGCGAAGCCGCGTTGTTACTGCATGACCATCTCACAGCGCGCGGGGTGCGCGATGCCTGTACGATCAGCCTGGTCATCCCGTTCGGCATCCCGATCCCGCCATCGCCTGCCACCTCTAAAGCGTTGCTCAGAGCCTTCGAGGAGCGGGGGATCACCTACGTTCCGGATCGGCTGGTGCGTGCGCTGGATCCGCAGCGCGGCGTTGCCATCCTGGACGATAAGACTGGAATGCCCTATGACCTGTTCCTCGGCATCCCGAAGCACCGCGTCCCGGAGGTGGTCGCAGCCAGCGGCATGACCGAGGACGGCTGGGTGCCCGTGGACGCCAAGTCCCTGAAGACCCGCTTTCCCCACGTATACGCGATCGGGGATGTGACCAGTGTCGGGACGGCAAAGGCCGGCGTGTTTGCCGAAACCGCTGCCCGCGTCGCTGCCGCATCCATTCTTGCCGAGATGCAGGGAAGCGAAGGGCCCTCCGCCTATAAGGGAGATGGCATCTGCTATGTGGAGTTCGGAGGCGACCTCGTCGGCCGCGTGGATGTGGACTTCCTTTCGGGTCCCAAACCCACAGGCAGCTTCACCGAACCGTCCCTTGAGATCACAGGTGAGAAACAGGACTTTGGCTCGAGCCGCCGCGCCCGCTGGTTTGGACTGTAGCGATAAGCGGGATCCAACCAAAGCTACAGGAAATATATGAAGAAAACGCCCACAACCAAATCCCGTAAAGTACAGGACATGGCTTCCGAATATCATTTCGACCACAGCAAAGCGAAGCCAAATCGTTTTGCCAAACATTTGAAGGATGAACCCTTGATCGTTATGATCGAGGCGGATGTTGCAAAGGTGTTTACCTCGGCAGAACAGGTGAATAAAGCCTTGCGTGCCCTGATCTCTGCGATACCAGAAAAGAAATAACGTAAAAGAGCGGCTCAAAGTAGCCGCTCTTTTACGTTAAGTATTCCTCACAAGCGGACACCTACGGCCGCCATTCGTTAAAGTGTTTTATACAAAGAAAAGTAATGCGATCAGTTGCAGTACGATCAAGGCTCCATAGAACGCAATCATATTCTTTAATTTGAGCGAACTCCAGACCCTGCTTATTTTATTTTTTTGTTCAAACATCTTCGCGGCCAGCTGTTTCCGCTCTTCAGCGGGTTTTTCGAAATGGGCTGTTTCTACAAAACCATCAATCGTTTTTCTCAGCGTTGAGGTCCGAATATCAAAGTCAAATATCCTTGCTGCACTGAGGTCACCAGTTTTGAACGCATTTTCCATCACGGTCTTATTGTTTATGATTTCCGTCAGCAGGTCCAGCTTTGCCATGTAACGGAAAAATGTTGTACGTAATGTTGACTCGAACAACCAGAAAACGATTGTGGCAGTCAGTGCCATGTAGCTCAGGAAGGGTGCGTCCGGGGAGGTTGTGTACCGAAAACCCAGTAAAGTTAATATAACGGCCATGCATCCATATTTGATCTTATAGAACTGATCCTCCCAGATGTCCATCCGCTGGATGTATAAACTGATCGTGCTTTCAATGAGCCCCAGCTTGAATTCCAAATACTCATATTTTTCTGCCACCATGGTCCCTCCCGAAAACGCATTGGTCAATGTAATGATCCACTCACTATAATATACCCAACCCGGATGGAACGACTATACCACTGTTCCAAAACATCTCTGCTGGGACTTACCCCGCCGATTCACGCCCTCACAAACCCACTATATCGCCATTCCAAAGCATCCCGGCTCGGCCATTGACTTGTCGAAGTTGGCAAAATCAACTTGGACTTGTGCAATCCCTTCAAATAATGCAGCAAAACGGGACCATCTTCCTCTTCTAAAATATCTTCTCGCACTTGGATAATATAATCAGGTGTCACACCGATAATAAAGGCATCATAAGCAGAATGATGTAGCTTACAGAGAGAAATACCATTTTCTATTTTTGACGTACTCTCTGGTAAATTGTCGGGAATGATATGAGCTGCATCAAGTAACTCTCTATGTTTCAGACGACAAAAAGAACATTGAGATTTGTAAGCATCAAGCACTTTTTCTCGAAAAGCGCGTTGATGTAATCTGATCTTTACAGTGGCAGTCAAATACGCATGCCGCGCATCAGATACTTCTGCAACTTGCCGGGCAACATTTGCTTGAGTGTATTCAACAGCAGGCAAGGCATCATCCACAGCGACTTTAAACGTCAGGCCGCTTTGGTCATCACCAATAATATAAACGGGCCAGGTTGCCAGATATTTCCCCGGTTCAATGCCATGCAAATATACAAGTGGGCGTTTTAATTCAAATACCTTCCTCAACCCAACATTGTCACGATGATTGGGGTCCATGCCGCGATAACGATAGATCAGGAAGTTATCGTTGCCGAAATGATCATCATACGGCCCTTCGGTGCCGTTGTAATGGAAAGCGGCATTTCAAAGTTTTTGGGCGTGAATATTCCATTGGGAGCTACAAGGGGAATACGTTGACCTTGAAAGACAAATCCTTGCTCAAGTAGTTTTCTTGGCAGTACATCTCCATGCACATTGACCTGCTCTGTAAGCCAGTTGAATGCTGCAATGCGGACTTGGAGGTCAATATCCATAAACTAATTTTACACCGTACATTGCATTCAGCAGACTCATCTTCCCTCGTGCGTCTGGATTTGAACATAAATAATACAACTTCTGCTAACAAAAAATATTTTTGAAGTATCATCAACACAATCATCATACAGAGCTCATGAATTAATGGAGTTTATATGAAACAGGCAAAATACGAAAAAATACGCATCTTTGTCGCATCACCTAATGATGTAGCTGATGAACGTTCACGTTTGTCTCTTGTTATTGACAAATTAAATAAAGGACTGGCAGATTATCTTGGCATTATTTTAGAAATGAAAGAGTGGTCCGATGTCGTTCCAAACATGGGTCGCGGTCAACAAGTTATATTTGACCAGATTCCTGTGGTAACCTGGGACATAATGATTGGGATATTGTGGAATAGATATGGCATGCCAGCAGGCGGAAAGAGCCCAACCGAGTCAGGAACACATGAAGAATTTAATGCCGCATATGAGAGTTGGCATGAAACTGGCAAGCCACGAATTATGTTTTATCGTTGTGTTCGTCCGGTCAAAGAGTCTTTACTTACAGACAGTAATGCCAAGAAACAAATCGACACTTTTTTTAAGGAGTTTGAAACAGGAGGTAAGAATCAAGGTCTCTACAGAACATATGATTCTCAAGAAGAGTTTGAAAGATTAATTCGCGACCATATTGAAAAACTGCTTGTTGAGTTCCACTCAAACAAAAAGCGCAAAGCATCTTCCAAAAAGGTCTTGTTAAAATCCAATCAGGACGATGGGATTAACAAGGTAACAAATCAGGAAGAAATCGATGTAACAAGTCCGTTGCTTATTGGGATGGTAGTAGATTTTTCTCAACCAATGGCTAATTTAGTAACTGAACTCTCAGAAAACGATCCGTCCATAACTAAAAGAGCAACGCAGGCTATTGAAAGTTTTATAGAAGGGGCAAATAAATATTGTCAGGCGCCAAAATCTAAAGAGGAAATTCTTCCAAGATTTAGATTCTTCCTTTATGGGTACGGCCTTGGCAATGTAAACTATACGATAAATAGTATTTTTGCTGAGTTACTATCGGCTAAGAATGCCCCTAAAGAATCGGGAGTAGTTAGAGACTTGTTTGCAGAGGTAGCAGAAGCAAAAGGTTTGCCAATTACGCCAAATGCTTCAGAACTTCATAGAAATTGGAACGTATATGGCGAAGCAATCAATCAACAATTATCCGATATAGGGCGAGAGGATCCTTCGCTAGAGCTTGCGTTAGAAATCGCAAATGCGCGGTTTATTGATGAGATGAAAAAGCCACATTATAAATATCCATTGCTATTAATCCTTAGTCAAGGTGAAACTGAGGAAAAAAATAGTGAAAAGATATTAGGCGTCTGTGATTCGATGAAATCCATTGGGATTGAAATTGCAACTGGATATATAGGAAAAAAATCTATTTTACAAAATCGTTCTTTGTATTCCCAAGATCAACCAGAATGGACAGAGGGCGCCAGAAGATTATTTTATTGTTCATCCGAAATGAAACATGAAAATATTCTTACTAAATCAATAAGCAGAATGGCTATTAAGAAATCATGGAAAGTGCCTGAAAGCGCCCGACTTTTCCTGCAAGTAAATCAAGAAGAAATGCTGGATGAGCTAATTGATATTCTAACAAGCCCCTTAAAGTCAAACCGGAAGACTAATTGATAATATGGCCGCAAAAACTACAATCCCTGACCTTGTTGGTGTTATTGTCGATGTTTCTAATTCCATGCGGCGCAACTGGGAAAAGAAGGATGGTAAAGGTGAGCCTCGCATCGAAACAATACGAGATGGCTTAAATAAGGAGATTAGGAGATTTAAGAACTTAAATGCTGAGAACAAATTAGAGAAACCGGATGTTTCTTTTTTCTGCTTGGGTATGGGATTTCAGAGAACCATGTTTTGGCGAGAGAATCAAATGAGTTATGGTGAAGAAATCACTTCAAATACTCCGTGGATTAGTAAACAGCAGGATGATGTAGTCTGCGATATCCTTGCACTAATTGATATTTTGCCGTAACTACTCAGGGCAAAGGCGTGACAAAGTCAGGTAAAAAAGGAGCGTCAGTG
>JBDTPH010000332.1:0-7936 GCA_039932795.1 Chloroflexota bacterium
CTCCCTTGTATTCACGAAGGGCTTCGATCAGCGCGTCCACGCTTTCCATGTCCATCTGACCGACTGCGAAGCCGTGTACCACATCGTCCGATGTGAGATGTAATTCCAAGGGCTTGCCAACTTCCGCTTTCAATGTATCCGGATGCCAGCCACCATCCTCTGCCATGCTGACATGGATCAACGGCGTACGCATCCACAACAGCAACGGTGCACCGACCGCAAGCAGAAGCCCCGCGATGATGAACAAACGGGAAAAGAGCTCAGCGCGTTTCACAGCAGTAGCCAGAGCATAATCGTCGTAAGCAGGAACGAGTACGCGATCACAGGAATGGATGAAACTCTTAATTCGTTTGTTGCTTTTTGCGCCGTGCGCGCCGACCAAATGAGACCGCCGACCAGTGCAAGTGTCTGGGCGGGCGCGAGAAGAGTGGTGAGCATCGGTTGCCATGCGGTATTTGCCGTGCCGAACAGATTCCAGCCGAGCCCAAGCGGATCGGACAAGGCAGCCAGAATGTAGGATGCATTCGTCAATACGAACGAAAGACTGAAGGCAACCCAGAACATCAACCCCAATGGAATGAGCGCGGTGGAGAGAGAAGCGAAGCGCTGCTTGAGTAAGATGGTGCTTTTTCGATTCAAAATGCCAAGGGTGAAGAAGCCCGGAAGAACACCAAAAATGAATACAAGAAAAACGAGGCCGTACACAAACCATGCAGACGAACCCACATTGTATGCCGCGTCCTTGAGCATGCCCCAGGGGCCCAATAGTACGCCGGCATAGATCATCGCAGAACCAAGCATAATGAACGCTTTGAACGCTTCATCCAGGCGAGTGGACGGTTTGGCCAGATCGGCGGAGAAAGAACGTAGATTCACTGCAATATTATTGTACGGGCAGGTGCGGATGCATTCCATGCACAAGCCGCAGTAAGTATTCTTTGTTAATCCGCCAGGGAAGACATCCCATGGGCAGCCATAGCCTGCAGATGAACCGTTGTAACAAGGTTTGCCTTCACAGTTCGCACATACCTGTTTGTCTTTTATTCTCAATTCAATGGGTGCGGTCTGTGAATAGATGCCGATAAATCCGCCCACCGGGCAGAGGTAACGGCAAAAGGCACGGCGTTCGAAAACCATGCTTAAGCCGATGGCAGCAAAGAGCATTGCTGCCAGAACAATTCCCGTGATGTTGGGTGTAGTGAGCAGGACGCTGCTAAAGAGAGCAAGCAATAAAAACGAAATATTCTGCAGCCACATGTTGCGAAACATCTTGGGCACGCGCAGATTGAGCCATTTTGGTTTTTTATCGGGTGGAGCAAGGACCGCACCGCGCTGCAGCCATTCGCCTGGCAATGGTATAGGGCATACAGCACACCAACCACGTCCAAAGAAGGGGACTGCGACAAGTATCAGGATCGCCCACCATGCGATCCATACAAAGACAATGCTGAAGTTGTGACTGCCGACGGGTGTGCCGATGAGACCCGCAAGGATGGCGAAGATATACCCCATGAGCATTACGACAAATACTGCCAGTTGAGGGTAGCGGTTCACCAGGATATTCTTCAAAAAACGATTACGGGTAAGTTCAATCTTTGCCATGATGAAATTATGCTTTTTGTTTTACGGAAACCAGCATGCCGATAACAGCCAGCGCTGCTAATCCAAGCGAACGATATAACCAATTGTTTGAACCGACAGTCAATTTGCCGATCATGAACGGGTGCATCGCTCCGCAGGTGATATTGCATCGGAAGCGAAAGGAGCCAGGCTTGTTGGCAGTGAATGTGAGTGTGGTAGTTTGTCCTGGATCTGCTTCCATGGAAACGTTGTAGCCATCCACGTATAAGCCGTGTACTACATCGTTGCTAACCAGTTGGATGGTGACGCTATCACCTGTGTTTACTCTTAGTTCGGAAGGAGAATAGGCAAACTGTCGCGCGTCGATCCGAAAGGTATGCTCCTGAGTAGCAATGGACTGAACTGGCAGCGGCGCAAATGCCACTACCAGTCCAGCCATACCAAAGAGGAGAAGAGAGAAACGCGGGTTCATATGACTACGGGATGTTGGATGGCCCGTACTTGGAATATGTCGAGTCAATATAGGCCCGGGCATCCTGTGGGCTTTTGCCATCTTCGAGCATTCGCATCACATCCTGCGTGATGTCCACACAGATCGAGCAGCCGAGGGCATGGTTATCGAACTTAATATTACCTTTATCATCTGTACTGCTTACGTAGCAGGCATAGTTGGATGTGTGCCCGACATTACCGCATCCGCAGTAGCACGGGATATTCTTCATGATATCCGGATTGGCTACGTTGAACTGATATGCCTCCTGAACGGTCACCGGAGCAGACTGTACCTCAGCCGGCATGATGTCCATGGATGCCATGTTCATGTTCGTATGAGAATCACTCGACTCTGATTGGCTGGAACAAGCGGTAACCCCGAACAGGGCAATCGAGCTGATGAGTAGGAGAAAAATAACTTTACGTGAAATGCTCATTCAGTACTCCATGATGGGTCTTTTTCATGATAACAATGGGTCAGCGGGAGAACCAGTGACAAATGCCATTGCATTAGATGAAATATGACCTAATTTATCTGTATTATGTCCTTGCGCTTTGTATGATACGACTGGCAGAGCCTACTGAACAGCGTGAAACGGCGGTGTCTGGTATAGGCTAAATAGCCTATGACAAACGACTAAAGAGTCCCACACATAAAATCAGGAAAGTCTTGTCTGGATTTCACACACGACCTTCCTGATTGTTATTTTATTGTATGTAGTTCACAATTTTACATGGCTCTGCTCATCAGCGGCATTGGATCAAGCATACCGAAGATCATGGAACCCAGTCACCCATAAGCAAAATTGCCTGTTGTGGTTTGGGGTGTCGTTCCCATGACAGGAAGCGAAAAGCTACTTGCCATCCCCGTCAGAGTGCTGATGGATTTTCCAGGTTGCAAAAATAAGTACTGGGATGGCGACGCCTATCAAGCCGGCCAGGAACACCAATGGAGAGTCGAAATTTAGCCAATCTTTGCCGAAACTCCATAACAGGATCACACCGATAAGAAATGCAGCTACCGCTGTCAGGGTGGACCAGCTCGTATTCTTCATCTTAGTCTACTCAACAATCAACTTTCCGCGCAGCATTCCCATCTGGCATTGAAAGCCAAATTCGCCCGGCTTGTCAGGTGTAAACTCCACGTTAACTTGCTCACCTTCGGGTAATTTGGCGCTCTGATTGAAATCAGGGAAGAGTACCATCTCTGAGCAGGCAGAGGCTTCCTGCCGTGTGAATGTAAGTCGCACGGGTCGTCCTCTTTGCACAACAATAACATCGGGTGTATAGCCGCCCTTTACTGTAACAGTTACTTCCTGTGCGCCAGATGCGGACACGGCAACACGGGTCTGCGCCTTGGGGGCGAACCAGAAATACCAGGCGATCAAGATTGTCATCACGATGCCTGAAAGAATCACAAAAACCTGTAGATTTGACATATTATTCTCCTTTGAGTTGTTGGAGTTGTTGTCTCAGCATGGAAACAGTGGGATAGCCTTTGATACCATCAGGTGTAGGGTACACACGGCAATTCAATAAATAATTCTCACGTTCCTCAGACCAGAGAGCTTGATTATCCACCCCAAAGTCGGGAGAGCCAAGAAATTTTAGCCTGCGCGCGTCATGGTCATTCATTACCTTGATCAGGATAATATTTCCTTGGATGCCTTCAAACTCGAGGGCAGACCGCATGTTCTCCAGCCCCGTTTTCCAGGAAGGGCAATCATCGAAGTAAAGTATTTCGATTTTCATAACGGACTCACTTCGCACTGAGCCGGGGCTTGAACCCGCGCAGGCGGTTGGCATTGCCAACGACTGTGACTGACGAGAAGGCCATCGCTGCACCTGCAATGAGCGGGCTGAGCAGCAAGCCGAAGAAGGGAAAAAGTGCTCCCATTGCGACGGGGACGCCCAGTATGTTGTAAATGAACGCTCCAAAAAGATTTTGATAAATGTTCTTCATGGTCGCGCGGCTGACTTCGATCGCTGTCACCACGCCTTTGAGACTGCCTTTGATGAGGGTGATATCAGAGGCTTCGATGGCAACGTCTGTGCCGGTGCCGATCGCGAGACCAACATCTGCCTGGGCAAGCGCGGGTGCGTCGTTGATTCCGTCGCCCACCATAGCGACCTTTTTGCCTTCTGCCTGGAGCAGATGAATATTGTTAGCTTTATCTTCGGGCAGAACTTCAGCCAGCACACGCGTGATGCCAACCTTGCGCGCTATGGCTTCCGCCGTGCGGCGGTTGTCGCCCGTGATCATTACGACCTCGATACCCATGCTCTGCAGGACCTTGATCGCTTCAGCAGAGTCTTCCTTGACAGTATCTGCCACTGCAATGATGCCGGCAGCCTTGCCATCGAGCGCAATATACATGGGGGTCTTGCCATCGTCGGCTAATGATTTGGATTGTTCTTCCAGTGAACCCAGAGCGATCTTTTCGCGGTTCATCAACTTAAGATTACCGATCAGCAAATGCCTGTCTTCAACTTTTGCTGAAACACCGTGGCCCGGAATGGCTTCAAAATCCTTTACTTCCGCCAGTGCCAACTTGCGTGCCTGTGCACCTTCAACGATTGCCTGCGCCAGTGGATGCTCACTGACTTTTTCAACGGAGGCAGCCAGTCGTAGTAACTGCTCGCTGTCTACGGATGACTGATCACTCATGACAATATCTGTTAGCTCCGGTTTGCCCTTTGTAATTGTGCCTGTCTTATCCAGTACAACCGTTTGAATGGCGCGAGCCGTTTGCAGAGCTTCACCCGAGCGGATGAGAATTCCGTGCTCCGCACCCTTACCAATTCCAACCATGAGACTCATCGGCGTGGCAAGCCCCAGTGCACAGGGACAGGCGATGATCAGCACGGTCACGCTGGTGACCAGTGCATAAACGAGCTGGGGTTGAGGACCTACAACGAACCAGATGACGAACGTCCACACAGCCAGGATCATCACGATGGGAACGAAATAACCGGAGACCGTATCGGCAAGTCGTGCGATCGGC
Organism: Chloroflexota bacterium; assembly: GCA_039932795.1. Taxonomy (GTDB): domain Bacteria; phylum Chloroflexota; class Anaerolineae; order Anaerolineales; family Villigracilaceae; genus Defluviilinea. The sequence continues at coordinate 5,079 of JBDTPH010000332.1, forward strand.
GCTTTGGAGTTCTGCGCGTCCTGCACCATCTTGACGATCTGAGCCAGGGCTGTATCTTTTCCAACTTTGGTTGCCCGGAATTTAAACGCACCTGTCTTATTGATCGTTGCTCCGATAACTTCATCGTCCACTTTTTTGGAAGCAGGCATGGACTCGCCCGTCAACATCGACTCATCGACGGCAGAACTGCCTTCCACGATAACACCGTCCACGGGTACTTTTTCGCCAGGGCGGACCTGGATCACATCACCGACCAATACTTCTTCGACCGGCAGATCGATTTCTTTGCCATCACGAATGACACGTGCGGTCTTGGCCCGCAAACCTAATAGTTTTTTGATCGCCGAACTGGATTGCCCCTTGGCGCGCAGTTCCAGCGCCTGTCCCAGAACAACGAGGGCGATCACCACCGCAACCACATCAAAAAATGGCTCTGATGTCCCTTCGGGGAAAACAGCGGGGAACAGGATCGCGAAGGTCGAATACAGCCAGGCAGCACCCGTGCCAAGTGCGATGAGCGTGTTCATGTTAGCCGAGCGATGCTTGAATGCCGCCCACGCGCCAGTGAAGAAGTCACTGCCAGACCAGAACATGACAGGCAGAGTCAAAAGCGCAGTGATACCCCAGACTATGCGTAAAGAGTCCATGCTCATATCACGCAGGATGGGAACGACCTGATAGTACGCCGTCGCCATCACGGGCAGAGCAACCGCGGCCGCAAACCAAAACTTCTTCATCAACCTGCTATATTCGCGCGCGTGCGCCTCTTCCTGTTTGTCAACGGGTGTATCACTTGTCGAGGCTCGCGGTTTGTAGCCCCATTCTTCGATTGCTGCATTGAGCTGTGAGAGCGTAGTGTTTTGTGGGAGATAATCCACCGTTGCTTCCTGGGTGGCAATGTTGACGGTCGCATTCAAAACTCCCTGGGTGGCTTTTAGTTCATCCTCTATAAATTTCACACACGAGGCGCAGCGTAAATTCTCAATTCCAATCCTGACACTTGTCCCGCCGACTTGGAAGCCCATGGATTTGACTGCAGCGACAAGCTGTGCCACATCCACTCTTCGTGAGTCATACCTGATGTCCAACCTGCCGGTCGTTAGATTGACGATTGCATCATGCACGCCCTCCACTGCCCGAAGAGTTGCCTCCAGGTGAGTCGAATGTTCTGACAACGGCATACCGCTGACAGGCAGTTCAATTCGGGAGAGAGCTGCTTGAGGATTAAAACCTGTCGTCGCGGAAGTCGTCAGGTAACGGTGTGGGTTTTTGTCAAATTGATCCACACAGGATTGAGAGCAAAAATAGAACGTCTGCCCCATATGCTCACGTGTGGTGAAGGCACTTTGGGTTTCAATAGTCATTCCACAAACAGGATCGCGAAAAGTCATGTGTCACCTACTTTATTAGATATGTACAAAGTGTATATGGATTTGACAACATGTCACAGCGGATTTCAGCCTGCTTTCCTATAGGCAGAATTGCCTATACACGATAGGCAATTTGAATTGCATCCAGCATATGTCCTTTAGTCGATCTCGGGTGTTATGGTGGGTCCATGCTGACTGCCCCGGAGCGTGACACCCGACCAGGTTGGACGTTAATTATGGCAGAGAGGGTGAAGACATATAACCCTTTCACTGGTTTTATGAACGGAGGCTAAAAAATGCAGAAAAATCACAGTATGTCAAATATGGGCGAAAATCATTATCGGAAACTGCTCATCATGGCGGTGCTTTCTTTGATATCCATGTACATACTAATGTACGCAATGGTGAACAGTATGGAAAATGTGTATAACAGTTTCAACCAGTTTTACATGGCAGGGCTCATGACGGCCCCCATGATTCCACTAGAGCTTTTCCTAATGAAAGCCATGTATCCTGACAAGAGACGCAATGCTCTTATCATTGCAGCCAGTGTTGCTGCAGCCCTTGCCTTTTTCCTTCTGATCCGGCAGCAAGGGGCTGTTTCAGATAAGCAATTCCTGCGCTCGATGATCCCTCATCATGCCGGTGCCATCCTGATGTGTGAACAGGCAGCCATTCAGGATGCGGAAATTAAGGAATTGTGTGGGTCGATTATCTCAAGTCAACAGGATGAGATAGACCAGATGAAGGCCAAGTTGCTTGAGCTGGAAAAGTAAGATGTGTGACCTACGTATTCCGACTTGATTGCATCTGTCTCAGATGTAACATTCATACCACATATGCAATATTTCTTTCATTGCCCTCAGCGGTAGGAACAATAGACGTTATCGGAAATAACATACAAGCACCGTCCCGAAGGGTTTATTTCGAGCAATTCGAACGCCCAACAACAACCTTCGGGACGTTTTTTCTAATTACCGATAAAGTCTAAATTAAGATGGGGGCTTCGCGTTGCTGGCGTTCCGTACAAGCCAGACGATACCAAAAACTGCCAGAACAACGAGGCCGACAGGGATCAGCCACATGAAGGTCATCCCGAGCCAACCTATGGGAGAGGGGGAGTATCCCCAATTATTCATCATGCCACCAGGTCCCATCATGCCCCATCCACGATAGCCCCAGCCGCCCATCATCATGCCTCCTCCAAACAGGAGTAAAAGGCCGACGATGCTTGAAACTCCAACGACCAACCAATTAACTTTTTTCATTTTGTTTTTCCTTTTATCGCAGCTGTCCATGGTGCGAGTAGTTTTCTGTGGGTGTTCTGCTGAAGCCAGATTGGTTAGCTGCCCTTGAGCAGATGCCAAAACGGAGGGAATGTGCCAATCAGTCCCACGAACAATAAAGCAATTGCCAGCGAGGAGATGCGGGCGAAGTTGGTATCCTTATCCTTCCAGACGAAGTGCAGGATCGCCCAGGAGATGAAGA
>JBDTPH010000333.1:0-5859 GCA_039932795.1 Chloroflexota bacterium
CTTTGCCTGATCACCAAATTTCACCACGCGCCCGCAGGCGATCACGCATCCCTGGCACGCACTTCGTCCGGTCAAAATCGTCTCGGTCATCTTCGCGCCTGAGATATTATCTACATTTTCGAACGAGCCGCGTGAAAAATATTTGGCCGGCATGGCTCCCATGTACTCTGCATAATTGGCCGCGCCCGCAGTCCCAAGTTCACGCAACACCTTTGCTTCATTATCCTGTTTCAGGCTTCGGTTGGCTTCCGAGCGCAACGGCATATATTTCGTCAGATCAAAAACAGGGATCTGATGCGTGCCATGGACTGCAACCGCTTTGAGATTTTTCGCGCCCATTACCGCGCCCATGCCGGTCCGCCCGGCCATGCGCCCATGATCACACATGATCGAAGCGAACAGGACTCGCCTCTCCCCTGCCGGCCCGATCACGCACACGCGCGCAGATTTCTCACCGACATCCTCTTTGACTCTTTCCTGCGTGGTGTATGTATTCTGCCCCCACAAATGCGCGGCATCTCGGATCTCGAGCCTGTTCCCGTTTAACCAAAGATAGACTGGCTTCTCAGCCTTTCCCGTGATCCACAAACCATCATAGCCGGCTGTACGCAGTTCGGGACCCCAGAACCCGCCAATGTTGGATTCTGCCCATAGACCGGTAGCAGGCCCCTTTCCGCAGACCACGAAGCGACCTGTCGTTGGCCCGTTTGTGCCCGTCATCGGTCCCATCATGAAAAGCAGCGGCGCCTCAGGCGACAGCGGATCGAGTTCGCGACTCAATGATGCATACAAAATTCGAGCGGCGAGTGATGCGCCGCCCAGGAAATCCTTTTCCCATTGTTCAGGGATTCGGTATTCTTCTGTCCTGCCAGTAGTGAGTTCAATTTTGAGAATAGGTTGCATAACGATCACATGTCATTGCGAGGGCACCAGCCCGAAGCAATCTTCCGTTTATTTGGTGGTAAATCCTGTCGATGAGTGCGTACTCCTGTAGAGGAGATTGCTTCGCATTGACATCCTACAAAATTTCCGTTGTCGCGTCCTGTGCCACGCGGACAAAATCGAGCACGGTTGGCACGTTTCGCATCATATACCCCATACTGCCTTTGACCCTCAACTTGGATGTCATCATGGCAGTCATGGGGTTCAGCTTGCCAGTCAGGATCGAGGTGATATTGTTATAGGAAGCGGTCAGTGTGAAGGTGGGGTTTGGATGGGTTTCTGCTGCGGGCTTGTATTCCACTTTTCGGCAGGTACCATGCCAGAGGTCCAGATAGAACGTAAGTCTTTCATCCAGATTGCCTTCGGGCTCGATGAAGAAGAACAGGTCACCTTCCCAGTTTTTGGCAACTTCGTTGTAACGTGCATCCGAGTTGAGTTTTGCCTCAAGCCCTTGGAGCCACTCTTCGCTTGGGAAAATTGCAGACATGTGCACTGCCTCCTGAATTTGATACCTATAATTTTACCATTCCGAAATTGTCAAAAGACTGACTGTTTAATGGCTCATTGGGAGTTGCCGTGATTCGGCTAACGAGGGATTGCCAAATCCCGTACATGCAGGAAATACACTGGCATTTGCGCCGAATCTGGCGGCTGGATTTGTCAATCCAGCCGAGCATCACGGCGATTCCCAGAGAACCTGTTTAATGATCATCAATATACTATAACCATGAATATGCAATTTTTTTCCATAATCTCTTGCATAATTGATAAAAATAGTCTATGCTTGGAGGAACAATCCCGGTATGGAAGGAGGTGTTCCGTCCCGTAGGATCCACAGTTTTATGCATGGAAAGATAAAGGAAAGATTCAAAAATCTTGGAGGAGAAATCTAATGAAAAGACTGTACAGTGTTTTGGTTTTAGGGATCGCAGCTTCCCTCATGCTCGCCGCATGTGGAGGCGGGGGCGCATCCCAGGCAGATAACCTGCTCGATGCGATCAAAGAGCGCGGCTACATTTTAGTATCCACGGATCCGAACTACGAACCGCAATCCTTCCTCAACACCGCAGGCTCACGTGCCTCCGGTACCAAGTGCCCCTCTGACACCCTGACCACCGCCGAAATGCAAGGTTTCGATGTGGACGTGGCAAAAGCCATTGGCGATTCACTTGGCGTTGAAACCTGCTTCGCCACTCCCTCGTGGGATGCGATCACCGCCGGCAGCTGGGCAGACAAATGGGATGTGAGCGTTGGCTCCATGACCATCACCCCTGCCCGTCAGGCAATCCTTGATTTCAGTGTTCCTTACTATTACACACCTGCCGTCGTAGCCGTGCGCGCTGACTCTGGCTTCACCTCGTTGGAGGATCTCGTAGACCAGTCATTATGCGCCGGCGCAGCTACCACATACGAATCATGGCTCAACCATGACATGGAAGCCCTTGGCCTTCCTGACTCTTCGGTCTATGCACAGGCTCCCAATGTAACCGTTGTGGCGCTTGAAACTGACCAGGAATGCGCCCAGGCAATTGCCGCCGGACGCGAAGACTTCGTTGGCTATGTCACTTCTGACACCGTTGTGGATGCGAACATCGCGGCGGGTTTCCCGGTTGTCAAGCTCGGATCGCCTGTTTACTCTGAAGATCTGGCAGCGGCTTTTGACAAATCATCAACCCTTCCCACTGACACCCTGCGCGCCGAAGTGGATAATCTTTTCAACGCCATGCACAACGATGGCCGTTTGACCGCAATTTCCGACCAATGGTTCGGTGCGGACCTGACCCAGGCTCCCAAATAAGTTGTCTTGAATAGAAGCATGGAGGCAGGTGTACCTGCTTCCATGCTTTTCCGTATCTTTTAGAGAGAGCAGGCTGCATAATGGCAGAATCTACCATCGCCCGCGACACGGCTGAGCAAGTAGCAAAAGGCAATTTACTTTTTGAAACACAACAACGCCAGGCACGCCACTTCCGCGCGAATGTTGCCTTGTCCTGGGGAATACTGCTGCTGATCCTTCTTTTCCTATTCAGCGGACAAAGTTTTCTTGGAATTAAGACCATTCAGCTGGATTACGAATTTATCAGAAGCAATATGGCTTTCATCGGCAGGGGAATCAATGACACGCTTCTCGTTTCTTTTCTCTCGATTATCCTGGCCATGATCCTGGCTCTGCTCGCGGCGCTGGGACGCCTCTCCACAATCCCTCCGGTGTATGCCTTGAGCACGTTCTACGTTTCGCTCATCCGTGGAACTCCGCTGTACCTGCAGATCTTTTTCTTTTTCCTTGCCCTGCCGCAGCTGGGTATTATTTTGTCCGGACTGTGGGCTGGCGTGCTTGCATTGGGTTTGAACTATGGCGCGTATATGAGCGAGATATTCCGTGCAGGTTTGTCATCGGTCGGAAAAGGCCAAAGGGAGGCTGCGATGGCGCTGGGCATGACTCCCGGCCAAACCATGAAACGGATCGTTTTACCCCAGGCATTGCGGTTTGCCATTCCGCCAATCGGCAATGATTTCATCGCCATGACAAAAGACTCGGCGCTCGTCGCCGCGACCGGGTTTGTCCATGAGATCATGTGGAATGCCGTCAAAGTGGGACGCGCCCAGTTCAGAAGTCTTGAGGCGCTGATCATGGCCGCCATCTTTTATTGGATGATGACTCTCATTCTCTCCTACCTGCAGAGCAAAATCGAAACCCGACTTTCCAAGGGGGACCGCTAGCATGGCGCCCAACTCCTCACCCATTGTAAAAGTCTCTGATCTCGATAAATATTTCGGGCGCCTGCATGTGCTAAAGAAAGTCTCGGTGGATGTTGCATCGCGTGAAGTGGTATGCCTCATCGGGCGCAGTGGTTCTGGCAAAAGCACCCTGTTGCGCTGCATAAACTTTCTCGAGGAACCCTCTTTTGGAACCATAGAAGTGGATGGCATCAAAGTGGAGGCCGGCGAAAAGGGCAGGGAACATCGCGAGCTCATTCATGATGTTCGCCTGAAAACAGGCATGGTATTTCAGGAGTTCAACCTGTTCCCGCACATGACGGTACTTGAAAATGTGCTCGAGGGTCCGGTGACTGTCAAAGGTATGGACCGCGCCAAGGCGACCGAACTGGCTGAGCAACACCTGGATAGTGTAGGCTTGTTGTTCAAGAAGGATGAATATCCCAACCGTCTTTCCGGTGGACAGAAACAACGTGTTGCCATTGCCCGTGCTTTAACCATGGAGCCCAAGGTCATGCTGTTTGATGAACCCACATCCGCACTCGACCCAGAGTTGATCGGTGAAGTACTCAACGTGATGAAAAAGGTTGCCAAGGAAGGCATGACGATGCTGGTCGTTACGCATGAAATGGGATTCGCCCGAGAGGTGGCGGACCGCGTTCTTGTGATGGCAGATGGTGAAATCATTGAAGACGCAAAGCCCGCGGCATTGTTCAGTAAGCCGCAGGACCCGCGCACGAAAGCCCTGATCGATCGCTATCGCACTGGCGGCAACTAAATGACGATTGCGATCACCCGCGGCGTGAGCCCGCGCTTCGATGAGTGCGAGATCACGCACATTGAGCGGACTCCGATCGATCTGGACGTGGCACGTGCACAGCACGGCGAATATGTACAGGCGCTTAAAAAGCTGGGCTGTGAGGTGATCGAATTACCGGCCGAATCCGATCTGCCCGATTCGGTCTTTGTGGAAGACACAGCATTTATTCTGGACGATGTAGCGGTCATCACCCGGCCCGGAGCTGATTCACGCAAACCTGAGACCGAATCCATCAGCCGCGCGCTGGCTCCGCACATCAAGCTTGTCCACGTGCGCGAACCGGCTACCGTAGACGGTGGTGACGTGCTTGTACTTGGCAAAGATATCTATGTGGGGTTATCCACGAGAAGCAATCCGCAAGCCATCGATCAATTAAATGAATTGCTTGGGGAATATGGTTATACAGTCATTGGCGTGGAACTGCATGACTGCCTGCATTTGAAAACCGCCGTTACACGCGTGGATGACAGCACTTTGTTGATTAATAAGAATTGGGTGGACGTACATCATTTTGAATATTTCAATCTGATTGAGGTCGACCCATCTGAGCCGCTGGCTGCAAACTGCCTGCCCGTTGGCAATTCGATTATTTACCCCACTTCATTCCCAAACACATGCGCGAAACTTGAAGCGGCGGGATACAACATTCTGACGGTTGATGTCTCCGAATTGGCGAAGGCCGAAGGTGCGGTCACCTGTTGCAGCCTGATCATTCCCCGTTAAACGGAATCAATTTGCGGCTTGGAGTGAAGCGCCCTTCGGCTGTGCTTCGCTCCGCTCAGGAGGAAATATATGCGAAAACAAAAAATCCCCAGAGCGGGGATTTTTACTACTTGTGCGCTGGAGAGGACTTGAACCTCCACGCCTTGCGGCACATGGCCCTCAACCATGCCTGTCTGCCAATTCCAGCACCAGCGCCTACCGCTCGTTTCACAGATCCCTGAACTTTCACATGAATTGCATGCTGAAATTCATATAACAGGTTTAGCAGACGATGCGGTACTTAGTAAGCACGGCGTATTATAATCGTGTTCATACCATTGTCAAGCAAGGAGAATACATGACTCGAATCGTTGTAGATGCAATGGGAAGCGATAACTTCCCAACGCCAGACGTGGAAGGCGCGGTAGCGGCCGCGCGCGAATATGGGGTGGAAATTATTCTTGTGGGTGACGCTTCAAAGATCCAGCCGGTACTTAATTCTGCCAACATAGAGACTCTGCCCATACGCGTTGTCGACGCCCCTGAGATGTTGACCATGCACGATAAAGGCGAAGACCTGGTGATGAAGGCGCGTCACAAGGGAGCACGGAACTCCATGGCGGTTGGGCTTGACCTTGTGAAAAATGGTGAAGCGGACGCATTCGTCACGGCGGGGA
>JBDTPH010000334.1:0-18204 GCA_039932795.1 Chloroflexota bacterium
ATCACTTTACCGCGTTCGGAGTCGGCTGGTAATTGAGGAATTGATATATTAGGTCTAGCGCCTGGGAGTGTTAAGAGAGACTGGAGATTGGAGATCTTGAAAAACGACTGCGGATCGAGTCCCTGTGGAGTGAGGCAATAGACGCGGGAAAACCCGTCATCACGTATGCTATCAAGAAGATTTGAAATGTATTGAAAGAATATGGGCTCAGGCACTTCCAGTCCGCTGCCGCGCCAACCGAATGGGAAGGATGGCAGGAGTCCGATTTGGGCAGGATGACTTAGCTGCTCAGTGAGCAGGTTTAGATCGTAGCCAGAGCCGAGTGGAAGGATGAGCGGTGTATCACGTGGCAGCTCCGACACGGCATCCCAGGTCATTTCATCGTAATTGAAGAACGTCGTCATGAAAGTCTCCATCGTTTTATATTTGCGTGTAGTCACTAAATCATTATTATTTCTAATTTTTCAACTCTTTACTCAAACAGAAAACAGGGGAAATTCCTCTGCGTACTGTACCAGCCCAATGGGCGAAATTTCTTCATTGAAACGGATGAACATAAACTCATCATCCACTCCGTATTCATTTCGTATACCAAAAGTGCCAGCTTTCTCAATACCAAACCGCTGATAATATTTTGGGTCGCCCAGTACCACGCAATAGTCATATCCAAGCTCTTTGCTGAGGTGCAATCCTTTGTGGATAAGCTGTGAGCCAATTCCCCATCATTGAAAATCGGGATGAACCGCAACCGGCGCAAGACCAATGCCCCTTGGTTCACTCGATGGGGTGGTGGAAACGGGGCTAAATAGGATATGACCAAGCACCTGATCATCAGATGTTGCCACCAGCGAGATGGTCGCTTTTCCCTTTTCGCGTAACGCATCTACTAGTTTGCTTTCCGCTTCCGTTGGAAACGCTGCGCGCAGGACCGACCGTACCTGATCAATATCCCTGGCTTCTTCGCTGCGAATTTTGATTTCCATATATCTTTATGCGGGCAGCAGATACCAATCCAAGAATTGTTCCATGCGTTCATAGACGTCATACAGATTCTCGCGACGCAAAAAGCCGTGCGGTTCATCGTCATAGGTTTTGTACTCAAACACCTTGTCATGCCGCTTCAGCGCTTCAACCCATTCCTCAGAAGCTTCAGGCGGAACAACCGTATCCAGCAAACCATGCAGGATCAACACTGGCTTTTGGATATTCCTCACATCCGCGATAGGTGACCCTTTCAAATAATACCCAGCGTTCACAGCAGGGTGACCTAAAAATACTTCGGTGTAGAGCCGCAGTCGTTTTTCACATAACGCCCACGAGCTGACCAGGTTCGAGTCGCCATACTTCGATACACCGCATGCAAAAAGATATTCGGGGTCGCGCGAGAGTGCACAGATCGTCATGTAACCACCATAACTTCCACCTGCAATGCCAATGCTTTCGGGACGCACCTCCTTGAAGCCGCGCAGGTATTTTGCCCCATGCAAACAATCCTGTGTATCGCCAACACCCCAGTTGTCATAGTTGGCGCGCTCAAACTGTTTGCCATATCCCGTTGAGCCGCGGTAGTTTGGCGCAAGGTAGGTGTATCCCTTGGCTGTAAAGTATTGGGCAAGCTCATCCCAGATAAAGCCATATTGATCCTTGGGCCCGCCATGCGGATACAGGATCGCCGCGCCATTTGATTTTTCAGGTTTGTATAGGAATGCAGGAATCTCGAGGCCATCGTAGCTTTGATAACTGACAATCTCAGGCATTACCATTTTATTCCTGTGCATGGCTGGCGGGTTCGAAAATGTCAGTTGGGTAACCTGCTTGCTGGATATATCCATTCGATAGAGATCGGACGGGGCAAGTGGACTCTCGTACTCATACGTGATAAATGAGCCATCCTGCGCCCAGTTGGGATTTGAGTTAACGCCCGCCCCGCTTCGCAGATCGACAACGGAACCTGATTCCGCTTCGACGAGGCTCAGGTCGGACGCGCCATTCCGATTAAAGATGACGGCAAGTTGAGCTCCGTTTGGAGACCACTCGAACTGAAAGACATCCTGTCCAGTGTTTGTGAGCTGGTGCAGACCTTCACCATCCGGTCTGACTAGATAAATTTCCTCACGCTCGGTTTCCTGGGCGATAAACGCGATCCACTTTCCATCTGGCGACCACCTGGCTGATAACGCCCGCGTGGAGGGCCTGCCATACAAGGTGATGGATCTACCCGTTTCAATTTCAAGCAGGACCACATCCAGCCTGTTCAAGTCATCGAAGCGGCGCAGCGTGTACACAATGGCTTTCCCATCCGGCGATGGACGCGCGTCCCAGTGATCGCCGATCGTATCAGTGGTCAGCGCGCGCGGCCATGAACCGTTGATATCCGTGAGCAGCAACTGGTCAGCCTCATTGCGTTCCACCGTGACAATAAGTCCATGTGAATCGGGCATGAAGCGCGGGCTGCTCGCGGATACAGCGAAGTCCGTGATCTTTTTGGGCAGGCCGCCCTCACAAGGTACGAGATGGATATGCCCTTTGATGCCAAACGTGATCCATTTTCCATCAGGGGACCAGGCGGGAATCTCGTCATCCCAGTAGGCTGCAAGGGGACGGTCGGTGGTCAGCCGCGTAAGCCAGCCTCCATTTGACGGGATCAGATATACATCTGAGAGTGATTCGCCATCCTTGATGCACGCGATCCTCTGTCCATCAGGGGAAAGCGCGTGCGAACGGATTCGCTCCAGGGAGGTCAAAAGAGAAAGATTCCAGCCGTCGGGTGGTTTGATGTCCGGCCTCTTAATCGAAGGCCATCCATTGCGTTCGTATTTTTCTGTGAGTTTGATGGGATTATCCATGGGCGTCCCTTTCAAGCAAGTATAGTCATTACGTAGCCTACATTATTTTACGCCAATAAGACCTGCTGCGAGCCGCTTAAATCCCCGGATCATTCTGCTGTCTGCAACCTAAAAAACAGCAACTGCCTTGATTTCCAAGACAGTTGCTGTATGCTGTTTCGCTGAGCAAATATATTAAGGTCAATCGTGCTTCGTCCCGTCCGGCATGGTTGTGCCTTCGAGAGATTTTACCTTTTCCAATTCCGTTTCGGTGATTTCTGTTCCAGACAGATCCGCCTGACTCAGATCGGCTTCGCGAAGGTCGGCTTCATTCAGGCGGCATCCTCTAAGGTCGGCTCCGTTAAAGTTGGCTTTATGTAGGTTGGTTTGATTAAAATTGGCTCCACTAAGATTAGCTTCCAAAAGGTCGGCTCCGCCAAGATTGGCTCTGCTCAGATTGGCTCCGCTCAGGTTGGTTCCACTCAAGTAGGATTTGCCCAGGTTGGTCCCGCGCAAATCAGCTCCGCTCAGGTTTGCTTCGCTCAGGTTCACGCGGTTCAGGTTGGCAAACGTCACAGAAGCCCCACTCAGGTCGGCTCCACCCAGGTCAATTACCGCCTCCCGGTCGATCAATCCGGAATCCTTAAGAAAAAGAAGAACGGCCCCTTTCCGCTTTGAATCCAAACCCCGGAATACCGTAAGTGTTCGAATCCTGGCAACGTTTCGAACCTCATCACTGGAAAACCTCGATAATTTATCCCTTAATAACAAGTCTGCCATTCGGTCAATGTAGGATTGAAGCGCCGCCTCCTGCTGGTGGTCTACTGCAATGGCACGCTCCTCCCCGCGTTCGCGATCAGTATCACGCTTTGAACGACTCAACATAAAAGTATATGCAATGAATAGCCCGATGCCTGCTATTTTCAAAAAACCCGGCGACCTTCTTTTCAGCGTTGATTCCATGATGTTCACTCCGTAGGGCAACTTTGATCTGACTTTATCCTGACAACACATTCCAGCCAGCTGTCTATACCTACAGGACACTCAAATGGGCCAAAAGATACTTAATTTATCCACTTCTCATAAAACTGACAGGTTGTGTGAGGCATTGCATTTTTTTGTTTTTGCTGAATTGCCTTTTCCTCAACCTCAAACTAAAGTAAAATCAGAACGAATGTACACAACTGAATTTTCAGTAGGTACGCTTCTGTCACATCGGACTGGTTTTTGGTGATTACTGCATCGCGGCTGTAAGGCTTGATGCAGTTTTTGTTTAATGGGGCGCCTGCCCCAAAAACACTTAACTCTTGAGGAGGAGTAAGATGAAAGTGAGATACGCGTTTTTCGTTGTTGTGACCGTACTCGCCCTGGTGATCTCGGCATGTGGCGGGCTTGTAGCCCAGTCTCAGCCGGTCACCCTGCGAATTGGCTGGGCAGGAAGCCCGGATACGCTCAATCCTGGGGCCGCTGTATTGGCAGAGTCGTACACCGTTTTCGGGCTGGTGTATGACACGATGTACCAGTTGCAGTTGGATGGCACATTCAAACTAAGCCTGGCTGAAAGTGTCGATGTTTCTGAGGATGGGTTGGTGTACACCTACAAGATCCGCGATGATGTAAAGTTCCATGATGGTGAACCACTCACTGCGGAAGATGTGGTCTTCACCTACAGCCTATATCAGAATACTGAAGACTACCCGTGGATGGGGGACTACACCTACTATTTTGAGAACATGGAAGCAACCGAAAATAACGAGGTGGTGATCACACTCTCAGAAGCGATCCCCAATATCGACGCGCAACTGGTGTTCCTGTATGTTTTGCCCAAGCATGTTTGGGAGGGCGAGGATGCCGTTGAATTCGAAAACGTTGCCGCCGTCGGAAGTGGACCATTCAAGATGGTTGAATACAAGCCGAACGAATTTGTACACCTGGCCGCGAATGAGGATTATTTTGGCGGCTCGCCAAAGGTTAACGAGGTGATCCTGCAGACCTTTGAAAACCAGGACGCCCTCGTACAGGCGATCAAGACCGGGCAGGTGGATATGATCACCGAGATGCCTACTACCGCTGTGGCAACCTTGCAGGAGGATGCAAATATCGAAGTTGTGACGGGTGCGCCCTTCGCGCCGGATGTCACAGACATCATCTTCAACCAGGTCACACCGGAGAATTGTCCTCCAGACGACGGGTTGTGCAGCGGGCATCCCGCATTGCAGGACCGCAATGTGCGTCTGGCGCTGGCCCACGCCACCAATAAACAACAGATCATTGACGTGGTTCTGCTGGGTTTGGGCACCCCTGGCACCACGCTTATCCCGGACGGTTTAGGGTTTTGGTACAACTCCAGTCTCCAGGATTACGAGTATGATGTTGAGAAGGCCAACCAGATCCTCGAGGATGCAGGGTACGTGGATACTGACGGTGACGGCGTCCGTGAAATGCCGGATGGCTCACAGCCTCTAACCTTCCGTCTGAACTGGCCCAGTGACAGCATCGACTCGCCGCGCCTGGCTGAACTGTTGAGCGAGATGTGGGGACAGATCGGTGTGACGCTGGAAGCACAGGCCATGGACCCGGATGCGTTGACTTCTGCGTGCTGCCCGGCCTTCGATTTTGATATCATCATCTGGGGCTGGGGCTCTGACCCCGACCCCAACCTGCTCCTGAGTGTGATGACCACGGACGAGATCCCAACGGGCAGCAGCGAGACCGGCTACTCCAACCCTGAATACGATGATTTGTTTGGACAGCAGGCAGTTGAACTTGACCAGGATAAGCGCAAGGAAATCGTCTGGCAGATGCAGCAGATCGTGCATGATGATGTTGTGTACATCATTCCGTACTATGCCCAGGCTGTACAGGCGTATCGCAAGGACCGTTTCACGGGCTGGGTCCTGGACCAGCCCAAAGTGGAACTCTCGGATGTGACTTCGTTGTTTGTCGTCTCACCGGCTCAATAAAATAAATGATGGACGAGGGGCATCTGATGACTGCCCCTCGTCTACTTCAGGCAATGCGGAGAATCTGTTGAAACGTTACCGCCATCTTTTCAGTAAACTAGGGTGGTCTGCCTTTACCATTCTTTTTGTGCTTGTACTGAACTTTTTTCTTTTTCGCGTCCTACCCGGTGACCCAGCGCGTGCAGGCATCCATGATCCGCGTTTGAAGAGGGATGCGATCGAAGCGATACGCGTCCGTTATGGGCTGGATAAACCCGTCCTCAATTGTTTCAATTCCCTGAACCCTGTGGAGTTTGGGGATTGTGCAGTTAACCCTTTTGATACGCAATTCTTCATTTATTTGCGTAATTTAACGCAGGGAGAGCTGGGGATCAGCTTTCATCAGAACCGCCCGGTCACGGACATTCTTATGGAACGGTTGTGGAACACGATCCTTTTGATCGGCGCTGGACAAATCCTGTCGATCATCGTGGGTGTGATCTTTGGAGTCCTCGCAGCCTGGAAGACGCGCACCACCATTGATTATGCAGCGCTCATGACCGGGCTGCTGGCATGGAGCCTGCCGACCTTCTGGCTTGGGATCATTCTGTTGTTCTGGGGCAGTAATAACGGGTTTCCCATTGGAGGTAAGGCAACACCGGGGACGGGAACCTATCCATTTTTGTACCAGGCTGGCGACATTGCCAGGCACATGGTGTTACCCACGCTGACATATACCATCGTGTTCATGGGCGAATATATGCTGATCATGCGCTCCAGCCTGATGGATGTGCTTTCAGAGGATTATATTTTGACCGCCAAGGCAAAGGGACTGAGCACGTTCCAGATCCTGAAGGACCATGCGCTCAAGAATGCGATGCTTCCCATCGTGACGATCATTGCGATTAACCTTGGGTTTACCGTTGCGGGCGCGATCCAGATCGAAGCGGTCTTTTCATGGCCGGGACTGGGCGGCGCGATTTTTGAATCAGTCCTAAGGCGCGACTATCCTGTTCTGCAGGGTGCGTTCCTGCTGATCGCGGTGGCGGTGATCCTCGCCAACCTGATCGCCGACCTGACGTATTCCTACCTTGACCCGCGTGTACAGACGGAGTAATGCATGGCTGTCCAGACCCTTGAGCTGAAACCGTCCGTACGCTCCTCGCCACTGAATGATTTCTGGAGGACATTCCGTGGGAACCGAATGGGTATTGTTGGGCTGATCATGTTGGTGACTATCCTGATCCTCGCCATCTTTGCCCCGGTTCTCGCGCCGTACAATCCGAAATCCTACGACGGGATCCAATCCCGCGATGTGTATAACCCGCCTTCCTCTGCGCACTGGTTCGGGACTGATGATGCGGGCAAGGATGTGCTCTCCAGTTTTATGTATGGAGCGCGTGTCTCACTGATCGTGGGTTTCTTCGCGGCGTTCATCTCCATTTTTATCGGCGGTTTGATCGGGATCGTGGCAGGCTTTTATGGCGGCAGGGTGGAAAACCTGCTAATGCGCTTCACAGATACCATGCTGGTCATCCCCGACCTGCCGTTGATCGTGGTCATTGTGGCGCTCACCCGCCCCAACATCCTGAACATTATCTTTGTCATCGGCCTGCTGGGGTGGACGACCACGGCGCGCATTGTCCGCTCGCAGACGCTGGCGGTGAAGAGCCGCAAATTCGTGTTGCGCGCGCGTGCCATCGGAGCGGGGAACTGGCATATTGTGATCACTCACATTTTGCCGCTGGTGATGCCGCTGCTGGTTGTGAATGCAATCCTTGTGATATCTCTTGCGATATTGAACGAATCCACGCTATCCTTTTTGGGACTGGGTGACCCAACTGCCATCTCCTGGGGTCAGATGCTCAACTTCGCGTTCGGCCGCGGTGCCATGAGTGCGGGCGCGTGGTGGGCTTTGTTCGCTCCAGGCCTGGGAATCGTGTGGGTCGTCCTGGGGCTGACGCTGCTTGGACACGGGCTTGAGCAGGTATTAAACCCGAGGCTGGAATCACATCACTTAATGCCGGGCAGGCCAACGGTCCAGGGTGATGGAGAATTTGAGTCCGCATCCAGAGTGATTCGAAAGGATGTTCCGATCGTGCTGGATGTCCAGAATCTATCCGTTAATTACGTGAACGATGGCGCGGTGGCCAGGGCGGTTCAGAATGTGAGCTTCCAATTGCATGAGGGCGAAATGCTCGGGCTTGTGGGGGAGAGTGGATGTGGCAAAACGACCCTGATGATGGCGTTGATGCGTTTGCTCCCGTCCGCGGGCGAGATCGCGAATGGACATATTTATTTTGCGGGCCAGGATCTTGCGATGCTGCGCGAAGACGAAATGGCGGATCTGCGCTGGAGCGGCATTTCGATCATCTTTCAGGGGGCCATGAACGCCCTCAACCCTGTGCGCACGGTCGGTGACCAGATCGCCGAAGCCATCACAAAACATATGCCTGAGCTTCCGCCGGGAATTGTGGACTCGCGCGTCGAAGAGTTGCTGGACCTGGTTGGCATTTCCACCGAACATAAGCACCACTACCCGCATCAGTATTCGGGCGGGATGCGGCAGCGTGCCATGATCGCGATGGCGCTTTCCTGTAACCCACAGGTGGTGATCGCGGATGAGCCGACCACCGCTCTGGATGTGATGATTCAGGCTCAGATCCTTGAGCTGCTGGATGAACTCCGAAAGAAGCTTGGCCTGGCGGTCATCTTTGTGACACATGATCTTGGCGTAGTGGCGGAGATGTGCGACTCGGTACTCGTGATGTATGGCGGCGTGACTGCCGAATACGCGAGCGTGGACACGATCTACAATTCGCCGCGTCATCCCTACACCCAGGAACTGCTCAAGGCGTTCCCGGACCTATCCCAGCCCGACAAGCGGCTCACGTCCATTCCCGGGTATCCTCCCAGACTGGACGCGTTACCCTCAGGCTGCCGTTTTGCCCCGCGCTGTCCGCTGGCATTCGAAAGATGTTCCATCGAAATGCCGCCGCTTTACTCGTTGGATGGCGGCGACCATCTGGCAAGTTGTCATTTGGTAGATTCGACGCTCCAGCCCCCATCCCGGTCCGCGAGGACGAGCGCGAATTGATCGGATCCTTTATGTCTGATGATATTATTCTCGAAGTCAGGAACCTAAAAAAATACTTCCAGGCGCGGAGGGCGGGCTGGTTCTCGCGCAACGAAAGCTTCGTCCATGCCGTGGACGATGTGGATCTGCAACTGCGCCGCGGTGAAGTGATCGCGCTGGTGGGCGAAAGCGGATGCGGCAAGTCCACGCTGGCACTGACACTCATGGGACTGGAGGAAGCGACCGAAGGTACGATCATCTTCGAAGGCGTTGACATCACACATGCCAGTAACCAGCAGCGCAAGAAAATTCGTCAGCGGATTCAGATGGTCTTTCAGGACCCGTATGAATCGCTGAACCCAACACAGACTATCGAAGAGATTGTTACCGAGCCGCTGACCGTGCACGGGCTGACTCCGAATCATGACGAACGCCGCGAACGTGTAAAACGTGCCATGGAAGATTCCGGCTTGAAACCCGCCGAAGATTATCTGCGCCGCTTCCCTCACCAGCTCTCAGGCGGGCAGCGTCAGCGCGTGGTCATCGCCAGTGCACTCGTGCTCGAGCCGCATCTGCTGCTTGCAGATGAACCGGTCTCCATGCTGGACGTCTCCATCCGCGCTGAGATCATCAACCTGCTCGCCGATCTGCGCACGTCGCGCGGCATTTCAGTGATCTTCATTACACATGACCTGGGGACCGTCGGGTACTTTGCGGACCGCGTCGCGGTCATGTACCTCGGTCGCATCGTTGAATTTGGCACGATGAAGGATGTGCTGAAGAATCCGCAGCATCCATACACAAAGGCTTTGCTGTCAGTCATCCCGGTTCCCAACCCGCGCCTGCGCAGGAAGCGCATTATTCTTGAAGGCGAAACGCCCAACCCGGTGGATTTGCCGTCTGGCTGCCGCTTCCATCCGCGTTGCCCTGTGGCGATGGACATCTGCAAAAAGATAGACCCGCGTCTTTTTCAGGTCAGCGACTCGCATTGGGCAGCCTGTCTGTTGGTGGTGAAATAGATGCTGGATATTACAAGTCTCCAAAACCCGCGCGTCAAACAGATCGTCAAATTGCGCGACGACAGGAAAGAGCGGCAGCATGAAGGGCTGATGCTCGTGGAAGGCTACGACGAGATCTCCCTCGCCCTGGCCGCAGGGTACGTGCCGCGCACACTTCTGATCGCCCCGGAGCTGGCTGCTGTACGCGGCCGTGAGATAAAGGACGTCACCACTGAGATTCTCACCGTTTCCCCGGCGGTGTTCGAGAAGATGTCGTATCGCCAGAATCCAGATGGCTGGCTGGGAGTCTTCCCCATCCCAAGCCTCTCGCTCAACGATTTGAAGTTAAGTGAATCACCGTTGATCATTGTTGCTGAATCGATCGAGAAGCCCGGTAACCTGGGTGCCATCCTGCGCACAGCCGACGCGGCTCACGTGGACGCTGTGCTGGTCTGCGACCCGCGCGTCGACACCTACAGCCCGAACGTTGTCCGTGCGTCACGCGGAACGATCTTCACGGTCCCTGTCGTGGAGACAAAAAGCCTGCAGGCATTGGTCTATCTGCAGCAGCGCGCTATACAGATCCTGGCTGCCACACCCTCTGCCGAAGCGGAGTATACGAGTCAGGACCTGCGCGGCCCGGTCTCGGTGGCGGTGGGAACCGAAGATGATGGGTTGAGCCAGTTGTGGATGAATCAGGCGGACGTCAACGTACGGATCCCAATGATGGGGAAAGTCAATTCGTTGAATGTTTCGATTGCCACCGCACTGATCATCTATGAAGCGCTGCGGCAACGCGCATGAATGAGGGCATCCAAATTCTGTTCCGCAGGAATCACCCGCGCGAATCTTTATCCGTTTTCTGAAATTCGGCCTGCTCGCCTGGGACGGACCTGTTGCGCAGATCGCTGTATATCAATGGAAAGCGAAAGCCGCCGTGGCGGGCATTATCCTGGGTGCGGGGTTGCTGGCAAAAACACTTTTGTGAATCAGTAACCTTGCGAAGGTTTGAAACCTTCGCAAGGTTAAGTGGATGGAGAAGAAATGAATTGGGTTATTGCCGTCATCGTTCTCGTTGTGATTGGCTTTATCCTCGACCGCGAGATCTATTTCTACGAAGGTGCACACCTGGGCCCAAGACTGCAATCGTGGCTGTATGACCGCTGGTCTACGAAATACGACGCGGGCAAACGCCAGAGTCAACTGCACGATGACGAGATGCTGGCCCAGCCGTTGCTCGAAGAATTCAATGATGTACCCGAGCCCTTCATCCTGGATTTTGCCACCGGCACGGGACGTCTTTCTTTTGCGCTGATGAAGAGGCCCGAGTTCAAAGGGCGCATCATCGCCCTCGACATTTCACAGGGGATGCTGGAACAGGCGGTATCAAAACTTCACTCGCGCGCTGAGCGCGTTGAATTCCTCTGTCATCGGTCCATGCCACTCCCATTCCCAGATGCGACGTTTGATGCAGTGTGCTGCCTCGAGGTGCTGGAGTTGCTGCCCGATACACAAGCCGCGCTGCAGGAAATGTCGCGCCTCCTACGCCCGGGCGGAAGTCTGCTCACCTCACGTGGGACCGAAGAGTCAGGGCGCAGGGCAAAGGTCAAGAGTAAAGTGGAGATTACTTCCATGCTGGCCGCAAGTGGATTCGAAAACATCCAGATCACAGAGTGGTGGAAGTTGTTCGACCGTATCCTTGCGAGCAAAGCTGGCATTTCAGCCCCTGTGGGCGTCAAGCCTCTCATGGATGTGTTGAAATGTCAGACGTGTGGGCAAACCTCATGGACACAGCTGGCGAGTGCCCTGCAGTGCTCCAGTTGTGGATATCAATTGCCCGTGACAGAGAAAGGGATCGTGTTAAATTAATTTTGTCCCACTGATGTTGTACCTGTTTATGGGGGAAAGCTTTCTCGTTGTCATGAAAGTCTGATGAAACGGGTAGGAATTCTTGATATATCGCAAAACACTGGAATATCCTGACATAGATTTCGTTATATACCGGTAAGGAATATGTCATGACCCTCAGTACCTTTTTCTACCTTGCGCTCGCTGCCTGGAGGCTCGCATCGCTGATTGCCAATGAAGATGGCCCCTGGATGATGTTTAGACGACTCCGAAAGCGCGCGGAGCAATTGTGTAGCCAATACCGGTTTTGTCGGGAATTCGGCATCCATGAATTGGTTGCATGCGAGTGGTGTAACTCGGTCTGGATCGGTGCGGGATTGACCGTGCTGTATCTCTGGCTCGGCGAAGCTGTTTTATACCTTGCCATGCCACTTGCGCTTTCCACTGTGGTCATCATTATTAAATATATTATGGAATTTCTCCAAACTGCACAACGATTCTTCGACACATCAGCCGGTTCTCAGGAGTAGATCCATTCTAAAAGACCCATGTAAGCAGGGGTGAATGGTCCGCGCCAGATGGTGGAGGCGATGCAGTGCGGAGCGTGCAAAAGATGGAGGTGACTCAGCGCTTTCTTTCCTGGTAGCGTTTGTATACCCGCTTCCATGCCTCGCTGGGGTTGCCAGGTTTTGATTTCCTGTGTTCATCCTTGCTTAGGTGAAATGCGAAATCTTCGAGCAGTGCCGAAACAGCTTCATGTGGTTTGGAGTGAACAGGCGGACGTCCATAATTGATCGCTTCGACAAACAGCACATCCGCATACGGGACGATCATGGATGCCTGCATTCCCACGGCGGCTTCTATTTTGTCCTTTGGCAGCCCGGAACGGGGAAACGTCACGTTGAGGACCAGCCTTATTTTATCTTTTGGATATCCCAGTTTTTGATAAGTATCCATTGCGGCCGAGGCAGCTCGCACGGAAGACATATCGGGCGATGCAACCATCAAAATGACGTCAGCAGCGTCCAGCGCCTGGATGGATACGTCACTAAAATCATGAGAGAGATCCGCGATAATATATTCATAATTGCGATTTAACAAGTGCAGTGCACTCCCCAGGGTTTCAGCCTGTAGCGGCGCGGCTTCCGTGGGGAACGTGGGCGCTGCAATGTACGAAAGTCCGTTTTCATATGTGCCAATGATCGATTGCAATACATCCCAGTCCAGCTCGCCAGGGGCATATCGGGATACATCTCCCCAGGTACGACGCAGAGGCATGTTAAGCATAAGGGCAACCTGGCCCGAGGTCATGGTCAGGTCCAGCAGCATCGTGGATACGGGCCAGAGCGAGGCGAGACCGACTCCCAGATTGACAGCAAGTGTGGAACAGCCTGTACCGCCGCGTAAGCTGTGAACGGCGATCATGCGTCCCGCCTGTGCTGGTGTTTCTGAGCGGACGCTGTAAGCCACCTCCACGCGGCGCAGGAGCGCAGAGACGCGTGCGAGCAGTTCTGCCGGCTGAAAAGGCTTGGTTAGATGATCATCTGCGCCGGCTTCAAATGCTTTAATTTTGTCCTGCAGGCCAGACTGTGCCGTAATGATCAAAATGGGAGTAGCCGCGAATTCAGGTTCGCGGCGCAGAATATTTGTCAGCTGATACCCATCGATATCGGGCATCATGACATCGCTGATGATCAGATCCGGTTTGATCGTACGCGCTTTTGCCATTCCCAGATTTCCGTTCTCGGCAAATTCCAGTTGTGCGCCCAGGCTTTCAAGTGCGCGGGCTACGAGCTCATGGTTGATCGGTTCATCATCTACGATAAGAATACGGGGCATATTATCTCCTGTCCTATTTCTGACTCGACACAAATTCTTCCAGCCGCTGCGCTTCCATTTTAAGCTGCTCCACGAGATGGGGGGCAAAACGTAAATCCTCACGTTTGCCCAGCTCCTCCAATTCGGCTGAGAGAGTTGAGATGGGTTCTGTGCCAAAGTTCAGGGCTGTACCTTTCAAATTGTGAGCGAGGCGTCCCAGATTGTTGGCGCTGTTCTGCTCCAGGGCATTCTGAATTTCAACGACGCGTTCCGGCAAGCTGGATACAAAGACCCTGCACATCTCCATCATGAACTTCTCGTCACCATCGAAATGACGCAGAGCAGCATGGATATGCATGGGTGACGTGTTCGAGAAATCAAGTTGCACGGGCTGGAGGATCGCTTCATTGTCTGCAACCACTGGCGAGGTTTCCTCGCCAAAGAGACCATCGTCATCGTCCAGAGGATTTTGAAGGGAAGCATATTCATCATCCAGTGGGGCTTGCGGTTCAATGGTTCTGAAACCATCGCTGGGACTCTCGCTGTTCTGTGTCCATCTCTCGAGCATACTGAAGAACACTTTCGGTTCCAGGGGCTTGGAAAGATAGTCATCCATGCCGCACGCAATGCAGCGCTCACGGTCGCCACTTAACGCGTGTGCTGTCATGGCAATGATCGGGGTGTGCTGACCCGAAAGTTTTTCCCACCCGCGGATCAAGCCTGTCGCTTCAAAACCATCCATCATCGGCATCTGCACATCCATCAGGATCGCGTTATATGCGCCTGCCCTGGCTTTTTCAACGGCGTGAGCGCCATTCTCGACCGCATCCACAGAATAACCCGCTTTTTGAAGAAGCGTTACCGCCAGCTTCTGGTTGATGGGATTATCTTCCGCCAGCAAAATGCGCAGATTTTTCCGTTTTTGTTCTGTAAGCTGGTGGCGCGTGACCAAATGAGGCTGCTCCTGTTCATTCTGGCTCAAGACAGCCAGAAGTGCTTCACGCAGCATCTGTTGTTTGACCGGCTTCAAAAGATATGCCGAACAGCCGAGAGCTTCCAGGCGAGATGCATCGCCGCGTTTTCCCATGGATGTGAGGATGATGATCTTCGCATTCTTCAACGCTGGGTCGCTGCGGATGCCCAGCGCGGTTTGTTCGCCATCCATACCGGGCATTTGCATATCCAGCAGAATAATGTCAAAGGGATTGCCAGCGCGAACCGCCTGGCGCAGAACTTCCAATGCCTTGGCGCCGCTCGACACCGTTTGGATCCTGCATCCGAACCCTTCCACCATGTGCGTGAGAACCGTGCGGTTCGTAGCGTTATCGTCCACTGCCAGGATATGGGCAGATCTCAGGCTCACAGCGCGTGCAGACTGCAATGGAGCTGTAGTGGGTTTGCTGGTGGGTGGCTGTTTCTCAAATTTGATCCTAAACCAAAACGTGCTTCCCGCGCCCGGCGTACTTTCCAGGCCAATGGTTCCACCCATTGCATCCACCAATTGTTTCGTGATGGTCAGCCCAAGCCCGGTGCCTCCGTATTTGCGCGTGGTGGAGCCATCTGCCTGTGTGAAGCGTTCGAAGACTGCCGATTGGCTTTCCATTGGGATGCCGATCCCGGTATCCTGAACAGAGAAGCGGATGTCAACGCTTTTTTCCTCTTCGCGGGTATGTTCCGCACGAATAATGATCTCTCCCTGATGGGTGAATTTGATGGCGTTTCCCACCAGGTTCACCAAGATCTGACGCAGGCGCCCGGGATCGCCTCGCAAATCAGCCGAGAGATCAGGATGGATCAGGCAGACCAGCTCGAGCCCCTTTTCTTCTGCACGTTTGGCGAGAGCATAGCCGACGTCCTCGATCGTGTTGCGGAGGTCGAAATTGATTTTTTCAAGTTCAAGTCTGCCGGCTTCGATTTTGGAAAAATCCAGGATGTCATTGATGAGAACAAGCAAAGCTTCTGCGCTCTGCAGGGATGTTTGCAAATAGTCCTGCTGTTCTGCACTGAGTGACGTATCCAGCGCGAGCTCAAGCATGCCAATCACCCCATTCATTGGCGTGCGGATCTCGTGGCTCATATTGGCAAGGAACTCGCTCTTGGCGCGGTTTGCCTCTTCTGCAGCCCGGCGGGAATTTTCCAATTCTGTAATATCATGGTAAATCGCGAGGGTTCCCCTTTCGCCTCCCGCGAGGTTTACTGAAACTCCATAGAGCTCCACGTTGACAAACGTTCCATTTTTGCGGCGGCGCCGTCCCAGCGCATGGACCGGTGCTGAGCGCGCCTGCATTGTGTAAACTGCCGCTGCCTCGATCGTCTCTTCGGTGTTGAGCAGGGAGTCCAGGTTTTTCCCGGCGATCTCTGAAGGAAGATAACCGAACAGGTGCTCGAAGGCCGGGTTTGTCGAGATGATATTGCCCTCATCATTGAGCACGATGATTGCCACGGGGCTATTCACATTCAACGTTTCAAGGAATTGTTTCTCACGCAGAAGTTCCGCCTCCACCTGTTTGCGCCCGGTAATATCTTCCTTAACAGCCAGGAAGTGTGTGATCTCACCTGCCTCGTTCAGGATCGGTGAAATGATGGCAGATTCCCAGTACAGGTCACCGTTCTTTTTCCGGTTAAGGAATTGGCCAGACCATTCCCTTCCCGACGTAATCGCCGTCCATAGGTTCGTGTATTCCTGTGGGGGAGTTTGACCGGATCTCAAGATACTCGGATTTTTCCCCAACACCTCGTCCAGAGTGTAACCTGTTGTCTCAGTAAATTTAGGGTTGGTGTAAACAATGCTGCCTTCTAAATCCGTGATGACGATTGTAGAGGCGCTTTGTTCCACCGCGCTCGATAGCTGGCGGAGTTTTTCCTCTGATTGTTTCTGGCGGGTGATATCCCTGCCAATCCCTACCAGGCCCACAATCTCACCATCGTCATTTCGCAGAGGCGCTTTGGTTGTCATGACCCAGACAGGATTTCCTTGATCATCCAAACCGGGCTCTTCACGGTTCAGGATCGGCGTGCCAGAATCAAGAACAGTTCTATCATCGCCCCAAAACTTGCCTGCCAATTCGGTGGGATACAGATCAAAATCAGACTTTCCCACCACATCCTCCATTTGTTTGCCCCCGGAGGCGCGCCAATCTGCCCGATTGGAAATTGTTTTACGCCCATGAATGTCTTTGACATAGATGCGGTCCGGCAAATTATCAATAAGAGTTCGAAGAAGTTTTCGTTCCAGTGAGAGGTTGTTCTGCATTCCGACGCGCTGGGTGATATCACGCAGGATAAATAGATTGTGCCGCTGCGAGTCTTTCACCTCGATCGGAACTGTGGACACCTCGTAAACACGTCCGAGCCAGGCGAATCCGTTTGCCGGATCATCCAGTTCGTCAAGGCCATCCCTCGAACCAAGAGACAATATTTCGGAGATCGGTTTTCCGATCACATTCTCATACCGTGTATTCAAGCGATCAATGACTGCATGGTTGCAGCGGGTGACCCTCCCGTCAGGATTGGCGACAAGGATTAAGTCTGAGAAGGCATCAAAGGTGGCCTCCCATTCCTTCTTGCCCTTGCTGATAACAGAAGAAAGACTTTTCTGGTATCCAAAGATCCCTGCCATGAAACCCAGAATGGGTGGGCCAATATACGCCAATCGCAAAAGTGGCTGCATCTGCTGGACCTCAAGGAAGGAAGCCAAACTCCAGGCCAGCTGTTTGTCAAGAATTTCTATGACCGACGCGGCACCGACAATGCACAACCCCAGTACAAATCCCCACAACGCGTATTGGCGCGCGGTGCTATCTTTGAACCATTTCATGGGACCTCCGGAAACAAGACACACTCAAGTCTCGCTGGATATACATAAATACCCCCAGGGATGAGCAGAAGCATTCCAAACAATACGCCCAGCATGGCAAAGCGATACATTGTGCGATCCTTGAGCCATTCCATAAATGTCTCCATGGGGATTCGTCAAAACCCGCTGCCAATAGTGAGCTTTTGAGTGATCTATTAATATAGTTGTCCATGCAGAACACTGTATTTTTAAAGTGTAGCATACAATAATTGGAAATTTGTTACATTTCAGTAATGCGCAGATATAAAAAAGACTTGTATCCACATAAAATGGGAAGATGGATGATTGCTGATATGATGTAAGTTCAGCGCGCTCTCAGGAAATATTTCAAGGAGGAACCGATGTCTACTTTCCCGCTTCCACTTCATGAAAATGAATCGCTCCTGCAAACGGACAATAATGCCGCCCGCGTCAAGAACAATGTGCTGGCGATCGCGTATAACCTGATCTTTGGAACCTTGTGGCTGACCAATCACCGGTTGGTCTTTCAATCTTCCATTCTGGGAAGCCTGGTTTCGTACCCTTTGAGCCGCATAAGAAACGCCAGGCGTGCCGAAGTGAGTATTTCGCACCGACAATCCCGCTATTCCTTCAGGAATTATGATACCGCCCTGTATATTGAATTTGACAACGGTGGAAAGGAATACTTCATCCCGCAGAAAATCGAGGATTGGGCAGCAGCAGTTTCAGAAGCGAAAGCCAGCGCTCCCCAACTGCCGTTCATAGAAGCCCCGCCTCGTCGTTCTGCCGTGGAGCAGGGCGGGCGTGGGATCGGGGTAATCGCAACCATCATGGCTGGCATCGTCCTGCTGTTCCTTTGCACGGTTGCGGCATGTATTGG
>JBDTPH010000335.1:0-31667 GCA_039932795.1 Chloroflexota bacterium
CTTTACTTCATATTCCTTGTTACGCAGAATTAATTTGACCAAAACGGCTCCTTGAGGAAGTGATTCTACCATTAGGTCCGGGCCTGCAAAATTCCCAGCTGCGGATTTCACAGATTATCGCGGCAGGAATTAAGAATCCGTGCAATCCGAGGCAAAAAGAATCGTCACCTTGACAGCACTACCCCATTCCCTGTACGATAGACTGATGCGAATTGGAATGATGGCGGATACGTACAAGCCGTATGTGAGCGGGATTACGAATTATATTGACTTGAACAAGCGTGCCCTCGAAAACGAAGGGCACGAAGTCTATGTATTCACCTTTGGCGATCTCGATTATCAGGATGACGAGCTGCATGTCGTTCGAAGCCCAGGCCTGGCTCTTTCGGACACAGGATTTTATCTGTCCCTGCGCTACAAGACCGCGCACAAGAAACTGCTCCGAACCATGGACGTGGTGCATGTCCATCATCCATTCCTCAGCGGGCGGCTCGCGCTGAATTATTGCCGCCGCGTCCAGATTCCGATCATCTTTACCAATCACACGCGCTATGACCTGTACGCACAGGCACGCATGCCTCTCATGCCTGAAGAAGTCAGTCATGGATTGTTGCAGGCCTACATGCCCGATTTCTGCGACGCGGTCGATCTCGTCATTTCGCCTTCGGACGGTATGAAAAAAGTTCTGCGCCAATATGGCGTGGAGAGTCATATCGAAGTCGTCCCCAATGGCGTGGACCTGCGCCCCTTTCAGCAGGCACAGGCTCTCTCACGTGCAGATTTTGGTTTTACCGATCAGGATATTCTGCTCGTCTACGCAGGGCGGCTTGCCCCTGAAAAGAATCTTGATTTTTTGTTGCGATCTTTCGCGGGTGTTTCGCAGGTCTACCCCAATGTCCATTTGTTGATCATCGGCAGCGGACAAAAGCAATTTGAGGAGGAAATCAAGCCGCTTCCTCATCAGCTCGGCGTGAGCGACCGCGTCCATTTTGCAGGAATGATCCCATACGACCGACTCCCCGCCTATCTGGCGATGTGTGACGCGTTCGTCACCGCATCCGTTACAGAAGTACATCCACTCTCTGTGATCGAGGGCATGGCAGCAGGGCTCCCCATCCTGGGCATTGACTCGCCTGGAGTGGGCGATTCCATTTCGGACCGTGAAACGGGACTGCTGGCGACCAACGATCTCGCGTCCTTTACCGCAAAACTGACCTACCTGTGCATGGACGGCGCCCTGCGCAAGAAAATGGGGCGCGCCGCCCGCGAAGCCTCAGCACAATACGACATCGAGCGCACCACGAAGATCATGCTCGAGCATTACACACGGCTCACCCAAAGTGCAAAACCCGCCAAACAAAGTTTTGATGAACGGCTGATGTCCATTTTGGAAGAATTCCTGAAATGAAGCACAACCAGAAGATCGGGCAATGGGGCGAAGAGACAGCCGCCGCATATCTGAGGCAACGCGGCTACGAGATCATGGCGCGTAACGCCCGCACACCCTATGGCGAGATTGACATTGTCGCAAAACAGGGCGATATCACGATTTTCATCGAAGTGAAAACGCTGACTTTAAGCAAACACTTCTTCCCTGAACATAATGTCACAGCGCGCAAACGAGAGCACATGCTTGCCTGCGCCGAACACTACGCGGCAGAGAATGCAATCGATCACTGGCAGATTGATGTCATCGCTGTGGAAGGAAAACAAGGGTTGGAACCTAAGATCACGCATTTTGACAATGCGATAACATAAAAGAGATGCGACTCTCGATTTATGAATTATCGAGTATCGTTAATATTAATGTCCTCAATCAAAACACCCCTCATCCTCATCATCGGTCCCACTGCCGTCGGCAAGACGGAGCTGGCTATTCAACTCGCAGAACGTTTGAGTGGCGAGATCGTTTCTGCCGATTCGCGTCTGTTTTACCGCGGCATGGATATTGGTACAGCCAAACCTGCATCTGAAGAACAAGCACGCGTTCCACATCACTTAATAGACATTGCGAATCCTGACGAAATATTAAGTCTGGCGGTCTTTCAACACAAGGCCGCTGAAGTTATTGCTGATATTCATGCACGGAGCAAATTACCATTCCTTGTCGGCGGCACTGGACAGTACATCCGCGCGGTGACGCAGGGATGGACACCACCGCAAGTGGAGCCGGATGAAAGATTGAGGGCGGAATTGGAAAAGATCGCTATGCAAGAAGAAAGAGGCATTTACTGGCTACACGACAAACTCCGAAGTCTTGATGCGGAGGCCGCTGGGAGGATCGATGCCCGCAATTTTAGACGAACGATACGGGCACTCGAAGTGATTCTGACAACGGGAAGAAAATTCTCCGGGCAGCGCGGGCAAAGCGAATCACCTTATCACCTCGTCACAGTTGGGCTGATGCGTCCGCGCCTGGAGTTGTATGAACGCGTCGATCAGCGCATCGACATGATGTTTGCAAACGGATTTTTGGACGAGGTCAGAGGTCTGTTGGCAAGGGGATACTCCCCCTCCCTGCCCACAATGTCCGCGATCGGGTATCGGGAGTGCATACGGGTAGTCAACGGCGAGTTGAACGAGGAGCAGGCCAGGGCTGAGATCCGGCGGGCAACGCGAATCTTTGTCCGCAGGCAGGCGAACTGGTTCAAGGAGTCCGATCCCAATATCAATTGGTTCCGGGTGGAAGAGGGAATTGTTGAAGAGATCGAGTCTTATATTCGCAAGTCATTGCAGTCCTTCACCGAGGACGGCGAAGGGAGCAAGTAAAAACATCCGATGGTTGGTTGACTTTTGATTCTTCATTGTATATACTGATGATAACCATAAAGGAGGAGGCAGCATGAACGAACGTCCGTGGCTTGCTCATTACGACCGGGGGGTTCCGCAAACAATCGAATATCCGAAAGCGCCGTTGTTCTATTTTTTGGACGAGGCGGCGAAGAAATATCCTGACCGCGCCTGTACAATTTTCAAGGGTGCGGTCATTTCTTATAAAGAGATGAACGCGCTGTCTGATCACATGGCAGCCGCGCTTGTCGAGATGGGCGTGAAGAAGGGAGACCGGGTGGGAATCTTCATGCCAAACGTACCTCAGTTCGTGATCGTATATTTCGGCATTCTTAAAGCGGGCGGCGTTGTAGTGGCTGTCAACCCCACCTACCCTCCGGATGAAGTCATTACGCCGGTTAATGATGCCAACATCGACATCATGTTCACGCTGACGCGCTTCTATGGTGTTTTGAAGGCTGTGCGCGAGAGGTCCAAGCTCAAGAAGATCATTGTCTCCAATATCAAGGAGGCACTGCCTTCGTTCACGAGTCTGCTTTTCACGCTGCTAAAAGAGAAAAAAGAGGGTCACCATGTCGCCGAACTGGATGCACGTGATGTATGGATGAAGGACCTTCTCAAGACACACGAGAATTCGCCGAGACCCAGGGTTGATATCTCACCCGATGACACTGCGCTATTCCAATATTCGGGTGGCACGACCGGCATACCCAAGGGTGCGGTTGCGATGCACCGCAATGTGGTTGCCAACACGCTCCAGATCAAATCCTGGATGCCCAATCTGGACCCGGGCAAAGAGGTTGTGCTGATGGGCATTCCACTGTTCCATGTATATGGGATGGTGGCAGGCATGAATTTCGCCATGTCGAACGGCGCGAGCATGGTGATGGTGCCGAACGCACGTGACCTGAAGGACGTTTTGGAAAATGTCAGCAAGTACAAAGCGACGATCTTCCCGGGTGTGCCGCTGCTGTACAACGGGATCAACAATCACCCGGATGTGAAAGCCGGTAAATACGATCTCTCATCGATCAAGGCATGTATCTCGGGCTCGGCTGCACTGATGCGCGAGACGAAGGAACAGTTTGAAAAACTGACCGGCGGCAGGGTGTTCGAGGGCTATGGCCTGTCTGAAGCGCCAACGGCAACGCACTGCAACCCCTTGCTGGGTGAGAATAAGACTGGTTCCATCGGCATGCCATTGCCAGATGTGGACGTGAAGATCATCAGCCTGGATGACGGCGAAACGGAATTACCTCAGGGTGAGATCGGCGAGATCGCTCTCTGCGGCCCACAGGTCATGAAGGGCTATCACAACATGCCCACGGAAACGGCCAATACCCTGCGCCAGATGAAAGACGGCAGTACGTGGCTGTTCACCGGTGACATTGCCCGCATGGATGAGGATGGATATTTCTACATCGTTGACCGCAAAAAGGAGCTGATCAAGCCGGGTGGTTTCCAGGTGTGGCCGCGCGAAGTGGAGGAAGCCATTTCGTCCCATCCAAAAGTTCTGGAGGTGGGTGTCGGCGGCATCCCTGATCCGAACCGCGGCGAGACGGTCAAAGCATGGATCGTGGTCAAACCGGGTGAAACGTTAACTGTGGAGGAGCTCAAGGCGTATTGCAAGGAACATCTTGCGCCGTATAAAGTCCCCACACACTATGAATTCAGGAATGAACTGCCCAAGACCACCGTTGGGAAGATCTTGCGGCGCGAACTGGTACGGCAGCATAAGGAAGGCGTTCCACAGTAACAATCAGGCAATTAATGAAAAGAGAGCCATCCAACGTTGGATGGCTCTCTTCTTAATGTAGTACCTGTAATACGTTGCGTTATACGCCCATGCCAATGACTTGAGGTGTACCGCTCTTCTTTGGAATTGGCGGCGGGAAGATGGATTCAAATTCATCGCGCGACAGGGTTTCCACTTCAAGAAGCTTCTGTGCCACAGCATCGAGTCGATCACGATATTGCGTGAGCAGCTTCTTCGTCATTTTGTAGGCATCGTCCACCAGCTTGCGGACTTCCGCATCGATGCGTTCGGCGACGGCTTCAGAGTAGTCACGCTGTTCCGAGATCTCGCGGCCAAGGAAGATCAATTCCTCCTTCTGACCGTAGGTCATCAAACCCAGTTCGTTGGACATGCCCATGCGAGTGACCATCATACGTGCCATTTGTGTAACACGTTCGATGTCGCTGGATGCACCGGAGGTGATGTCGTCAAAAACGATCTCTTCGGCAACGCGTCCGCCAAGCAGGCCAGCCAGTGAAGCGATCATCTTCTTGCGCGAGGTCAGGATACGGTCATCTTCGGGGCGATACCAGGTGAGCCCGCCTGCCTGTCCGCGGCCAACAATGGTGATCTTTTGAACGGGGTCCGCTTCGGGGATGGCATTCATCACTACCGCGTGCCCGGCTTCGTGGTAGGCGATGATGCGCTTCTCTTCGTCTGAGATCAAACGGGACTTGCGTTCCGGTCCCATCACCACGCGTTCAATCGCTTCTTCGAGTTCCGTCTGACCGATCGATTTCTTATTACGGCGGGCGGCAAGGATCGCGCCTTCATTGACAAGGTTTTCAAGATCAGCACCCACGAAACCCGGTGTACCACGCGCAAGCGTACCCAGATCAACGGCGGGCTCCAATGGCTTGCCTTTGACATGAACTTTCAGGATGGCCTCGCGTCCCTTCATGTCGGGGCGGTCGAGCGTCACGCGGCGGTCAAAGCGGCCGGGACGTAAAAGTGCCGGGTCAAGAATATCGGGACGGTTGGTCGCCGCTATGATGATCACGTTCGTGTCTGTATCAAAGCCGTCCATCTCGACGAGCATCTGGTTGAGGGTCTGCTCACGTTCATCATGGGAACCACCGAGACCCGCACCGCGCTGGCGGCCTACTGCATCAATTTCATCTACGAACACAATACAGGGCGAATGGCGCTTGGCCTGATCGAACAGGTCACGGACACGGCTTGCACCCACACCCACGAACATTTCCACGAATTCAGAGCCGGAGATGGAGAAGAACGGAACGCCCGCCTCACCCGACACGGCTTTTGCCAGCAAGGTCTTGCCTGTACCTGGAGGTCCAACCAATAGAACGCCCTTCGGGATACGCGCTCCCAGCTGAATGAATTTTTGAGGTTCCTTCAGGAACTCGACGATTTCCGCCAATTCCTGCTTGGATTCTTCCACGCCAGCCACATCCTGAAATGTGACAGTCGGATGCTCACCGCTGAACATACGGGCACGGGATTTACCGAACGACATGGCAGCATTGTTCGATCCCTGCGCCTGGCGGAAGATAAACCACAGAATGCCCGCCATGAAAATGACCGGCAGGATGTACAACGCGCCGCTGAGGACGCCAGCCCATTGTGAGGGCGGCTTGACTTCGATCATGACACTATCGGGAGAAAGTTGTTCAGGGGTCACGCCAAGCGCGAGCAGCTGCTCAACGAGGGTCGAATCTGATTCTTTATAAGATTCGACGCCGTTTTCGTCCCCATCGGTATACACCACGCGCAGGTTATCACCATCTTCAATAATGACGCGGGCCACCTGGCCCCCCTTGATATCTCGTGCCACTTCATTGATCGTCAATGATTCAGTTGAACCAGAGTCCCTCTGGAAAGCCATGACAATCATGGCTACCGCGGCGACGATCAAAAGAAATGTCACAACGAACGATTGATTTCTAGGATTCACTGTGCCTCCAAATATAATTCCAACGAAGATTATACCAACATGACCAACTCAGGAATAGCCCCTCTGAAAATTTTATACATTTCTCTAATACGGCTATTTTCGCCCTATCCGGTATGGATGATGAAGCACATCATGCTCTTACCCACCGAGTGCCGCATTCGCCGGCAGAATTATTCGAGGGCCAGTTCCACCGGGCAGTGATCCGAGCCCGGTACAGACTCGTGGATGACAACATCCCTGACCCGCGGAACCAGCGCCTCAGAGACGAGAAAATAGTCAATACGCCAGCCAACGCCGCGCGCACGGGCATGGGAAATGTATGTCCACCAGGTATACTGCACACGGTCCGGATAAAGACGGCGATACACATCCACAAATCCATGGTCGAGGAATTTTTGCACCCAGGCGCGCTCTTCCGGCATGAAACCGGAGTTCTTTTCATTGGCTTTCGGGTTTTTCAGGTCAATGGGCATGTGGGCTGTGTTGAAATCCCCGGTGATGATGACATTCTCTCCCTGCGCGTGCAGCCTGTCGCACAGCGAGAGTAAATGGGCGTAGAAATCCAGTTTATAGTCGAGGCGTTCCTTACCGCGCTGACCATTGGGGAAGTACACGTTAAATAAACGGAAATCAGGATGGAGCGTCGAAATGACACGACCTTCCATGTCGAAGCGGAGCATATCCAGGCCCAGTTGGGTCTCCACGGCGGGAGTCCGCAAAAAGGTCGCCACACCGCTATATCCCAATTTTTGCGCGGGATTCCAGACCACTTCATAGTCTGGAAACTGGCGCTGTTCCTCCTTAAGTTGACTGGGTTGAACTTTAATCTCCTGCAAACACAATACATCGGGTTTTTGATCCCACACCCAGGCCAGTGCATTCTTCAGCAGCGCGGCCCGCAAGCCATTGATGTTCCAGGATATTATCTTCATGGGCGTGGGATTATGGTAAACTTCAAACAGGTAAAAATGATGAGCACAAAGCTGAAATGCATTCTATGTGTTGAAGACGAACCGGAAATGATAG
This sequence comes from Chloroflexota bacterium, assembly GCA_039932795.1. GTDB lineage: Bacteria > Chloroflexota > Anaerolineae > Anaerolineales > Villigracilaceae > Defluviilinea. Next base: position 7,527 of record JBDTPH010000335.1, read on the forward strand.
ACCTGATGCGGTTGATCCTGGGACGCCGTGGTTTTGAAGTGAAGGGTGCAACGGGTGGTGTGGAAGGGCTCAGAATGATACGGCAGGAAACCCCTGATCTTGTACTTCTGGATTTAATGATGCCCGATATGGACGGTTGGGAAGTATACCAGCAAATGAAGGCGGACGAAAAAACGAAGGATATCCCGGTCATTGTGGTCACTGCAAAGGCACAAAGCATCGACAGGGTGCTTGGCCTGCACATCGCAAAAGTGGATGACTACATTGCCAAGCCATTCAGTCCACAGGACCTGATGAGCAGCGTTGAGAAGGTACTGAAATCCAGGGCATGACATCTGACGAGGCGATCCACCGGACGCCTCGTTTTTGCAGAGTACCGCAGAATTTAGTAAACGTGAGCTTCCCATTGCAACCTGTAATTCCATGTCAAAAGTTTGCTTTTTCTGTAAGGCAAGCGGTAATTTCTCCTTATGACGAAATACATCTCCATTGAAAACACGAACCGCGGGATGGACGAACCCTTGCGGATCAAATACTGCGACACGTTCCTGACCCAACTCCGTGGATTCACCTTCCATGCCCCCTTGGCGCGGGACGAGGGACTGCTCCTGGTTGGAACGCGTGACTCACGCCTCGACTCCTCCATCCACATGTTTTTCGTCTCATTTGATCTGTCCGTGATCTGGATCAACTCTGACATGCAGGTCGTGGACAAGGTGCTAGCCAAATCGTGGCGTCCTGCTTATTTCTCAAAACAACCAGCACGGTACGTATTGGAAGTTCACCCTGAAAACGGGGCGAAGTTCCAGATTGGGGACGTGGTGCACTTTCAAAATGCGTAAACAAATCTCACTTTTCCTTCTAGTTGTTCTTATTTCCTCATTATTTGCCATACAGCCTGCCTCTGCCCAATCCAGCGGACCCACCTACATTGTGCAATCGGGAGACACACTGTCCTATATTGCCTCGCGTTTCAATGTCACCGTCAACGAGCTGATGACATCCAATCCATCTCTTGACCCGAACTTTTTATCAGAAGGACAGGAGATCGTTATTCCAGGGCTTGAAGGTATCACGGGTGTTCTCGAAACAGAGATCATCTCCTTCGGGGATTCACTCCGCAGTTTGAGCAGGCGCACCCAGGTCTCTGATGAACAGCTCATCAGACTGAATCGCCTGGTGAGCCCGACTGAGTTGTACGTGGGCATCAGCTTAATTATTCCAACACAGGAAAACCAATCTTCACTGAACGCTCGAAGCGCTGCATCCGCGGGCGAGTCTTTGCTTGAATTGGCTGTCAGGCAAAAAAGCGACCCCTGGACGCTGTCTTCCCTCAACAAATTTGATGGCACATGGGAAATACTTCCGGGCGATGTCATCTACTCTCCTACCAATAGTAATGAAGGCGGCGCCACAGGTTTGCCGTCCGCTTTTCAGGAGGCAAACATTCAACCTTTGCCACTGGTACAGGGCGCGACCGAAGTTATTCAGATCGAAACACAGGACAATGTTTCATTAGGTGGAATGCTTGTGGACAAGCCGCTCCAGTTCTTTGATAATAATGGAGGCCAGGTTGCATTACAGGGAGTCCATGTGTTACTCGAGCCGGGCGTCTATCCTCTATTAATAGAAGCGACCCTGCCCGATGGAGTAAAGCAATCCTTCGAACAAATGGTGCTTGTTATCGAGGGGGATTATTTAAGTGAGGATATTCCACTTAATGATCCCAGCACTCTGGATGTAGCGGTAACCGAACCCGAGCTCCAAAATATTATCGCTCTCACAACGCCATCCACACCGACGCGTTATTGGAATGGTCCTTTTACCTCTCCTGCCGTGGATCCCAATTGCTTCACATCCCGTTATGGAACCCGCCGCACATACAAGGTGATCAATTCAGATATTGAGGTACCGGGGTTTCATACAGGGCTGGATTTTTGCGGTGGCGAGGGATTGCAAATCTTTGCACCCGCGCCCGGCAGAGTGGTGTTTGCAGCCCCATTAACCGTGCGCGGGAATGCCACGATTATTGATCATGGCTGGGGGATTTATAGTGGTTTCTGGCATCAATCTGGAATCCGTGTAAATGTAGGCGATCTCGTGGAACAGGGCCAGGTGATTGGGCTGGTCGGCGGGACAGGCCGGGCCACTGGCGCACATTTGCATTGGGAGGTATGGGTGAACGGCGTCCAGGTAAATCCGCTGGATTGGTTGAATCAAACCTACCCCTAGCAAGCCATCCACATATTCGGCGGCCAGCCACCCGATTTTGAGGGTGAGGCGTTGCACTCCATCCCTGTTTATGCTACACTCAAAATAACCTGGAGGTCGCTGTGTCCACTGCATCCGTTGTCAATTTCCTGAAACAAAGTGACATTTTTTACCAATTCACACCCACACAATTGGAGCTTGTTGCCAATCTTTGCCAGGAAGCCATCTATCAAAAGGACGAGCTGATCTTTAAGGAAAACAGCAGCAGCAAGGAACTGTATATCATTGTGCAGGGCGAGGTGGATATTTTTGTCGATCCATCCCTGGTCAGCTCGATCGAGGCCAGCAGTGAAAACAGGACAGTTGCCACGCTTCGACGGGGACAATCTTTCGGGGAAATTGCGCTGGTGGATGAAGGTTTGCGATCTGCATCTGCCTGTGCTTCACAAAAGGATACACGACTGCTGGTCATCCCACGCGATAAGTTGATCATGCTTTGCGATACATACCCACAATTGGGCTATCGGCTGATGTATAACCTGGCAGCTGATCTCGCCATGAAGATCCGCAATACCGATCTTCGCATCCGGGAACAGCTCCTGTATCAGCCTCAGGCCAAGGAAATAAAAAAAATCTAAAAATTAGACTTGACCCAAGAACACAATTGCCTTACTATTAATAATCAATTTGTGTTTCCCCTGTACGAAAAAGAAAAGCCGCGAGAATACCTCGGGCTTTATTCTAATATTGGTATGAATGAAGCCTACTCCAACTGAAAGGAGGTGATACCGACAGAAAAGAGTTTTGTCCACCCAGTTGTCGTATCCGCCAAAAAGAGGATACCAAGATCTTTACTAGACATTTCGGAGGAGTTAGAAAATGAAACGCTTATTTGCTTTGCTTTCGCTGTTGGTTGTTGCCAGCATGTTGTTTGCTGCCTGTACACCCGCTGCGACAGAAGCTCCCGCTGGGAACGAATCCCCTGCGGCAACTGATGCCCCTGCGGCAACCGATGCACCCGCCGCAACCGATGCCCCTGCTGGCGCCGCCTATGAATGCACAGACGCACTCGGTTGTGTAACAATCGCCCCTGATGAACCCGTTCATCTTGCCTACTGGGGTGTTCTTTCCGGCCCAGATAGCTCCCTTGGTGAAGACTCCAAGCGTGGTGTCGAAATTGCCATTGACGACCGTGGCGGCAAGATTTTCGATCACGACATCCTGTTGACCACAGAAGATGCAGGTTGTACTCCTGAAGGCGGCGCCACGGCTGCTGCCAAACTCGCAACCGATACTTCCCTCGTGGGCTTGATCGGCTCCAGCTGCTCGGATGAAACCGTTGGTGGTATCGCGACCATCACCAATGCCGGACTACTCACCATCTCCCCATCCAACACACGCCCAGTATTGAGCGATCCCAACCGCGGCCCAGATTACGCCGGATATATGCGCACCGCCCACAGCGATGCATTCCAGGGCAAGGCTGTTGCCGAGTTCGCCTACAATGAGTTGGGCGCCCGCAAGGCTGCCACCCTGCACGATGGTTCTGCATACGCAGAGGCTCTTCAGCAGGTTTTCGCCGATAATTTTGTCGCTCTTGGCGGTGAGATCGTTGCGCAGGAAGCCGTTGCCAAAGATGCCACTGATATGAAACCTGTGCTTACTACAATTGCAGCAGCCCAACCGGATTTCTTCTACTACCCGGTGTTTGTTGCAGTTGGCGGTTATGTGACCGCTCAGATTCGCGATGTTGCCGGCCTTGAGGAAGTACCGATCGCTGGCTCAGACGGCATCTTTACGGCTGATTTGCTCAAGGGCGCCGGTGCAAATGTTGAAGGCATGTACCTCTCCAGCCCTGATTTCAGTGCCTTTACTGGAGATTATGCTGGATTCATTGAGAAGCATGAGGCAAAATATGGTGGTTCAACGCTATCCACATTCCATGCTCACGCGTATGATGCAGCCAATATTCTGTTTGCAGCTCTCGAGCAGGTTGCTGTCGTCCAGGACGATGGCACGATCTATGTTCCGCGCCAGGCCCTCCGTGACGCTGTTTATGCCACCAAGGACTTCAAGGGCATTACCGGAACGCTGTCCTGTTCACCCTCGGGTGACTGCGGCGCTCCTGTTATCGCCATGTATCAGGTTGTGAATGCTGACCCTGCCTCCTGGAACCCGGCTGATGCAGCCAACCCGAATCCCAAGAAGATCTGGCCGTAAATCTTAAGGCTTCGTAACTAATGAGGTGGGCAGGGCATCTGCCCTGCCCACCTCATCCCCACATTGAGGAGACAGCTCATGCGCACCCGTCTTAGTGAACGATTATTGGACCTTGCTGTCAGTGGTTTTTTATGGGGGTTTCGAATCCTGATTGTGTCGGCCATTGTCATTGGTACAGTTGCTACAATTCGCGCCGGCAAATATACCGGCGAACAATGGATTGACTTCGTGGTCTTCGGCATATCACAAGGTAGTATTTATGCCCTGATCGCGTTGGGATACACAATGGTCTACGGCATCCTGCGTATGATCAATTTTGCTCACGGTGAAATTTTCATGAGTGGGGCGTTCAGCGCTTATTTTCTTGCCACCTGGTTGAATGGTACTGGATTCATTGATAGCAACCCCATCCTTGGGTTACTGATTCCGATCCTGTTTGCGATGATCATGTCGGCAGCAATCGCGATGCTGGTTGAGCGTATTGCCTATCGACCGCTGCGCGGGGCACCAAGACTGGTGCCGCTTATTAGTGCCATCGGCGCTTCCTTCTTTCTGCAATACACCTTCCGTGGCTTTTTTGGGCCCGGTGTGTATGCCTACCCGCCTATTAAGGCACTTGAAGGTGAATGGAATCTTTTTGGTTTTGGAATCCTCAAGGTACAAATCATAGTTGCTGTTTCTGCCGCAGTTATGATGGCAATATTGTATTCCATCGTTCAATTGACGAAAGTTGGAAAGGCAATGCGTGCAGTTTCAGAGGATAAGGATACAGCCGCCCTGATGGGAATTGATGTCAATCGCATCATCGTTACCACGTTTGCCGTTGGCGCAGCCATGGCTGGCGCGGCAGGAGTGCTATATTCACTGATCTTCCGTCAGGTTGGCTTCTTGATGGGATTTACCCCCGGCATCAAGGCATTTACCGCCGCTGTTTTGGGAGGTATTGGCAATATACCGGGCGCCATGGTGGGCGGACTCGTGCTGGGCATCTTTGAGTCCATCGGACCCTCCCTCTTCCTTGAGGGATTGGGTATCACTCGACCGTATCAGCTCAAAGATGTAATTGCATATACCATGCTCGTTATGATCTTGTTGTTCCGTCCATCAGGCATTTTAGGTGAACGCCTGACCAAGAAGAAAGCCTAACAGGGTGAATGCAATGAAAAAAGAAAACTTCATCTGGAACGCAGTCAAGGCGGGATTGTTAGGCGGGGCGATCACCATTTTTATCTGTCTCGTGGGCATGACAGAAATCTTTAGCAAGCGCGATGTGGTTGAAAAGGTGATTACTCTTGGGCAATTCGTGCTGTTGGCAACAATGGTTGCCAGCGGACTTATTGCAGCACGCCGCACTTCTAGTCTGTTTGGTGAGGTTCGGCCTGTTCGAACCCTAACTGCGGGACTGGTGGCAGGTTTGGTAACAGGACTGGTCCTTGCACTGTTCGTCTATATTGGATACAGCATTAACCTGCGCGCGGTCTTCCTCAACGCATCCACTCCCCTCTACAATGTACTGACGTTTGGAAAGGGACAGAGCTATATCTGGCCCCTGCCTGTAATCGGTGCACTGGGCGGACTGCTCGGTGCATCATTCCTGCTCATCCCCGACGTCTACCGCAGGCCACTCACAGGTGGACTCATTGTCACGTTCTTCCTGGCACTCTTCTCCGGTTTGTTCCGCGTGGTAATGATCAACCAAAAAGGTGGTGTCGAAAATGCCGCTAAATATCTTTTCGGTCAGACCGGCCTGACTGTGGAAGGCACGCTGATCTTCTTTTTTGCCGTTGTAATCATTGCCTTCTTTTGGAACTTCAGGGGCAAGGAAGTTCAACAGCGAATCTCACGCCTGCCAAAACGGGGACAACTGTCCCTGCGCGTGCTCGGCTTGCTCCTGATCCTTTATCTCGCCATCGGATTACCTCAAGTGTCAGGGCCGTTCATCGCCCAGGTTATCGTAACGGTGGCGTTATTCATCCTCATGGGCCTTGGGCTCAATATCACACTCGGGTTTGCCGGGTTGCTTGACCTTGGCTTCGTGGCCTTCTATGCCATCGGCGCCTATACCGTTGGGTTGCTGACTTCCTATGGACCTTTCGGTCTGCAGCATGTTTCATTCTGGGTCGCTGTGCCGATCGCTGTGTTGGTTGCCATGTTATCTGGTGCGGTGCTGGGCTTACCAGTCCTTGGCGTGCGTGGCGACTACCTCGCCATTGCCACGCTTGGCTTTGGTGAAATCGTTCGTCTGTTGGCTGGCTCAGACTTCCTTGCCAAGTATTTTGGAGGTCCGCAAGGTATTATTGGTATCCAAAAACCCTGTCTGGGAACTTTGGAGGCGTTTGTCAGAGTGGACGTGCCACGTGCATGCAATGGAATTGAATTGGGTACCGCAAAAGATATCTACTATATTGCAGTGCTAAGCGCACTGCTGCTTGCATTTGTAGCCTGGCGATTGCGCGAATCCCGACTGGGACGTGCATGGATGGCGATTCGTGAAGACGAAGATGTTGCAGAAGCGCTGGGCATCAACCTCATTCAGACAAAATTGCTTGCCTATATGCTCGGCGCAGCATTTGCGGGTCTGGGAGGTGCCATCTTTGCAACCCTGATCGGCTCCATATTTGCCACCAGTATGCAATTGCTCGTCTCGATTAACGTAGTTGCTTTGATCGTTGTCGGTGGAATGGGAAGCATTCCCGGAGTCATCGTGGGTGCGATTGCCTTGATCGGCATGCCCGAACTTCTCCGTGAAGTTTCCGAGTTCCGTTTCCTCTTTTATGGTGCGGCACTAATTATCATGATGCTTGCAAGGCCCGAAGGATTGTGGCCCTCACAAGCCGCAAAACGCGAACTGCACCATGCCGATGCTGAAAACGTTACAGCAGAACACATGATATAGAGGTCGCCATGGCATCCATACTAACTGCAAAAAAAGTGACCAAACGCTTCGGCGGCCTTGTAGCTGTCAACTCCGTGGATTTCGCGATTCCCGAGAAATCCATCGTGAGTATCATTGGGCCTAACGGCGCAGGAAAGACCACCTTCTTCAACTGCATCACCGGCTTTGGTAAACCGGATGAGGGCGAAATCCTGTTTGAGGGAACCCCCATCCAGCGCCTTCGCCCGGATCAGATCACCCGCCTGGGCATTTCCCGCACCTATCAGAACATCCGTCTTTTCGCAGATATGACCGCTCTCGAAAACATTCTGGTGGGGGAACATGCCTTTCTGCACTCCTCGTGGATCAGTTCGGTACTTGGTTTACCGGGTGTCATCAAAGAGGAAAAGATGGCATTGGCTGAAGCACAAAGACTTCTGAACTTTGTGGGCCTGAGGGGCCAGGGTGACATGCTCGCTCGCAACCTGCCTTATGGCGCCCAGCGCAGGCTCGAGATCGCCCGTGCACTGGCTACAAAGCCCAAACTACTTCTGTTGGATGAACCCAGCGCAGGTATGAATCCACGCGAAAGTGAAGATCTCACTTCCTTCATCCGCCGCCTGCGTGATGAACTTGGCATCACCATCCTGCTGATCGAACATCATATGCGCGTGGTTATGGGAATTTCCGAATTTGTTACAGTGCTTGATTACGGCGAAAAGATCGCCGAAGGTACACCAGCTCAAATCCAGAGCAACCCACGTGTGATCGAAGCGTATCTTGGGCGCGGCGCAGCTACAGAAGGTATGGCTACCGCTCATGAACGTTTCTCTGACAAGAAGAACACGCAGCAAGGGTTAGGGTAGAGATGTCCATACTAACAGTCGATAACGTACATACCTACTACGGCAACATCCATGCCCTCAAAGGGATAAGCCTTAACATTGAGAAGGGTGAGATCGTGACCCTGATCGGTGGAAACGGCGCCGGCAAGACCACCACGCTTCGAACCATTTCCGGTTTGCTGCAGCCCCGTGAAGGCAGTATCCAATTGGATGGCCAGGATCTGATCAAGTATAAGGCTCATGAAATTGTGTACAAAGGTATTTCCATGGTTCCTGAAGGGCGCGGCATCTTCGCCCGCCTGTCTGTCACTGAAAACCTTGAAATGGGAGCCTATAGTCGCAACAACAAACAGGAAGTGGATAAGAACATGGAAAGAGTATTTAAGCTTTTTCCACGTTTGAAGGAACGCCGTTCCCAGGTGGCCGGCACACTTTCAGGCGGCGAGCAGCAAATGCTTGCCACAGGGCGCGCGCTCATGGCAAGCCCCACTGTCCTGCTTATGGATGAACCTTCCATGGGCCTGGCTCCTGTATTAGTGGAGCTGATCTTCGACACCATCCAGCAGATCAATAAAGAAGGCACCACCATCCTGCTGGTGGAGCAGAACGCACTTATGGCCCTGTCCATTGCAAACCGCGGTTATGTTTTGCAGACCGGCGAGATCGTTATCAGCGATACTGCTGAAAACCTCAAGAAGAATCCGACCGTCCAGAAGGCATATCTGGGCATGGAGTAAAGGGCCTCGCAAGAATAAAAACGCAGAGGTGACCTATGATGCCCTCTGCGTTTTTTCATACCTGAAAAAGGATCCCGACATGCTCATACTCACAGCGGATGAAGTCCGCAAAGCATTACCCATGAATGAAGCGATCGAAGCAGTGAAGGTTGCCTACGCCTCTCTTTGCAACGGGACGGCAGCCGTACCGCTTCGGACGCGCCTGCCCATCCCCAACAGCGAAGCACGCACCCTCTTTATGCCTGCATTTGTCAGCTGGCAGGATGGGAACGCGCTGGCCATCAAGGTTGTCTCCCTATTCCCAACCAACCCTGCACGCGGACTGGCCTACATACAGGCGGCAGTACTTGTCTTTGACGCAGAGACAGGCCGCGCAATTGCGCTTCTTGAAGGCAGTTCCCTCACCGCCATCCGCACAGGTGCCGCAGGCGGTGCAGCCATTGACATCCTCTCCCGTGTGGATAGTAAAATCGCCGCCATCTTCGGCGCAGGTGCACAGGGACGCACCCAACTCGAAGCCGCATGTACCGCGCGTTCAATAGATACTGTTTTCATCTTTGATGCCGACAGAAAGAAAGCCGATTCCTTTGCAGAGGAGATGAGGGGTAGAGGCGTGATCACAAAAGATATACGCGTCGCATCGAGTGCATCGGAGGCCATCCGGAACGCGGACATTATCTGCACGGCAACGACATCCACAACACCCGTCTTCCATGACAGGGACGTCAAAGCAGGCGTCCACATCTCGGCAGTGGGTTCATATATGCCGGATATGCAGGAGGTTCCTGCTGGGACGATTCAGCGTGCCAGAGTTGTGGTTGACTCGCGAACGGCAGCCCTCGAGGAAGCAGGCGATCTGATTCAACCCATCCGCGCCGGGTTGTTCGACGAATCACACATCCATGCGGAATTGGGCGAGATCATATTGGGACGAAAACCAGGCAGGCAGTCTCCTGACGAAATTACCTACTTCAAGTCTGTTGGCATTGCAGCACAGGACGCCATGGCAGCACAGGTCGCATTAAGCAACGCGCGTAAAATGAGCATTGGCACGGAAGTTGAATTTTAATTCGCGTTTCGGAGGGGCTGGGTTCTCCAGCAAAGCTAAAAACGAAGCGTATTAAATGGAACTATAAAACATGGACATACCTACAACAGCAGATATCGTGATCATCGGGGGCGGCGTGATGGGAGCCAGTACGGCATATCATCTTGCGCAACGCGGCATGAAAAATATCGTTCTTCTTGAAAAGGAGGAGTTTTTTGGAACAGGTGCAACAGGTCGTTGCGCAGGTGGTGTACGCTATCAATTCTCCACACATATCAATGTCAGGCTTTCCATGGAAAGCCTGCCCATGATCGAGCGCTTTAAGGATGAAATCGGGCAGGGTGTGGACTACCGTCAGTGTGGATATTTGTTGATCGCAACAAACGAACAGGATGCCACAACATTCAAACGTAATGTTGAATTGCAGAATAGTCTCGGCGTGCAGACGCAACTGTTAAGCGGAGAAGAAGTCCGGGCCCGTTTGCCGCTGATGAGATTCGAAGATGCCATCGCAGGGACGTTCAACCAAAAGGATGGGCTGGTTGACCCGAACAGCGTTGTGGCAGGATATATCAGTGCCGCGCAAAAGCTGGGCGTCAAAGCCATCAACTGCACCGAGGTGACAGGGATCCGCGTCAGTGGGGATAAGGTCGAAGCCGTGGAAACAACCCAGGGCGTGATCCAGACGCGTGGGCTCTTAAACGCGGCTGGGCCCTGGTCTGCTCCTATTGGTGAAATGGCAGGTGTCAAAATCCCAGTCATTCCGATCCGCAGGCAGATGTTCACAACGAATCCATTGAAGGAGATCTCTGATGGTTTTCCGTTTGTGATCGATTTTGCACAGTCACTTTATTTTCATCGCGAAGCCGAAGGCTTGCTGATCGGCATGAGCAACCAGAATGAAAAACCCGGCTTTGACCAGAATGTAGATGAGGAATTTGAGTTCGTCAATCTCGAAGCTGCAATTGAGCGCATGCCTCTGCTCGAACGTGCGAGCCGCGCTTCACATTGGGCAGGTCTGTACGAGGTCACCCCGGACGCCCACCCGATCTTTGGCGGGAGCAATGTCGAAGGCTATAGCATTTGCACAGGCTTTTCAGGGCACGGCTTCATGCATGGGCCGGTCTCCGGCAAGCTTATGAGCGAATATATTCTGGATGGCAAATTCTCCACTGTGGATGTTTCCATGCTGGACCTGGCCCGCTTCGATGAAGGAAGATTAATAAAAGAGTACAATGTGGTTTAAGCAGCCGCACAGCCCACAGAGTATTCATGAGCTCAAGCCGCCTGGAGCCTTATATAAATATGCCATCAGCAGAAATTATTACCATTGGTACTGAAATATTACTGGGTGAAATTGTAGATACGAACACCCGTTACATCGCGCGCACATTACGCGGCATGGGCGTGGATATTTATCGCACCATCACCATTGGCGACAACGCCGAAAGAATCGCGGAAGCGATACGGCATTCCATGGAACGCGCCAACATTATCATCACCACCGGCGGGCTGGGTCCCACAGTGGACGACCCCACGCGTGAAGCAGTTGCACTCGCGGGGCATGTTGATCTTGAATTTCGCGAAGACCTGTGGAATGAAGTGGTTGCGAATATTTCACGATATGGGCGCAAACCTACTGAAAATCAGAAACGACAGGCCTACGTCCCCAAAGGGGCTCTCGGCATTTCAAACCCTGTTGGCACCGCGCCATGCTTCATTGTGGAGACCGAACGCAACGCGGTCATTTCCCTGCCCGGTGTTCCCAACGAAATGGAGCACATCCTGCATGAATCGATCATCCCATATCTGCAAAGAAGATTTGCGTTAAGCGAGATCATCAAGATACGCATCCTGCATTGTGCAGGACTCGGTGAAGGAATGATCGATGAAAAGATCGACGACCTGGAAAAGCTCAGCAATCCCACCGTTGGGCTGGCCGCGCACACAGGCGTGGTGGACATCCGCATTGCAGCGAAGGCAGGGAATGAAGCTGAGGCAGATGAGATGATCGAGAAGATCGAAAACCAGATCCGTGAAAGGCTTGGGAGTGTGGTGTTCGGAGCGGATGAAGATACGCTGGAGGATGTCGCTCTTATCACGGTGGCAAAACGCGGCTGGACATTGGTCGGCGTGGAAGCCGGACTCGATGGAATACTTGCGCGCAAGGTCCCACATACCGCTTCGATCCCCCATTCTTCATCTGATTCCCTGATGGCAGCCTTACGCGCTGCCCGCGCCGAATCCAACGCGGACGCAGCCCTGGGCGTTGCCATGTATCTCGAAGAGCGCGCCGCGGATTTGGCGTTGATCACACCCGGCGGCGAAAAGACTCATCGCATCACCTATGGTGGACCCCCGCGCAGCCTGGCGCGCTGGTCCGTCAACCTTGCGCTGGATTGGTTGAGACGCCGCGCCCTGGAGACAGAGTGATATGGCGCGTCGCACGAAAAAATCCCACTCGTGGGTTTATCTTATCTGGGGCATCAATGGACTTGCGCTAATTTCATTTTTTGGATTCTCGATCTTTAACCGAACCAGTTTACAGGCTTCGGCGGCGAATGAAGTCATGGAAGCAGCACGTCCGGGTGAAACGCGCAAGATCCCGCCGACAAGTTATTTTCTTCCAACACTGACTCCGAACCCATTGTATACGCCACCTGTCTTCGAGACATCCACGCCCTTTGTTCTTGCAAATGGGCCGCGTCCCGGCATGATTGGGTTTTCAGATGCGGGTCGCCCCATTGAAGTCTATCGTTTCGGCTCGGGTGGAAAGGCATATCTCATCATTGCTGGTATCCACGGCGGATATGAATGGAACACGGTGGCTCTGGCAAACGAGTTCATCACGCACATCAACGAAAACCCCGATACAATCCCAGGTGACACAACGCTGTATATCATTCGCAACATGAACCCGGATGGAGAAGCGCGCTCTCATGATGAGGGTGGACGGGTCAATAATAACGGCGTAGACTTGAATCGCAACTTCCCCAGTGACAACTGGGCCGCACAGTGGGATCGTGACGGATGCTGGATCTCTCGTCCCACGACTGGCGGGGAGTATGCCGGATCCGAACCCGAAACAAGATCAGTGATGAGTTTTATTCGCAGCCACAAGATCCAGGCAGTGATCAGTTATCACAGCGCGGCGCTCGGTGTTTTTCCCGGCGGTGTACCCTGGGAGGAACCTTCCAGGGAATTGGCAGAGGAACTCGCAGAAGCGACAGGCTACCCCTACCCACCCATCGACACTGGATGCGAGTACACAGGCACACTGGCTGATTGGGCGGTTGAGAATGGCGTCGGCGCGGCTGTGGATATGGAACTCAGCAATCATAAGGACACGGACTTTGAAGAGAATCTTAAGGCATTGAAAGTGCTTCTTGGTTTTGAACCGTAACAACTCCCTCTGAGCGGAGTGTCGCGTGAAAACCGAGACACGCAGACGACGCGCATGCATGCTGGCACTCTAGCCTTCGTCTGCGCCGCATAAGATACGTGCGGCTCCGCTCAGGACGAAAATACATCAAAGGAGAACCCATGACTCAAACAGTGGATACCATCTTCATCAACGCGTTTGTCCTTACCATGGATAAAACGCTCACACAATTTTCGCCGGGCGCGGTTGCGGTCAAAGGCGATAGCATCATCGCAGTGGGGCTTGCGGACGAGATTACAAAAGAGTATTCCGCGGATGAGACAATAGACTGCAATGGCAAGGTGCTCATGCCCGGGCTGGTCAACGCGCATACACATGTGCCGATGACCCTTCTGCGCGGCCTCGCGGATGACCTGCGGCTCGACGTCTGGCTGATGGGCTACATGATGCCGGTGGAGCGTGAATTTGTCTCTCCAGAATTTGTCCGTCTGGGAACGTTACTTGCCTGTGCCGAGCAAATACGCAGCGGTATTACCACCTTCAATGACATGTATTACTTCGAAGAGCATGTTGCGCAAGCCGCAGCAGATGCAGGCCTGCGTGCTGTTTGCGGGCAGACCGTAATGAAGTTCCCTGCGCCTGATGCGGCTTCGTATGAAGACTCGCTGCAAATGGCGCGTGAATTCATCCAAAAGTGGAAGGATCATCCGCTCATTGTGCCCGCGGTATCCCCGCATGCACCCTACACCTGCACCGCGGAAATCCTGCGCGCGACGGCAGAGCTTGCCAGGGAATTCGATGTTCCACTCCATACCCACCTTTCTGAAACCGCATTTGAAGTGGACAATATGCGCAACGAGAACGGGATGCCTGTCATCCCCTATGTAAAGAAGCAGGGATTGCTGGATGCCAAGCTCATTGCCGCGCACTGCGTTCATGTGGATGTCGGCGAGATACGCACACTGCATCATGCTGGTGCTGGCGTTTCACATAATCCATCGTCCAATCTAAAACTCGCTTCGGGTTTTGCACCTGTGATGAAGATGCTTGAAACAGGACTCAATGTGGGCATCGGCACGGATGGTCCCGCCTCGAACAATGATCTGGATATGTTCGAGGAGGTGCGTCTCGCGGCGTTCATCGCCAAAGCAGTAACGAATGACCCAACGTCCCTGCCGGCCTCGCAAGCCCTGCTCATGGCAACCCGTCTCGGAGCACAGGCGCTTCATATCGGACATCTGACTGGCTCCGTGGAAGTGGGCAAACGCGCCGACCTGATCCTGGTGGATGTTTCACCGGTACATAATGCCCCGTCCTTCAAACGCGCCGCGGACAATGCATATGCACAGATCGTCTATGCCAGCAAATCAACAGATGTCAGTGACGTGATGGTCAACGGAAAATGGCTGATGCGTGACCACGAATTGCTGACGCTGAAGGAGGACGAGCTGCTCACCCGTGCAAATGAGATTGCAAAAAAGATCGATGCATTTCTGATCGACCGCGAACAGTCTGTGCTCTCCAAGTTGATCGCCCTCGGCGGCTCGCTCGAAGAGGAATCATTTGAAGTGCAGGTCAAGGTCAGGATCACAGACATTGATCCAATCATCAGAGCCATGAAGGAACCTGAAATAGAAATCATACGCCGGCGCCATTACCGCGAGCATGACGTGTACTTCTTCTTCGATGACCCTGCACAGGGGCGCCTGCGCTATCGTGAAGATGATTTCATTGACGATGCCAAAGGCACGGTCACAAACGTCCGCAGCAGGTTGACATTGCTCGGTCAGAAACGTGAAGGGAAATTTGAAGAAGCGTTGCTGTCACGCAGTCGTTACCTTGCGCCCGCCGCCCAGTCCCTGCGCTTTTACCGCGAGTACTTCAGGCCGAAATCTGAAATTATGATCCAGAAAGACCGCCTGCGCTGGCTGATCAATTACAAGGATACGGAATTCTTTGTCAATCTCGATCAAATGACCGACCCGGAGCTTGGCTACTTTCTTGAGATCAAAAGCCGTACCTGGAGCCGAAAGGATGCGGAGAACAAGGCACATCTCACCACTGAGCTGCTCGCTTTGCTGGACGCGTCGAGCGGTGAAACCGTAATGGAAGATTATATTGATATCGTGAGTGAGAGCTAATCCGTGCAAACACTCAAAAAATTTATTGCGACGATTTGCGCCGTTCTGTTCATATTTAGCGGTGTATTGACATTGCTCCTATTCAATATCGAACGAAAAGCATTTTCTTCCTCAACATATAAGCAGGCATTTGAAGATCAAAGGTTATATGAACGAATGCCCATACTGCTGGCAACCGCGGTAACCACTTCCATCGCAGAGAATCAGATTGTCAATGCCAGTCCTTTCCTACAGGTATTGACATTGGAGGACTGGCAGAATGCGATTTCCACGCTCCTTCCGCCCGAAGAGCTCAAAGCCCTGGCAGACAGTGCACTTGACGAAACCTTTGAATATGTAAATGGCAATACCGATTCGGCTGTCCTGACGCTCATCCCTCTAAAAGCACAACTGGCCGGAGAATCAGGATTCACTGTCGTGAGGCAATTGCTGGCGCGGCAACCCGCCTGCACTATGGAACAACTTACCCAAATGGCGCTCGGCCTGCTCGGAGGCGAGATCGCCTTGTGCAATCCTCCTGAAGAACTTATGGGATTGATGGCTCCCTTCATCCAGTCACAACTTCAGTCCATGACTTTGATGATCCCTGACGAGATCACGTTTATCGCAGGTGCAACAAGCGGAACGCCGCAAGACCCGCGTTTGAGATTACACATGGTTCGTTCTGCCATAACATTTTCCCCATTTTTTGTGATATTGCTTCTGCTGGCTGTAGCGGTCTTCGCAGTGCGCAGTCTCAGAGATTTGCTTGTTTGGTGGGGCTGGCCGCTATTGATCAGCGGCGCGGTGAGCGCACTGATGGCGTTGATCGGCTCCCCCGTTGTTGGTTGGTTCCTTGAATTTTTGATACAAACCCAGGGAGCGCTGTTCCTGCCGCCGCTGTTCGCATCAAGCATCGCGGAGACAGCCAGCGCGGTCGCGAGCCAGATGCTTGTGCCTGTTGCGCTTCAGGGGTTGATTATTGCTGTTGCAGGTTTGGGTATGGTGATTATCGGAATTCTTCTGCCGAAAAGGATCGTATACGAAACTATATAATAGACTTTATCGGTAATTAGAAAAAACGTCCCGAAGGTTGTTGTTGGGCGTTCAAATTGCTCGAAATAAACCCTTCGGGACGGTGCTTGTATGTTATTTCCGATAACGTCTAATGATGGTCGTGACTTACATCCGTTAACCCAGCGACAAAGTAGCCCGAAAGACCGTCGAAGCATAAACAATCAATCCCATCACAACTCCAGCGCTAAAACCTGTCATCACCACAACATCATTGCCAATTTCCTTCGTGGGGGCATCGGCATATTCGCAATGGAGTGTCACGATTTTCCCCCTCACATCATTCTGAAGGCCTGGTTTATCAACGATACCCCCGCATGCCTCTTCGAAATATGCATCAGATGCCGTTGGGCAAAGCGCGTAGCGCGCGATCAAATTATTCAGCGGTGTTATCGACAAATGCCATGATGAGGACAAAAACAACCGGACTGCATCCAACCGGTGATGATTTGAGAGGGGCTGCAGTGGAATTGGATTGCATGTTGTTAATCCTTTAAGTTGAGTTTACGGGCATCCATTTGCCAGATGCTCATCGAAGGTCTCTGAAAATTCGTGGAAGCCTGAACCATCACACTTCGCGCGGAAGTACAGATACTTAGTCTCAGCAGGGGCCGCGATGGCCTGCAGCGCATCCAGGCTGGGGTTGGCGATCGGCGTGGGCGGCAGGCCAGCATTGATATAGGTGTTGTACGGTGAGTTGACTTGAAGGTTGATCAAGGTCAATGGACTTGTCCACCAGCTTTGTTGAATGAAGCTATATCCCAGCGCATATTGGACCGTCGGATCAGCATCCAGCTTCATATTGATCTTATAACGGTTCAGATACACAGAAGCGATCATGGGCTTTTCCTCATCCTGTACCGCCTCCCTCTCCACAAGCGAGGCGAGAGTCACGGCTTGATACACGGTCAATCCCTGTTTCTCAAATCCGTTTTCGATATCAGGCGCAAGACGGAGCGCAAAATTGCGGATGAGTCCGTTTACAAAATCATCCACGGTGACCCCGCGTGGGACAATGTAGGAATCGGGAAAGAGAAAGCCCTCCGTGGTGGTGGCGCCAGCCAAAAAATCGAAGCCAGGACGCGGGGTACGCGCGGCGGTGAGGAATTCTTCAGGTGAAATAGCCAGGCCCGAGGTCGGGAGGGATGCGGCGATCTCTTCCATCCGCCAGCCAGGCAAAATGACGAAGGTCACTTCTTGCGGGGTCGCATCCTGCAACTCACGCGCGATCTCGATCGCAGACATCGCCGCGCTCAGTTTGTATTCCCCTGCTTGAATGGTTGTATCCCAACCGGAATAGATCAAATAGGCACGGAACGCCTCCGCATTGCGGATGATGCCCGTGATTTCAAGACGTCCCGCGATCGAATTAACGGCTTCGCCCGTTTCGACGGTGAAATTTTGTTCGGCCCCATTTGTATCCAGGGGACGGGTAAGCCGACCATCGTGCCAGAGCAGCAGTGCGGAATATTGGATCCGTTGAGGCAGCGAAAGCGATGCCACAGGCGCGCCATATACCCACACCGCACGGTATGGAATGTAAATGATGGTTACAAATAAGCAAGCCAGGGTGAAGAGAAGCAATAGGACGATGATGAGTCTGCGCATTATGATGATTGATTTTCCGTTTTTCATTGAAGATTTTAGCTTATCAGTAGTTTCGCACTTTTGTGCCACGGATTTACTCTGATTATTTGAAAATCAATCCGTGAGAATCTGTGAAATCCGTGGCCAGGAATCGGCAACAGCGTACAATCTTAAGGTTGATCGGCTCCATACGGCAGAAGAACACTGCCTAGCCGATCCTCGGGGGTTTATTTGATTCCAGATATGACCGCAAGATCACAACGGCAGCCAGTGAATCATGATGACCTGCGCGTTTTTTGCGTGAGACGCCCAGTTCAATTTGCGCAGCGCGTGCATCCTGTGTACTAAAGGATTCGTCCCATAAAACGACTGGGGTATGGGTTTGTTCCTGCAGGGCTTCGGCAAATTTGGCTGCGCGGCGTCCCGCCAGGTTGGGCAGGCCTTCTTCATCGAACGATTGACCGATCACGATCAGACCCACTTCGTTTTCATGAGCAAGGTTCGCCACCTGCGCGGCATCCAACATTCGCGAGACGTGCTTGATTATGGTGAGCGGGCTCGCGATCGTCGCGGTTGGGTCGCTCAGTGCAAGACCTATCCGCTTTTCACCGTGGTCAACTGCCAGGATTCTCATACTTTATTTTGTCACCACACGGATACGAAATGGCACGATCGGCATCCACGGCCACCACGATGGAGAAAGTCGAATCACAGGCGCGCCTGCCAGAGGCAGGTTATCCTTCAACTTCGATTCCACGTTCCACGCGCCGAAACCCTGGATCATTTGTGTCACTTGCGCGGCATCTATTTGCCGAACGATCTTCCGCTCGGCGCGCATGGTCCATTTTGCAGAGCCGTCTTTGTTGAGTGCAGGATTTGCCACAGGCTTAACGGTCACTGCATCAGACCCGGCCGCTGCGTGAAAGCCTGCAGGCAGGGATGCATTCAGGGCCAGCGAAGCAAGCCTGGTCAGGTCTGAAGCGTCCGCATATAGAACGGAATATTCCACTTGCATGGTCAACGTCAATTGGGTGCCAGCTGCGCCCGCGGGCGGGTCATACATTTCAGAAAGCGTTTGTGAAACAGTCATGGTCTGATCAAAAATCAGATCGCCGGAAGCGATGTCATCCGTAAATTTTTCACGCGCATCCTGCTCCAGGCGTTCCATCAAAAGAGTTTTTGCGCGTTCGCGGTCTGCATCGCTGGCCTGCACAGATGGAAGTTCGCGTCCGCCCGTTGTTGGTTCGAGGTTCGTCACTGAAAGTGAAAGCCCAAGCCTGCCTTCGATGGCATTAATCGTTTCAGAACCAAGATTACCCGCAATGCCAGCATCCACAGCTTCGATCGGCAGTGCCAGGGTCTCACCGACGCCCGCTTCCACCTCTCCATTCTCCGTCGTTGCGAGACGCACACCTTCCGCATTCTGCACGACCGTCCCCGCCGGAACCGTCACCGTTTGCTGTGTGAGGTTGCGAAACTCCACCGCACCCTTTGCCTTCGAGCGCGGGATTACCGCCTCACCCGTTACGATCACCGTTTGAATCCCATCCAAAATGACGCGCTTTTCACGAGCGGGAATGGTACCCGTAATAAACACCGACTCCACCCATGGGCTGGCCGTCACAGGCAAAACAATACTCTGTGTTTTTGAAATGGGAGTCAATGTGATATGAGCCTGTGGGATGAACAGGGCGACAAGGGTCAGCACCGCCAGCACGCCGACGAAAAACGCCAGGATGCGTGTCACCGGATGAGCGCGCCAGGCTTCCGCTTCGCGCGTAGCCGATGCCTGTTCCCGTTGCTCGCGCAGGTCCTGGAGTGGCTGCCTTGGCGAGTGCCACACAAACCGCCTGCGTCGACGCGGTTTCGGCCACGTCACACGCTGCGCCTCTCGCGTGGACTCAAATACGGGAATGTGCAGTGCCTCGGCATCCCGACGGACTCGCCGCGCCCGCGTGACGAGTCCCAGCTGCGCTCCGAGTGATGACGCGTGCCTCTGCAGCACGTTCAGGTCCACCAGTCGCAGTGTGATCTTTTCATACCTGGGCCACACCAGCAGGATGCGAGGCGTCTTTGCCCACGACAATCGATCGCGGACAGAGATGAGGTCATCATGTGATTCGAGTGTGATGATCTGGGTTTTCATGCAGGTCAATTATAGCGTAACGCTTGACCATCAAATTGAACTTATGTATATTCACCTCCTGACAGACTTCCAGTTTCAGAGGAGAATCGTATGCGATCTGCTGATGTCATTATTAGGAATGCAAGGGTGTTCACCAGTGACGAATCAAACCCATTTGCAGAAGCGCTGGCAGTCAAAGGCAACCGCATTATTTTTGTGGGGACAAACCAGGGAGCGGAGTCATTCCGAGACAGCTCAACACGCATTATTAATGGTCAGGGTCATACACTTACAGCGGGTTTTATCGACACACATGTTCATCTGCTGTCGGGCGCCATCTGGATGGGAAATGCCCAGCTTCAGGATGTACGGACGAAGGAGGATCTCCGAAATGTTTTGACGGAGTATGCGGATCAAAACAGGACGGACCCCTGGGTGGCTGGGCGTGGGATTAAGTACAACATTGTATCCACGCGCCAGGAACTTGATGAGATTATCGCTGATCGCCCCATTTACATCGGTGCGTTCGACGGTCATACGGGATGGGCAAATACAAAGGCGCTCGAGATGGCGGGCATCCTGCACCATGACCCACGCGAGCTGGCGAACGGAATCATCGTCCGCGATGAGAATGGACTCGCTACAGGCGAACTGCGTGAAGCCGATGCCATGGACGCACTCATGGAACTCGTCCCGCGCCCCGACGCCAACCGCAGGCGCGAACTCTTAAAACTTGCCGTCCAGAAATTCAATGCAACAGGCATAACCAGCGTCCACAACATGAACGGTGATATGGAAGAGCTGATGGCGTACGCCGCGCTTGAAGATGCGGGAGAAATGAACTTGCGTGTTTACGTTCCCTATCATGTCAAACCTGAAGCAACGGAAGAGATGCTCACCGCAGAAGCCGCAGAAATGGCAAACGTTCAGATGGATTATGTGCGCGGCGGCGCGGTCAAATTCTTCATGGACGGAGTGTGGGAATCATATACGGCGTACAATGTCCACCCGTATGCAGACCAGCCTGAAACAAAAGTGGAGCCGATCTTCTCGCTCGAGCATTTTACGCGCATGGCAGCGCTATGCGACAGGTTGGGGTTGCAAATCGCCGTCCATTGCTGCGGCGATGGTGCGGTGAGACAGACCCTCGATGGATATGAAGCCATCCAAAAGATAAATGGAAAACGTGACAGCCGTCACCGTGTGGAGCACATCGAAGTCTGCCAGCCCGAGGACATGCCGCGCTTCAAGGAGTTGGGTGTCATTGCTTCCATGCAGACCAGTCACGCGCCGTTGAGCCGCGAAGATGATCTGGTGTGGACGAGTCGCACCGGTCCGCAGCGCTGGCCGTTTGCCTTCCCCTGGCGCTCGCTGAAAGACGCGGGGGCAACGCTCTCCCTCGGCAGTGACTGGACCGTGGCTCCATTCGACCCGATGATCAATATCCATGTTGCCCTGAATCGCAGGAAGTATGACGAGTCCGATCCCGATCAACGCCTTACGCTGGAGGAATGCATCATTGGCTACACGCGTGATGCAGCCTACACCGAATTCATGGAAGATCAAAAGGGACAGGTCAACGAAGGCTATCTGGCAGACCTGGTTTTATTTTCGCATGACCTTTTTGAATTGAAACCGGAAGAGATCACCACAGCCAGGGCAGTCATGACGATGATGGACGGCAGGATTGTGTTTGAAGTCGAGGGGCAGTAAACAGGTACACAAGTAAGCAATTAAAAATGGAGTCGGCTTTCCGACTCCATTTTTTGTTCAACAAAACGCGGACTTAGGTGAGAGTTAAGATCACAACCACCGATCCGTTGACATCGGTGATCGTGACGGTGAGCATACTATCATCCTTCTGAAATAGCTGGACCGCAACAGTATCACCGCCGGGCATGCTGAATGATGAGGTCCAGCCCAGTTTTATCAGTTCGGCACTATAAAAATCCTGGGCTTCCTTTACAGAAGCATCCACTTTGAAACTGTATGTACTGCTATCGGTAAATTCTTCACCGGCAGTGGCCTGCGGCATGATCGGGATCCCATTCCATTCAGAGACTGGAGTCCCTTCGGGATTGAAATATCCCTCGAAATCGGGCATCGCACTGGCAAGTGCTGCCAACGTCGGAGCTGCTGACGGCAATGCCTGAAACGTCTCAATAGGGATCTGTGTCGTAAGCGCTTTTAGCGTTTCCATGGGCAGCGCTGACGCAAAGGATTGAGCTGTACCGGCAAGGTTTTGTGCGTCCTGGATTGGCTGGGTAACAGTACTACAGGCGAGTATAAAGAGCAGTAGAATCAGTAACGATAGATATTTAGTAAGTCGTGACATAAAAATCTCCTTTTAGGGTGTAATCATAACCTATACAGCCCATCCACTGTAGGGTATGTACTGGGAGTACCAGGATGTCGTCGCGAGCGTAGCGAAGCAATCTCCCATTTATTCGTCACGGATCTTATAATTTTCGATTCAGAATCAAGCTAAACAATAAGCCGACCCACTATGAAGGGTCGGCTTATTCAGTGTAAATCTGTGAAATCCGTGGCTAAAAGCGCATATGCTTTACTTCAACTTTTCTTCCAACACTTTGGGAACCTTACCCAAAGCCTCTTTGACCTGGCCCCCATCGGGCAGGCTGCCCTGCGCCATGTTGGGACGTCCCCCGCCGCGGCCGCCGATGCCTGTGATGAGGTCGCCTGCCTTCAGGCCGCGTTTGGTAACATCGTCGGTCACCACCGCGATGACGGTGGATCCCGTTGCCAGGACCGCCGCGCCGTTCTGCGGATATTTCTCGCGGAATTTATCGGCGAGAGCACGTAGTGTATCAGCGTTTGCGCCTGAAATTTCCAGCGCAAGCACATTCACGTCCCTGACTATATGAACATTCGCAAGTTGAGCATTGAATGCCGAAAGCGCGGATTGAGTCCGCAGGCTGGCAAGTTCCTTCTTGAGGTCAGAGACTTCATCCTGCAGGGCTTCCACTTTGAACGGAACATCTTCGATGGATGACTTCAATAGCGAAGCAGCGTGTTTCAACATCTTGAAACGGCGGGCAACAAGATCATACGCGCCGCGTCCGGTCACCGCCTCGATGCGGCGTACCCCTGCCGCGGCTGAGCCTTCGCTCACGATCAGGAAGGCGCCCACATCCGAGGTGCGCTCAAGATGAGTCCCGCCGCAAAGTTCGTAGGAATATTTATGTTCATGTTCGGCAGCCGCAGAGGGATGGACAACGGCTTCTTCGATGGGCATATCATACCCAGGAGACTTGATCGTGATCGTGCGGACGGTCTCACCGTATTTTTCGCCGAACAACGCCATCGCACCTTCAGCAATCGCGTCTTCGCGGGCGCGGAGCTTGGGAAGGACTTCCATGTCCGCGGCGACCGCGTCGTTGACAATGCGTTCGACGCGCTCGACCTGTTCGGGCGTCATCGCTTCGGGATGATTGAAGTCGAAACGCAGACGATCAGGCGCGACCAGGGAACCTGCCTGTCGCGCATGTTCACCCAGCACCTGGTGCAATGCGGCATGCAGTAAATGGGTTGCAGTGTGATTGCGCATGATGTCGTGGCGACGGGACGTATCCACTTCGGCCAGGGTGAGGTCACCCACCTTGGGCTGGCCCGAGACCACCATCAATCCCAGCCGTGGTACATCGACTCCGACCTGCAGCATGCTCGTGGCCAGCAGCACATCGGTGGGTCGAATCCGGCCGGCCATGGCCGCGCGTTCAGCCTCGGAGGCTTGCCGCCAGCGGTCCAATGCTGCTGTGGAGTCGAACTCCGGATCGAAGGGACGCTCCAATTCCGCCAGGGTGGAAGCGATTTGGTCACTCGGCATGCGGCTGGTGAGTTCTTTGATGTCTGGGCGCCGCCGCCGGGTGCGTACGTTGCGGCTGGAGAGCCGTTCG
>JBDTPH010000336.1:0-3464 GCA_039932795.1 Chloroflexota bacterium
GTGATGTTCAGAAAAACCGACAAGGCATTAGATTGCTGTCCTTTCTTTTACCAAAGAAAAGTCCCTGGCTCAATCCGATTGAACCCATGTGGATTCATGCAAAGCGCAAAGTGGTTGAACCTGACAAAAAACTAACCGCTGTCGAACTGGTTCGGCGCGTATCTGCTGTTTTCAAGCAACCGATTTTGCTGTACTTAACCCTATCCGAAAATGTCCTTTGATATTGCACTAGATTGGGTTAATCGATAAGACGATTGATAAGCATTTTTCTGCTCTCAGGCAGAGTCCACGCTCCGCCCATGCTACGCGACGGGAACCCACTCGGGAAGAACACCCTCGGGGCGCTTCGCGGACGCGAGCCGTTGGGAGGCTCAAGGATATCCTTCAGCAATCTGCACCATTGCACTGTCTGATTTATCGAAAGGGATTACGATGAATAACAAGAATCTTGAGAATTTCGACTCTGATTCTGGAAAGCACAAGCTTTTTGTATTTGGGTTTATACAGGATACATCAGTCCCCTATTATGATTTTGCAGAAAGCTTGAGTAAACCTGCGGCGTATTTCAGAAATGATGAGTTGTACGAAAAATTTAAGAGACTGAATGCGCTTGGCAATTACTGGCAAATTGTTTCTTCCGTGTTAGAGGAACGTCTGGGTCAGAGAGACATATTTATTGCCAATGTCCCCTTTAATGTGATTGAAGGTAAGCAACATTCACACAAGCTGACTTTAGCCGAATCCAGATTGGTTATGCTGCCCGTTTTCAAGTATGTGCATTTCACTAGGGGATCTTCTGAAATCTTCGTCCCACGCGAGCTGGAGTTCTCCTATCAGGAATTGCTGCCAAAGGAAATTATTTGAGAAATGACCTCCAGTTTCCATGAATGCGTATCAACACGAATAACACGCTGCCCTTCCAGCAGAGGCACTGTCACACAAAGCAAGCAGTGCTTCCGACAAATCTTAGCTGTAGTTGCGAAAGGAGTATTCCCACTATGTCCTCTCCGATGTCAAACTCTCCCATCATTGAGCTGCGCGTCGCACTCACCGCGAGCGACTATGACCGATTGGTAAAATTCTATTGCGATGGACTCGGACTGGAACCAGCCGCCATTTGGAATAACGGGCAGGGTCAGGCGCTGATCCTCAATATGGGCAATGCCACCCTCGAGCTTTTTGATGAAGCACAGGCACAGACCATTGACGAGATCGAAGCGGGACAACGTATCAGCGGGCAGATCCGCTTTGCACTCCAGGTGCCAGACCTGAATGCGGCCATGGAGCGCCTGCTCGCACACGGGGCGACATTGGTTCATCCCCCGGTCATTACTCCATGGGGTGACCATAACGTCCGGTTCCAGGACCCCGATGGCGTGCAAATCACCTTATTCCAGGCACATTCGAGTGACGCAGGGAAATAAGCCATGCTTGAGATCATTGACTTGAGCCAGGAAATCTTCAGCGGCATGCCGGTGTTTCCCGGCCTCCCGGAAGTGACGGTCACGATGCACGTATCGCATGAACAGTGGGATGGCATTACAGACAGTGACATCATTTCCCCTGCCGTCAACCGTCTGGAAATGGGCGAACATACAGGGACACATGTTGATGCCATCAACCATATGGCGCGTCAATTCCGCGGACAATCCATAGACACAATGCCGCTCACAATGTTCTATACACAGGGTATTTGCCTCGACCTCTCTCATAAGGGTCCACAGGAGTTGATCGAACCCGCCGATTTGGAACACGCTCTCTCCGAAGCAGGGCTTGAAATTCAGCATGGAGATACTATTCTGCTGTATACAGATCATTATCGGCGCGCATTCGGAACCGACGACTGGGACCGTGGACCAGGCATCAGCGCCGAATCAGCACACTGGCTGGGTACACAGAAGATCGCGGCGTTTGGAGTCGAAACGATAGCACCGGGCGTACGACATGTTTCCAACAGGGAAGTTCATCATATTTGTGGAGAGATGGGCTTTACACATTATGAAAACATGATCAACCTGCACCAGTTGATTGGCCGGGGGCGTTTTCGTTTTATTGGTCTGCCTCTCAGGATACGCGGCGGGACAGGCTCGCCCGTGCGGGCAGTTGCAATCTTGGAGAGCTCAGATAATCAGGAGAGGGAATGAATGACAAGCAGCAAATTATTTCCATGCTGAGGGATGAATTCGATCGCTGGGATAAATTACTGGGTCGCCTCACAGAAGAACAAATCGCGGCTTCCAGGCCCATCCCCGAGATGTCCATTAAAGATATCGTGGCCCATCTGACCGCCTGGCAGAAGATCTCTGTCGCGCGTCTGGAAGCCGCCCGTCAGGATAAGGAACCTGAATACCCCAAATGGCCCGCCGGTTTGGACCCGGATGCCGAAGATGTGGATCAAATCAATGCCTGGTTCTTTAACACCTACCGGGATCAGTCCTGGTCAGGCATTCATCAGGAATGGCGGGAAAGGTATCTCCGCGTTCTGGAACTGGCAAACGCCATCCCTGAAAAAGACATCCTGGACCCCTCACGCCATACCTGGCTGAACGGCTCTGCGCTCTCGGCAGTGCTGCTGGGTTCTTATGAGCACCATCAGGAGCATTTTGAACCCCTGCTTGCCTAGTTCCGTCAGGAAGGAAATCTGTAAATCAGTAAACACGAAACTGGATGCCGGACGGCACTTGAACGAATACGCTGAAGCAGCAATGCCTCAGCATATTTGTTTTCACGGATGACTCCTGCGATGGCGCCGGCGACGGCAGAGGTGCGGGAGTTTGCAGAGACTTTGATCATGTTGATTTTGGACTCCTAATGATAAAAATCTTGATCAATTGTTGAAAAAATTGTACAGGCAATGCGAACGAAATCCAAGAGTTTGAAGATTAAAATCAGCTAACAAGCCTGACGAAGTCATCTGCAATACTTTCCTGGACTCAGGAGTGTTTGCTTTTTCCATTCATGTTTTTCTAACCAAGACACTTTAAAATCAGTGTAGATCAACTAACCTTGCAGGAGGCCCAATGAAGACTTTTACGAAACCGTCAGACGCCGAACTTCGAAAGAGCCTGTCCCCGCTTCAGTACGAAGTGACACAGCGTGAGGGTACGGAGCGCGCATTTACAAACGAATTTTGGAATAACAAACATCCAGGCATCTATGTGGATGTCGTTTCAGGTGAGCCGCTGTTCAGCTCGCTGGATAAATACGATTCAGGCACGGGCTGGCCGAGTTTCACCCAGCCGCTTGAGCCGGAGAACATTGCCACTCACACCGACAACAAACTTTTTATGAGCCGCACGGAAGTCCGCTCGAAGAACGCCGAATCCCATCTGGGGCATCTGTTCGACGATGGGCCCGCGCCAACCGGACTGCGCTACTGCCTGAACTCGGCAGCCCTGCGATTTATCCCGGCTGATAAATTAGAGGAGGAAGGCTACGGCGAGTATCTATCCCTGTTCAAGGAC
>JBDTPH010000337.1:0-3037 GCA_039932795.1 Chloroflexota bacterium
AGTGGAGCCGCGCGCGCCGCGAAGGCGCGATCCCGTCACGGCTCACCGGCCTCGATGCCGGCGAGCAGGGTCAGGAAAATGTACAAGGCGCTGATGGTGGAATGTTTATAACCGCCGATCACGAGACGTTGATAGAGATGCGTGCGGTGCGCGGCGAAGACATTTTCCCGTGTGAGCGCCCGGCGGATGAATGTGACACCTGCGTCCATGATGAAGGTCCACATGAGGAGCGTACCCAGCATCAGCGCGTCGCCGCCCTGATCGGCAGAGAGCAGCGGGAGGACAGCGAAACTATACCCGAGAAACGTGCTGGCAACGTCGCCCATGAAAATTTTCGCAGGTGACCAGTTGTGACCGAGAAACCCCAGACTGCTCGCGGCGATGGCAAGCGCGACCCGGAATGAAAACGGGGCCTGCGCATTGGACGCGAGCATCATCCAGCCCAGACCACCCGCTAATGCGACGCCGCCCGCGATGCCGTCAATGCCATCCATGAAGTTATAGGCATTGGTCAACCCGATGATCCAGAAAAAGGTGATCAGTATCCCGAGTATGCCAAGTGGAAGTTCGCCCAGCATGGGGATGGTCACAAATTTGAAATATCCCAATCCCCAAATGGACACCGCAGCGACAGCTCCCTGCACCGTAAAACGCACCTTCGGCGAAAGGGACTGCACATCATCGCGCCAGCCCAGCCAGGCAATGACGGTTGCACAGGTAACATAAATGAGACCGCGGTTCAGCTCGGCGTATTTCAGGGAAAATAGCGCGGTCAGCAGGACAAGTATAACGATTGCTGAGCCCCCTCCGCGCGGCGTAGGCGTGGAATGTGAACTGCGTTCATTCGGATGATCCATGATCTGACGCCGCTCTGCGTAACGCCGAATGATGTAGACGAAGAGGTAGGAGAGGAGGGTGAGGAGGGAAAATGCGACGATGAGTGTCATAAGGAATACATTTGCGAACGGGTAGTCTCGATACGCACTCGGAAAGGACTCGGGCTACTCGACCACCGATTACTTCAAAAACGTAGCTCCGATTTTATCCCCTCTTCAAACACCAGCGGACTAAACCCAAAATCCCTTTCTGCATCTGCATAGCTGAAACCCTTGTTCTCATTCAGCCGCAGGACCTGCTCCGCTTTGATGGGGAATGGAATCCGCATGCGCTCGAAGAATCCCAGCAGGGAGACGACAGGTTTCGATGGGACATGGATTTTCCAGACGCGCCTGTTCATCTGTCTGGCGATCGTATCAATGACCTGGTTATACGTGAGCGGATGCTTCCCGGCGATGTTGTAGCTCTTGCAGAGGGTTGTGTCTGATCTCAGGCAACCGAGGATTGCCTGGGCGACATCATCCACGTGGATGGGCTGCTGCAGGGATTTGCCATCACCGAAAACAGGGACCATCGGGGAATAGCGCATGAAACGGATCAATCGCCACATGTTGCGGTCGCGGTCGCTGCCATAGATCATGGTGGGACGCAGGACGGTGTATCTCAGTCCGCTGGTTTCAATAGCCAGTTCGGCTGCCACACGGACGGTCCTGCTTTCGGCGTTAAGTTGCGTGAAGATGGCAGTTGTACTGATGAAGATGGCGCGTTGGATGCCTGCTTTTTTCGCCGCACTGATGATCGAGTCCGCGTGGCCGAAGCCAAGAGAGGCGATGTTGATGAGCGCGTCCGTCCCTTGCATGGAGGAGGATAACACTTCAGTGTCAGAAATATCTCCGGGCGCCCACTCAATTTCCGGCTGCGGCAGAAGCGAGCGGTCGCTGGTCGGGCGGTAGAGGCAGCGTACCTGATATCCGTTTTTTAATAAGAGTGGAATAAGTCGTGAACCGCTGAATCCTGTCCCGCCTGTGACAAAGACCCTCATGCCTTCACCAGGCTTTGAAGGAACTGCAACGTCTCAGCCAGTTTGTCGCGGCGGTCGAGATGCTTTACCAGATATTCACGCGCGCTGAGTCCCATTTGCCGAACGCGCTGCGGGTCTTTCGAAAGCTCAAGGACCGTTTTGGCGAGCAGTTCATCATCGCCGGGCTCGACAAACACTCCCCCATTTGACGTCTCGATCACCTCGCGGATCACACCGTCAATCACAAGCACGGTTGCGCGTCCTGCCGCCATGTAATCAAATACCTTGTTCGGGTACGTGGTGCGGAACATCGTAATATCCTGCAGGATCGCAAGGCACACATCCGACGAAGCCAGCACGGACGGCATTTCCTTTTTGGGATGGACGCCTGCAAAGATCACGTTGTTCAAATCGCGTTTGCGCGATTCCTCCTCGATGCGGACGCGTTCCTTGCCATCCCCAAACAGCACAAAGCGGATATCCGGCTCATTGCGCAAACGGTCCGCTGCGCGCAGGATCGTGTAAATATCGTTCGCCTGCCCAAGCGCACCCGCATACACGACCACAAACTTATCATCCACACCCAGCTTCCTGCGGATGGCCGTGCCGTCCACGTTCGGGTTGAACATATCCACATCCGTGCCGTACGGGATAAACGTGACCTTTTTCTTCGGCACGCCCTTGTCCAGCATGTATTTCTTATAGGCAGGTGAATTCACCAGAATATGAGAGGCGCGCGCATACAGAAAATTCTCCAGCCAGCGCGCCAGCGCAATGATGATGGGATTTGTGAGAACCCCCATACTTACACCGAACTCCGGCCACAGGTCACGCACCTCCAGCAAAAACGGCTTGCGCCGCACAAGCGCCACGAACCACGCCGAAACAGCCTGAAAGATCGGCGGCGTGGTGCCCATCACCAGGTCTAAATCCTTGACGCGCAAGGCGGTCCACACGGAACTGAACATAAAACTAAAAAATGAGACAATGCGCCAGAAATAACTACGGTGCAGGGATGGATATACATACGCGCGCAGCACCCGTACCCCATCGATGACCTGCTCCACATCTTCAAGCACCCCGCGGCGCTCGCGGGTCGCCTGGCCGGTCTGATAATTGATATCGCTCCCCACAATTATCAACTCATGTCCGCGCGCACGCAGGAACTGGGCCATCTCA
>JBDTPH010000338.1:0-3044 GCA_039932795.1 Chloroflexota bacterium
GTCTTCATAGCCCGGGCGGACGGATAACGCCTTGCGCCAGTCTTCGATCGCGCCGTTGGTGTTGCCACTGCGGTAGAGCGCCCACCCGTGCCAGAGCCATGTCTCTTCGGACATTTCCGTCCGTTGCAGCGCGTAATCGGTCAGCGCCAGCAGGTCATCTGTGCGGTTTGCCTGGAAGTTCGCAATGAATGGACCGAACTGATAGCGGAACATGCGTTGCGGCAGCCCAAGTTCACGCGCCTTGTCATAGGCCGCGTTCGCCTCGTCATATCGTTCAAAGTAGATCAGGTTACTGCCCACGTTGAACCACGCGAACGCGTCGCTGGGGTCTTCAACGGTGGCGGCTTCAGCCATGGCTAACGCGTTCAGCCGGTTCAAGCCCGGGTCCCAGTTGGAGCCAAGCAGAGTCTGCAATTGCGGCTCCTGTTCAGGCAAATAGACAACCATGTAGACATAGTTGAACGGCTTCCACTCCGATTCGATCTGTTCATACGGGAACTGCATATCAGGTCCGCGGTAGGGGTCCTGCGCGGTGAAGGTTTGGGTGCTGTCATCGTACCCGGTCAGCAGCAGATAATGCGCCGCCCAGAGATCGTCGTCGGGCCAGCCGGTATCGTCCGGGTTGAGGGATGTGGTACCTTCGATAATGACGGGATACCCCGCCGCGATAAGACGCTTGAGCGTCACGAGATCTCCGCCGACACGATATTCGACGCGCAGCCAGCCCGCGAAGTTGCGGACCCAGTACGCCATCTCCTCGGGGTTGACGTTGCGATCCCCGTTGACCGGCTTGATCACATCTGAAATGGTACCCTGGTCGCCGCTCCAGCCAAGCATGTGCAGCATCATCGAGAGCGCAGCGGGGCCGCAGTTATTCGGAGCCTGCTTTTCATAAGGAGGGGAGGCCAGCAGCGCCTGCGGTGGAGGCGGCGCAAATGTCGGCGTTGCCGGGCTGGCTGTGGCCACCACCTGTGCTGTAGATGTGGATGCTATCGCAGCGGTTGGGCTTGCAACGCTTGTGGGCCTGGGTGTGCTGGGAATGGCGGTTGGCGCACTGCCAACGGGATTGAGAACATTCCTTGCATAGATCCTTGCTACTTCAAAGCGCCATGCCAGGCGGCTGTTGATGGCCGGGATTTGATACATTGCAATGCTGAGCAGGAATAAGGCCGCACCCGCAAGTATGATGGTATTTCGTTTCGACATGCAGAAAAGTGTACCAGAGGAGTATGAATCCCCATTAAGCAACCGACAGGTCACGTCTCAGGGTCAGCTGCAGTCCCCACATATGCATAGACTTGTTTCTGATCGTATTTCTTCAAGACCATATAGCGCGTGTAGCCATCCATTAACTCGAAACCGTTGCGGTTGACGAGAAGCGGCTCCACCGAAACACCGCGCAGCACAGCTTCTTCCCGCTCCTCCGCGCGTTCTTTGAGACCGATCCGAAACTCCTCCACGCTCATC
Source organism: Chloroflexota bacterium (assembly GCA_039932795.1). GTDB lineage: Bacteria > Chloroflexota > Anaerolineae > Anaerolineales > Villigracilaceae > Defluviilinea. The sequence goes on from JBDTPH010000338.1 coordinate 1,468, forward strand.
AGGTCGGCGCGTGGGCGAATCACTTCAAGCGCAACAATCTCAACGTACTGGAAGATTACTTCTCGAAGTCGCTCAATGACGAATTATTCTACTTATGCCCCAGCAGTGTCACTGCCGCAGCAATGGAGGGGTCGTTCTCGAAGGTGAAGGAATCCCATGCACTGAAGGCTTCGATATCGGGGATAATGCCCGTGTCTTCCCAGTTCTGATCGGAATTCGCGGGGTGGAACGTTTCGGAAGCGATCCATATTTTTGAGCCATCTTCAAAATCATAGCCATGCAGCACCTCCACATTGCCGAGACTGGTCTCGCCGGTGATCTTTGCAGCTCTTGAATCGCGCAGGATGCCGGCGAAGATCTCTCCATAGCTGACCGTGTCCTCGCTGACCATCACCACCAGCGGGACTGTCTGTGAGTTCTGGATGGGGTCCGCCTCCACGCTCAATGTGCGCGACTCAGCGCGGCTGACGAACTGCCCCAGCCTGCCCGATGCAAAGAACGCAAGGATCGGGTTGGCAACCGTGCTGCTCCCGCCCCCGTTCATCCGCACATCCAGGATCAAACCATCGAGGTTGCCGAACTCGTGGAGAGCCTCCTCGATCTGGGGCGGGATGGTCTCATCGAAAAAGGTCGGGATAAAAATGTAGCCGATCTTCGACCCGTCCGCCGTGGCGACCAGGCTCGTCTCGATCTTCAGGTTTCCCGCGATCGAGTGACGGATCAACATGGCCTCACGCGGTTCCTCGCCCGGCGATTGCACAGTGACGATGACAGCCGAACATTCCGGCCCGCGCAAACGGTTGCGCTCTTCATCGAAGACCGGCGAACCGTCCACCATAAGGATGCTGTCATGTGCCTGGATGCCCGCATACTCTGCAGCCGATTCAGGGAAAGTGGAAATGACGACCAGCCGACCGCGCTCCAGGTCCGATTCTCCATAGACGCCGATGCCTACAAACTCCACGTCACCTTTCAATTCCGCTTTGGCTGCCTGCACATCCAGGGGTGAAAGGAAAGACGAATGCTCATCCTGCAGTTCATCGATCATGTTCTGCATTTCGGAATAGAATGTTGGGGTATCCAGCCCTGCTTCGATCTTTTGCCGGTACCGCGATTCGACCTCGCTCCAATCCTTGCCGTTGAAGTCGGGATACACATACACATTCTGGACGATGTCCCCGATTTCCCTGACGATCCTCAGTTGTTCGTTTTTGGGAATTTCGGGAGTGATGTTTGATTCAAGTGTAGGCTCCACAGCGATGTCTGGCGGGACGGTGGCAGGTGCAACGGAAGTGCATTGATCGGGAATGAAGGCTGGTATAAGGGGAACAGGTGTCGGTGTGGGGGTTGCAGTAGCAGTCGCAGTGGGAGGCACGGGCGTGATCGTCGGTGGGACGATCATCTGCGTTACATAATTGCATGAGAGCAATGTCAGGATCAAAAAACCAAACGCGATTTTCTTCATCTTCATAATTCACCTTTAATAATTAAACCAGGTTGCTGCCATTTAAAAGACGATAGGGTCTGCACCCGATGATCAGGATGCTTTGCCACGCTCAGCAGGACATGTCATGAAA
>JBDTPH010000339.1:0-3127 GCA_039932795.1 Chloroflexota bacterium
GCCGAAGGTGCAGGTGTTCTTCCTGCCGAAGGTGCAGGTGTTCTTCCTGCCGAAGGTGCAGGTGTTCTTCCTGCCGAAGATGTGGAGAAATGGGGGCTGATCGGTCTGCTCCATGATTTTGATTGGGAGATCCACCCTACCCTGGATGAACATCCGCAGGCAGGAGCGCCAATACTGCGTGAGCGCGGCGTCCCGGAGGAAATCATTCAGGACATTCTGAGTCATGCTGATCATTTGAACATGCCGCGCGATACGATGGTGCGCAAAGCCATCTGCGCCTGCGACGAGATCACAGGCTTGGTCACCGCGGTTGCGCTGGTGCGTCCCTCGCGTTCGCTATATGACCTGGAGCCTTCTTCGGTCAAAAAGAAATGGAAGGACAAAGCCTTTGCCGCGGGGACATCAAGAACCGAAATGGAACACGCAGCAAAGGAATTCGGCATCGAATTATGGGAACATGTTGGGAATGTGATCCAGGCGATGCGCAGGATCGCACCTGAGCTGGGGCTGGTGGGTACTATTCAGCAACAATAAAGACTGTGAAGGAAGATCTTCTGCTCAAAATAAAACGGGCGACTACAGTCGCCCGTTTTGCTATTTTTTCTTCTTTGCAGTCTTCGTTTTTGGATTAAACATTAGTCAAATTATAGTCGAATAATAGTCAAATAAAAAATAAATACTCCCGAGTTTTTGAAACTCGAGAGTATAAGATCGACTATTTTTTCTTTTTTGCCTTTGTAGAAGATGGCTTCGCAGGCTTTGCTTTCACAGCTGATTTCTTCCCCTGCGGGGACAATGTCTTTACTTTCCCAGTTGAAGAGGCCTTCGAAGGCTTGTTACCGTTCACATCGTGTACCTTCGACGAGGATGGCTTCCTTGCTTCCTTCACTTCATCCACGAACTTATTCACCGTCCAATTCACGTTGACGGAGACCACTTCCTCGCCGGGTTTCACTTCCACTACCACATCGCCCTTGGTCGCGGCACGTTTACGGATTTTGACCGCATCCAGCCGTGTAGATTTCGGCGCACCCCTGGTGAGGTGGATCGTCGCCATGTGGCTCGGCTTATCCAACACAACGCCTGCCAGTTTCACCTTCTCGGGAATATCCCAGGCGATCACGCCCTTGCCGTAACGTCCCTGCAGCGGGAAATCCTTCTGATCGAGCCGCTTCGCTTTGCCATCGCTTGTGACGATCAATACATCACCATCCGCGGGCAATATTTCCATGCCAACGACTTCGTCCTTATCGTCCAGTTTCATACCGTTCACGCCTGCAGCCACGAGTCCCATCGGGCGTACGTCGTCCTCCCTGAAGCGGATCGCCATTCCCAGCGCGGTGACCAGCAGAATATCCTTGCTTTTATTGTCAGTTAAACCGACGCTGATCAACCGGTCCCCTTCGTTCACTCTGACCAGCGGAAACGTCTGCGACGAAGGACCTGGCAGTTCAGTGACCAGGCTCTTCTTGATCATGCCAAACTTGCTGGTCGTGATCACACATGTTTCCGGGGGCAAAGCGGATTTTCGGGAGGGCAGGGTAAAGACCGCTGCAAGTGAATCGTTTTCTGTCAGCGGCGAGACTTTGTAGAACATTGTGCCCTGCGTTAACTTCTCTGCCTGCGGGATGATATGTGCAGCAATTGCCGCGGCGCGTCCTGATTTGGAAACAAAGTAAACAGTATCCGTGGTGGATGCTTTTACCAGCCAGCGAGGCGCATCGTTGCCTGAGTGTTTCGGCTGTCTGTCGTCATGCGTACGCGAGACCAGGCCATCGTCTGTGACACCGATCCACACCTGTTGCTGTGGCAGCAGGTCTCTTGTAGTCAGGGTCTTTGATTCGCCCTTGCCGTTTTTCGAGAAGTTCACAATTTGCGTTCGGCGGCGGTCAGCGTAGAGCTCCTTCACTCTCAATAACTCATCTGACACCACGCCACGCATCTTCTTTGGAGATTTCAATAACGTTTCCAGGTCCTTGATGAGGCCGGTTACTTCCCTGTATTCGGTCTCGATCTTCCTACGTTCCAATGCCGCCAGCCTGCGCAGCTGCATATCAAGGATGGCGGTTGCCTGGAGCTCCGTCAGTTTGTAGCGCTTCATCAGTTTGCCGCGTGCAGTTTCAACGTCCGATGCGCTGCGGATCAGTTCAATGATCTCGTCCAGATTCTTCAGGGCGACGAGATATCCCTCAAGGATGAGGGCGCGTGCCCGGGCTTTTTCCAGATCGAATTCAGCGCGTCTTTTGATGACCGTCAGCCTGTGCTCGATATAGACGCGTAACGCCTGCTTGAGAGTTAACGTGCGCGGCTCCCCATCCACAAGCGCCAGCAGGTTGATGCTGAACGTGGTCTGCATGGGTGTGCGCTTGTAAAGGTCGCGCAAAATAACATCGGGGTCGGCATTCTTCGTCATCTCAAGGACGATGCGCATCCCATGGCGGTCTGATTCGTCACGCAGATCCGAGAGGCCTTCGAGATGCCCTTCGCGTGCCAGGTCGGCAATGCGCTCGATCAGGCTGGATTTGTTGACCATGTATGGAAGTTCAGTGACGATGATGCGGTTCTTGCCGCGCTCCATCTCCTCCACGTGGGCTTTCGCCTGCACAGTGACGCGTCCGCGTCCCGAGCCATATGCCGATTCGATCCCATCTTCACCCTTCTCCTGGATGATGATGCCGCCGGTGGGGAAATCAGGTCCATGCACAAATTCCATCAATGTTTCAACGTCAATGTCATCGAGCTTTTCATACTGGTCGAGCATGTACACAACGGCGTCGATCACTTCTGCAAGATTGTGCGGCGGGATGGAGGTTGCCATGCCCACGGCGATACCGGTTGCGCCGTTGACCAAAAGATTCGGCAGGGCAGCAGGCAGGACGCCCGGCTCCGTTAACGTATCGTCGAAGTTGGGATTGAAGTTAACGGTGTTCTTATTTAGATCAAAGAGGATATCGAGCGCTGCAGGCGTCAGGCGCGCTTCGGTATAACGCATCGCAGCGGGTGGGTCGCCATCCACCGAACCAAAGTTGCCCTGTCCATCCACGAGCAGGGTACGCATGGAAAAATCCTGCGCCATGCGTGCCATCGCCTCATACACTGCCGAGTCACCATGCGGGTGATATTTACC
>JBDTPH010000340.1:0-7370 GCA_039932795.1 Chloroflexota bacterium
AACGCGGCAAAGTGATCCTGATTCCCATTGGGCATACTGAGCAGCATGGATACCACCTGCCCCTCTCGGTGGACACTATTATTATTGATTCCATAGCAAAAGGCACTACCAGCAGGGTGCCTACACGCAGCTATTCCTTGCCTGTTATGCCTTATGGAGTCAGTACGCATCGCTCATCCTTTGCAGCAACCATGAGCGCAGGCGGGCGCGCCTTCGAAGATTTCTGGCTGGCTGTCATTGATGTTCTTGTGGCACGCGGCTTTGACCGTTTTTATCTCATGAGTGGACACGGTGGGAATTCGTCATTTCTTGTCAACATCGTGAAATACGCAGGCGAACGTCACCGCAGGATATTCTGCGCGACGGCCTGGCTGCATACCTCCGGCAGGATCGGCGCCGCGGCGCTGGAAAAATATCGTACATCGCCCATCGGCGGGATGGGTCACGCCTGTGAGTTGGAAACATCCTATTTGCTTCATCTGCGTCCCGATCTATGCCATATGGAACGTGTGGTCGATGAAACGGATTTCGTTGCCACGCCCGATTACTACATGGACTGGATCGAGGGCGGCTCACTGATCGCGAATCCACCCTGGGATGACGATACAAAAACAGGAGCGTACGGCGCGGGGAGTCACGGCACTGCCGAGAAAGGCAGACTATGGCTGGAGGCCGCGATCGAGGAGAAAGCCGCGCATGTGGAGGAGATCCACCTACAGCACGAGATGCGCGAGAAGCGAAGGAATGAAGGATATGGGTTATGGGGGAAACATCCAGTAGACAGAGGTCAGTGATCAGTGAACGTCCCACAGGATTTGCGTACAATCCTGCGGGACGTTTTTATTTACTCGATTTTTGCTTCTCCCATAATTTTCTATCATTGGGATCATCAGGATCAAGCTGGCCAGGATCAACTTCCCTTAGTACTTTATGTCCATGTGATGTCCATAGATCCGTGGCAAGTTTGCGGGCATCACGCTTGTGGCCCTGTGATGCAAAGTATTGACAGACGCGTGTCACGTCGCGCAGGAACATCGTCCATGCGTCGGGGTTGGATTCGGGGTGGACGACCTGCGGAAAATCGATCAGAGTGATGTCGCTGTCCCAGTAGAGGATGTTGTACGCAGACAGATCAGCATGGATCCGCTGGTTGGACAGGAGCAGGTCCAGGTTGCGAAGGACGCGCTCAAAAAGCGGAGCCGCTTCGTCACGGTCGAGAGCCACCGAGCTGAGAGTCGGCGCGGCGCTGCCGAGATCCCCAATGTAATCCATGAGGATGGAGTTCTTTTCCATGGCATAAGGCTTGGGGACGTCTGCACCTGCAGCATCCAGCATTTCCAGGGTTTGGAACTCATACGCGATCCACGACTGGTGACGGAGTTCCTCACCGTAGTTGGTGCGTTTTGCCATGGCGTGCAGGTCGCCATCTTTGACAATGGCGCTGCCACTCTCATCGAGATCCACACGCCCAGTACGATACTGGCCATCATTCTTAAGATTGCGCAGGGAACGTGGACGATAGACCTTGGCAGCAACCAGCGGCGCCTCAATGGCAGGACCTGAACGGCACAGATAGACCGAGGCCTCCTTGCCCCCTTTGAGGCGGCTCAAAACATCCGTGATCCATTTGTGCTCGTAGAACTCACCGAGCGACTCCAGCAACCACCAGGATTCAAAACGGGCAGCCTTGTACGTGAATTTGAAACTGGCGCTCGAATCATCCTGTGCGCCGACGAACTTTCGCTCTTCGTTGATCAGCTTGCGAGTCATGCGCTGAAAGGGACGTCGTTTATCGATCCCAAAACGCGTATTTAATTTATCTTCATCGTCGAGTTCATCAAAATATTCGATCGTTTTTTTTGTATTCATTATTTAACCACAAATTAAAGGAGTAAAAGGATAAGGTTATGCGGTTAAAAGAAAAACCGCAGGGCGAGAGCGCCTGCGGCTGAATGACAAGGTAAACGACTATAGTCGTTACTACAACTCACCCTCAGGAGGCGCGCTCATTACATTTTTTGCAAATGCCAGGATGGATTTCATTTTTTCGTGCCTCCTTTCAAAAGAGAATTTGGATTTCGATGGCGGGAGTCTATCATCCCCTCTTGGGAGTGTCAAGAATCAAAATGAAGACTACAGTTCATTGTTACCTTTATTTTGCTGGCCGGGTATTGATAAACTCCTCGCCCTTCCTCATCAGCTCCTCATGATCTTCCGGTATCGGAAGATCCTTTAGAAATTCCACAGCATATTCGCTCAAGCGCTCTTGCACGTGCGGCTGACCTGCTTCGATCCACTTTTCCATGCTCCAGCGTGGGAAGATGGGATTGACGTAATAGGCAGTTTTGTATTTTTTGAGCGTGGTGGGCGCAGAGACGTAACTCCTGCCTGCACCTACCTTATGGACTTCATCCAGGCCGACATGTGCATCGTCCAGTTGGAATCCATTCGCGAAACGGAGAGCCTGGTCAATGATCTCGTGGCAATAGATAAACGTCAGCGGTGAGATGGCTTTGGAACCAAGGGTATCCCCGACGAATGGCGCGATACCGCCTTTCGTCAGTGAGAATGTAAGTGTATTCATCCAGTAGGTTTCCGCGGCGAGCAAGTCCATGCCCCAGCCAGTGCCGCTGCCTGACGTTCCGCAATGCGGAATGCCATAATATGCCATCATTTCTGCGCACGCCAGATTGACAAGAATACTTTGCGGGTCATAGAAGTTCATCAGCGTCTTCATATCGAAATAAACAGGCAGCATGCCAAGCAGCATCGGCGCACCTTCCTTGTATAACTGTCCGATGACGAGACCGGCAAGCAATTCAGCCAGTAATACCGAAAGCGTACCCGCAGGTGTGATGGGAGTCGTGGCGCCCGACATGCTGTAGTTCGAGATGATGACAGGCAGGCGGCGCTCAATGGCGATCTTCATTTTGTCCACGGTGCCTTCGTTCATGACGAGCGGCGAAATTGGGTTGAAATATGGGATGATGAATGGCTTTGCGCCCAGGTCGCCGTGCAGCAATTCGAACATCCGCATTACATCTTCAAATTTATGTTCATCCGAGCACAGCAGGACCATGGGCTTGATCCCATTTGCGAAGTGCTCCAGGCTGCCATAGAGATCAGTATGATATTCAGGCACGTCGCGTACAATACCAATCGTGGAAACCATGTCGTAGTGCGGGAGTTTATTCCCAAGCCGCACCATGTCCTGCATATGGTGGCGCTGAAACAACTCAGGCGTATCTGTTGCGGGGTCCTGATAGTACAGCGCAGTAACGCCGATCCCAAACCGCATGCGATCATCCGCACCGCCAATGGTAAATTGCGGATTGCCGAGTCGGTCATACATTTGGATCTGGCGCGGTGCGACTTTGATCGCCCATTCGACGAGCTCCGCGGGAATCCGCACGGTTCGCCCATCGACCATCGAGCTGCCGACTCTTTTCTTCAGCATCTCCAACGCGGACGGCGAGTCCACGCGCACGCCGGTGGTGGCAAGAAGTTTCATCGTGTACCGATGCACTTCCTGGATTTGCTCTTCGGTCAGAAGCTTAAGGTGTGGGCGGACGTTGTTCATAGGTGTTCTCCTACGGTTTATGTCATTGCGAGCCGCTTTTTTTGGCGAAGCAATCTCACTTGTGGGAGGGGATGCTTCTTCTGGATTCGACGCGTAGCGTCCCAACCCTTCTCGCACTGACATATTACTTTACATGCTCATCAAAAAATACGACAGCGCGGTTCATGAAGATGAGCCACTGGTCGCCAATAAAGGAATGACGCTCCCCTTCATACCGAAATAGTTCCACATCTTTTCCAGCGTCGACCAGTGCCTGATGCAGCTTATAGGACCAATCAGGTGGAGTGGAGCCAATTGTGCCTCCATCAGCGGTGCCAATGTGAATTTGAACGGGAACAGTCACCCGGTCCAGATGGTGAATGGGGGCGATTAATTGAAGCATGCCAGGGTCATACGCGGCGTCCTTGTACGCCTCGATCAAATCGGCAGACAAATCCAATGGGATGACATCGGCAGCGTTACAAGTCTCCAGCGGTTCTTCCGTCGGGATTTTGCCAATGCATCCATATCCCCAGCGCGCAATAAGGTCCGCGTCATCAGCGGAGTTTGGCGCATAGAGCACGGCGGCTTTGACACGCGAGTCGATCGTGAGGATCTTTGTTGTCACGCCACCGCCCATGCTGTGACCCCACATGCCGATCCGATCGGGGTCAGCCTGCGGAATGGACGGGATGGCATTCATCAGACCGATCACGTCAATGACCAGACCCGTGTGAAATAGACTGGGTCCGATATCAGATGCACCCCAGCTGCGATAATCAGACGCCAGCGTAATGTATCCGCGTCTGACCAGATATTCCGCGGCGCGGTCAGTGCCCGTGCCTGAACTGTACAGCTCGCGGCTGGAGTATCCGTGGTTCATCACGATGACCGGGAATGGTCCCTCCCCTACTGGGATTTGCATGATGCCTGAAATTGTCAGGCCATCACTGGGATAACTAATGGTATAGCGTGTGTATTGGTCTGTGATGCTTAGTGAAGAGAGGATTGCAATATCCCCGCTCTGGAACTGGTGTTCACGCAAGCCCTGGATTGTGTATGGATAGATCAAAAAGGGATAAGGTGTCGCGCTTGCGGTCGGCGCAGCGGTCTCGGTGACAACAGGCGTCATGGTTTCGATGATGACATGAGGCGCAGGAAGAGCCGTGGAAGCGGGCACCACGGACTGGCAGGCAGCTAGACCAATAAAAATAAACAGGCTGATGCACTGCTTCATGGATGGATTGTATCAAAGAAGTTTCCTGCCCCACCGCACTGACCTGTTCCCGTCGTAGCTACAAACTCTTCGGTTCATCGATGATTTCTTCTGCAAGCGACAGGACTTCCCTTTGATACAGGTTCATCAACCTTCGGGTTGTTTCACCCACCTGTCCATTTGCAATTTGCTGCTCCCCAATCTGAACCACCGGAACAACACCGCGTGAACTGCTGGTGATAAATGCTTCTTCGACAGCAGATAATCCGTTGAGTGCAAGCGCCTTATAACAGATCTCGATCCCTTCCCGTTTGGCAAGCGTGAGTACCGTCTGGCGCGTCACACCAATCAGGATGCCGCGTCCCGCCGTACATAGAACACCGTCCAGGATATAAAAAAAGTTGCTCGTTACGCCTTCGAGAATGCGCCCTCTGTTTATCAGCAACAACTCAAAAATTCCGCCGCCAACGCGTTTTCGTTCGGTTGAAGATTTTGAGATGAATTCCGTTCGTTTGAGGGCCGGTAATTCACGCCTGGCTTTTGAAATATCGAGGCGAACTCCGTTCTCATAGACTTCAGCGGGTAACGCCTGCATCGCTGCAAGCAATACATAGATTGTCCCTGCATCCACAGATGTATCCAGGATCAATCGCACGCGTGCTTCCTGTATGTCATCATCCCGCCGCTTGAGAAGATCATAAAGGATTTCCCTGAAATCATCCTGCCGGCGGACCGTGGGGGTAATTCCCCGAACCCTGGCGGGAAGGTAGAGCCTTGCCAGATGGGAATGCAAACCTACAACCCTGCTGCGCCCGGCATAGGTGCGAAAGGTCGTATAGAGGCCTTCGGGTAATGCGGTTGTGATTGTGTCAAAATCGGGCAGGTCAAAGTGCAGTTGTTCAGTTTCTGAACGGGTGATTTTATAAACGAGTATTTCTTCTGGCATATTAATAGTCAGTACTTCTATAAGCTTGGTGCTTTCCACTTCCTGATGATCTTTACCAGGGGAGGCAGGATTTTGCCATACCGGAACGGATACCATCCCAGCTCGCCGCGGACCGCCTGTTCCTTCAATTCAGTGGAGCCCCACAGCAGCGAGGCGCCCCATGCACCCACTAACGCAGAAACATAGTGATTTGATATAAAGATTGAACTGATAACAAACAGGACTCCCGCGCCCATCACGTAAGGCCACCATAAGAAGCCAAAGTAACGTTCACCGCGAATAACCCAGATAAAGCCCAGGCCGATGATGAACAAGGTTGCCACGCCAACTGAAATGCCAAACCAGTTCATTTCGTGCCCTCCGTGATTGCGCGAAGCTCATCGGCTGTAAACGGAACACCGCGCGGATCACGATCCAGCCAGTCCAACGTTGTGGCCTTCGGGTGACGGGCCAAAATATTTGCATGGCGCGGATTCTGCGGGTTGGCTGGCGCGTGCCCGTGTTCGATCCGTTTCTGCTGACGATACAGCTCAAGCGCGTCCCAGAGCAGGGTCACACCCACGATCCCGAAAACCGTGGACAGAACCAGACTGGGACTGAGAAGAGAGGCGAGTTCGAGCCCAATACCAACGCTCAACGCCAGTAGCGCGGGAATCCAGAGCCCCTCCACCTCCCTTTCGATCTTGCGGACCGAAACGTGACCAAGCCAGACTGCAAAAAAAGTTGCTGCAGCGGATGCAAGTCCCATCAAGTTGATTTCCATGATCGGTTGGGATTATACGCGTTCCGAGCACTATTTTCGCTCCACTTTGCGCATCTTAATGAACTCTTAAGTAAATTCCGGATATTCAACGATATCTTCCATGATACCCGTTTGGGCTCTCTCTTCCGCGCCCTGCAACAACTTGACCGCGACACCTGCATCCACATACGCCTCTCCGCAACCGGGACAGATGTGTGCGGGGACAGTATTTACCACGAGTCTCATCTCGCCGCGTTCAAAGTTGACGGACGTCAGTCCATCAATGATTTCAGCCTGCCTGCAAATAAGACATTTCATAATTAATTCATGTACCACGAAGGTAACAAAGTGTCACAAAGGAATAGACCAGGAAAACCTTTGTGTACCTGGGTGCTCCTTTATGGTGAGCCTTTCACCTTCGACTTCTGAAATCTTTGTTCCATTTATTGGGGTCGGGAATATAGACCGTGATGATGGTAATTTGATTTATTTCGGGGTTTTCGGAAGTCACCACATGGAACGGACGTTTGCCCTGAAAGCCCAATATCAACCGGCTTGGCTCGGGCATGTCTGCAGAGTAATCTTCGATGGTTTCCCCCGATTGAAGCGCCTGAGCGACTTTCCTGGCGGAGATGGTACGCTCGAACATTCGCTGAACCGCATGGACACGGAAGATGGTCTTGGGATTGTTCACTCTTGAAACCCAGTTCGATACAACTCATAATACATTCCCTGGTTTACCAATAACTCTGTATGCGTCCCCTGTTCGACAATCTTCCCATCGTGGATGACCACGATCTTATCTGCACTTGTAATCGTCGAAAGGCGATGCGCGATCACGAACGATGTGCGTCCTTTCAAGAGTGTCGCGAGTGCGCGCTGAATGACCTGCTCGGTCTGCGTGTCC
>JBDTPH010000341.1:0-11115 GCA_039932795.1 Chloroflexota bacterium
TGCTGATATATATTTCCTTTGTGTTGTCATAGGTTGTGGCAAGCAGCGCCGTATCATGCGGTGAGAATTTCAAGTTATAAATGCGGTCTGCAGAAACAAAGCGATGTTCCACCGGATTCGAAGCGTCTGAAATATCCCAGAGGATGTTCACGTCTGCATCCTCCTGTTCAGCATACGTGGATGTCACGATGAGCTTATTGTCTGAACTGATTGCCGCCAGGTCGCTCTTCATGCCAAGTTCCAGGGTCTGGACCGGCGCGGAGGGTGTTGATACGTCCCAAATCAGTGTGGATTCGGTCTTGAGTGCTTCATCGAAATAGGCCGTGACAAGTGTGTCTCCGTTTGCATTGAGCGCCAGTGGCGCTCCATACGGCGCATGGATCAGGAGTGGGTTGCTCAGACCGGACATATCCCAAAGCATGATCGTACCGTCGTAGCTGCCGCTGGCAAGTGTTTTACCATCGGGGGCGAAAGTCATGCTATTTACCGCCAGGGAATGACCGGTCAGCGTATTGGAGGAGGGGTTCCAGGATGGGTTCAGCGGATCCGACACATCCCACATGGCGATCCTGCCATTGTTACCTCCAATGGCCAATAGCTCCCCGTCGGGACTGAATGCCAGGCTGTTGATCCAGTCCGAGTTGCTTGCAAAACTGCTGGCTTTGGTGGGCACTGATGGATCGGAGACATCCCATAGCTCGACGATCGCCTTGTCACTGGCATCGAAACCGGCAATCGCCAGCATCTTATTGTTCTGGCTAAAGGTGAAGGTCTGTCGCAGGTCGAAACCGTCAACATAGACCTCAAATTGACCGGAAATTGTGGAAAGGGTCACGGGAGCGTCTGGGGTGACAATATTCCACAAGGTGATCACAGTCTGTCCCTGCTCGTCTGCATTCGACAGTGCCAGGATACTTCCGTCCGGGCTCAGTGCCGCGCTTGTGCCCTCGAGAGTGGAAACAAGCCGCGGCCTGGATGGATCGCTTATGTTCCAGTTCTCGGCAAAGATCCTGCCTTCAGCGCTGTGTTGGATGATCAGGCTTTTGCCGTCTGGAAGGAAATCCAAGACAAAGTTTCCATCAAACTCACTGACTGTTGCAGGCTTGGATATGTCTGTGATATTCCATAGCTTGATGACCGTGTTGAACTCTTCGTCGTACTGCGAAGCGGCAAGCATCTTTTTATCGCGGCTGATGGCAATATCATCCCCATCCAGCTGATAGAGCCTGACAGGATTGAGCGGGTTCGACACATCCCATAAATACGAGATGCCATCCGCGCTTGCCGAGACCATGCTGCTGCCATCCTGACTGTACGCAACACTGTTTATCCAGTCAGCATGCACAGGCAGAACCTGTGCAAGACCGAATTGGTTTTGGAGAGTGCCAAGCATAGCGGATTTTGCACGTTCGATGTTGAATCCGCTTTTTTCTGCCAGCCTGTATGCCTCGACGCTATACAGGAGGGACTCGTTATAGTCCTGATCCAGCTTTCCAAGGGCAAAGGAGGAGACTTCTCCAACCTGGGCGATGAGGGCATTCTTTTGTGCTTCCGCAGCATTTGCTTCAGCCACTTTTTCATTGAGTTGTGCCTCTGCCCGTGCTGCTTTCGCATCCTGTTCATTTTTAATTGCAACTTTCTCGCTTGCAATTGCGTTTTGTCTCTGAATAAACGCGGCCACCGCCAGGAAAAGCATTGCGATTGCGACACCGATCAATACAGCGGTGGTAGTCCTGCGCTGACGAGCAGCGGCACTTCGGCTTTTGAGGATAAATTCTCTTTGAAGGTCGGTAGGCTTGGGGTCCTTTGACGCGTTGACCACCAGCTGGCCCTCTGCATATTCCAGGTCCCTGCCTCGCAAAAGGAAACTGTTCTCCCTCTCCGCCCTATCCCATTCGAGAGCCTTTACCTGGAGACGGCGATGGGTCTGCACCCAGTCGTAATCAGTGCTGATGGCATCCAGCAGCTTTTGGAACGACTTGTCGAACTCTTCGGGTTTATTGAAGAAGATCCAGTTGATATGTTTCAGTTCGTTGGGCGAATCCTGTGGATCAATCTGGCGCACTACAAGAGGGATAAGACGTTTGCCATTCGTGATGGCAAGTGTCAGTTCATTCAGGCATTCGCGTGATTTTACAGAATCAGGGCTGATCAGGAAAAGAAAAGTATCCGCCTCTTCTACACCTTTTTGGATCTGAAGCTTCCAATCCACGGTGGGAGGGATGCTTTCCCAATCCACCCACAGTTCATACTGCTGCGCGATCAGCGCGTCTGTCAATTTACGGGTGAATTCTGTGTCCTTGCGTGAGTATGAAACGAAGGCCTTTGTCATGCGATCATCCTTGGTACGTCTGAGTATTGTTCTTTACTTTGTGCTGGATCATTCCCTGCCTGTTTTATAACAAGTCTTGCCATGTTACCCGCATTCCAAATGAAAGTCAATTAGCGTCCTTCGAGTTTTCTCCAACCACGTTCCACATCCAAAATCAAAACCCCACTTGAAAACAAGCGGGGCCTTATCTTTATTCTGTTCTCCCATCCCACATGGACCATGACCGTCCTTCGCGGGCGAGAAGTTCATCTGCTTCCCTGGGTCCCCAGGAGCCAGGCTCATACATTGCGAGAGGTTGTTTTTGTGCCTCCCAGGCATGGATAATCGGATCGATAATTCCCCAGGCTGTTTCCACTTCATCGGCGCGGGTGAACAGGGAGGCATCCCCCGTGATCGTGTCCAGAAGCAGGCGCTCGTAGGCATCGGGCAGCGCTATTTTCCCGAACGAGTCCTCGTAGTGGAATTCCATATCCACCGAGCGAAGTTTGGCAACCGTATCAGGGACTTTGGCCTCAAAGCGCCAATGCACACCTTCATCGGGCTGCAGGTAAAGCACGAGCATGTTGGGAGTCATGTCTCCCTCACTCGAAGGGAATAACAAATGCGGCGGGCACTTGAACTCAATGGTGATCTGCGAGAGTTTCTCCTTCAAATACTTTCCGGAACGCAAATAAAATGGCACGCCCTGCCAGCGCCAGTTGTTAACATATAACCGCACAGCACCATACGTCGGAGTTGTGGACTTGGGATCGACACCTTCCTCCTCATGGTAGCCTTTGTACTGAGCTCGGATGGTTGCCCGCGAAACTTCATCCTCTTTCATTGGCTCGATTGCACTTAATACTTTTACCTTTTCATTTCTCAGTGCGGCTGCTTCAAAGGAAGTTGGGGGCTCCATGGCTACCAGTGACAATAATTGCAGGAGATGATTTTGGAACATATCACGAAGGATGCCAACTTTGTCGTAGAAACGCCCGCGGTGTTCCACACCGACCTTTTCAGCAACCGTGATCTCCACATGATCAATGTAGTTTCGGTTCCATAAAGGTTCAAAGATCGTGTTCGCAAACCTTGTGACCAAAATGTTTTGGACTGTTTCCTTGCCAAGATAGTGGTCAATACGATAAATTTGTTTTTCGCTCAACGCCTTATGGATTTGTTCGTTTAGCTGACGGGCAGAGGCCAGATCTGTACCAAACGGTTTTTCAATGACTACCCGCCGCCAGCCATTCTCTTCGCGGAGGTGGTTGGTTGAGCCGAGCAGGTCTATGATCTTTGGGAAGGCATCCGGAGGGGTTGCCATGTAATACACGCGGTTCCCTGCCTCGCCCTGCCATTCATTTAGAAATTGATCCAGCTTCCCGAATGCTTCCTCTGTATAACCGCTCTTCACATAGACAATGTTGGATTCAAAGTCCTTCCAGTCTTTCTTTGTATACTCAGAGTGTGCGAATTCTTCCAGTCCCTCTTCGAGGTGTGTGCGAAATGTTTCGTCGGTCAGAGGCTTGCTGCCATAGCCAACAATACGGAATTTCTTTGGCAGACGTCCCTTGCCGTATAGATTAAGTAATGATGGGATGAGTTTGCGCTTCGTCAGGTCGCCTGACGCGCCGAATATAACAATCGAAGTGGGTAATCCATTATCTTTAGTTGCCATATTATTCATAACCTCGTTTTACCATAAGGATAAGAGAATGATCCATCCCGAACATGCCAATGTCAATCATCCTTCTTGATCGCATGTCCACCGAACTGGTTACGTAGTGCCGCAAGCATGCGCGCGGTGTAATTCTCTTCATCACGACTGGCGAAGCGCATTTGCAGCGCGAGCGTGATCACGGGCGCGGGCACATCCAGGTCAATTGACTCGAACACGGTCCATCTGCCTTCGCCTGAATCGGCAACCCAGGGCTTGATATCAGTTAGTTTTTGATCTTCCTGCAATGCGAGTGCTGCCAGATCCAGCAGCCACGAGCGGACGACACTTCCGTGCTGCCAGATCTTCGAGACCTGCGCAAGATCGAGTCCAAATTCATCCTTCGCTTTGAGAATGCTGAACCCTTCCGCAAAGGCCTGCATCATTCCGTATTCAATCCCGTTATGGATCATTTTGACGTAATGTCCCGCGCCATGTGGACCCACGTAGCCCCAGCCTTTGTCTGCCGCAGGAGCGAGAGTCTCGAAAATGGGTCTCATCTTTTCCACGACCTGGGCCTGCCCGCCGATCATCAGGCTGTATCCTTCCTTCAGGCCCCATACTCCCCCACTTGTGCCGCAATCAACAAAATCGATTCCCTTCGCCTCCAGCAATTCCGCGTGTTTGACAGTGTCTTTGTAGTAGGAGTTTCCGCCATCAATGACGATATCGCCTTTCGAAAGGATCTGCGAAAGAGTCTCGATCGTGTCCGATGTTGGTTTCCCAGCGGGAATCATCAACCAGACAATTCGCGGCGACGTGAGTTTGCTCACCGCATCTTCAAGCGAGGTTGCTGCCTCTGCGCCCAGTTTGACAGCCTCGTTTACCGACTCTTTCGAACGCGCGTACCCAACCACGCGGTGTCCGCCACGCTCGAGACGGGTTGCCATATTCAATCCCATCTTTCCCAAACCGACCATTGCCAATTCCATAGATATCTCCTTCCATACCGCGCTTCGTCTACGACTTCGACAAGCACTCAGCCTCCGCTCAGCGCGAATTTAGCCTTCACAGAACTTTCTAATCAATCCATGCGGCAGCCTGCCCGCCGCGTCATCATCTATAAGCCAGATCAGTCTGCCATCTTTCGGTTCGATCCTTTGGGCGGGGTAAAGCTCGGGGCTGTATCTACCGCCCAGCACTTCTGCCAACGTGACAGCCTTCTTCTCGCCTGTAGCCATGAACACAACCATGCTGGCACTGTTGAAGACCGCTGGAGTCATCGTAATGCGTTGAGCGTGACGGTCCTGATACTGCGCCGTAACGGCAATCACTGGTTCTGTTACGTCCAGTGGGGAACCGGGGAACAGGGATGCAGTGTGCCCATCTTCGCCCATGCCGAGATAAACCAGATCGAAGCGGGGCCATTCAAGCGGAGGTGTGGCGAACTGCTTCAGGGTGACGGAGTAGTCTTTCGCAGCGTCAGCACGAACGAGATCCGTGTTGACGCGGTGCACATTTGCCGCTGCAATGGGAACATGGCGCAGAAATAAGTCGCGGGCCTGCCCGTAGCTGCTTCCCGGGTCATTGGAGGGGACGCAGCGTTCATCGCCCCAGAAGATATGCGCTTTGCTCCAATCCACTTTCTCGCGGAAATCCGCTGCCAACAGTTTGAAAAGAGGAGATGGAGTATTTCCGCCGTTGAGCGCCACTAGAAAGTGACCGCGCTCCCGAATGGCTGCGTCCGCCTGTGCGGTAAAAAGGTCAGCAGCAGTACGGCTAAGGTCTTCCGAATTCTTGAAGATGCGGATTTCTGGTTTCATACCTATAGCTGTTTTTGGAATAGGAGCCAGGCTGAGGGCCGTTCCCTTTTGTCAAATCCATCGCGGCGGGAAAGGAGGGTAAATGGGGCAGCGATTCGGCTGATATCTGCCTCAGCAAGCCCGGGCGACGGGTGATTGGAGCCTGGTTTGAAGAATCCGTACATGAGCCAAAATCCACTGGGGGCGAGTATCCGATCCAGCTGTTCCAGATATTTGATCTGATCGTTTTGGGAGACACTGTGAAAACATCCGATATCCAATGCCAGGTCATAGGGGCCGCTGATGCCGCGCATTCGTGTGGCATCATTCACAGAAACTTCAGCTTGTACGTCCGCACGTCTTAATTTTTGTTCTGCCATCTGAATTGCACGCGGTGCAAAATCCACACCTGTCACCTGCCATCCGGCTCGAACAAGCGTAATCACATTGGTGCCTGTGCCGCATCCAATATCTATGGCGCGGCCCGCTGTATGATTTTCGATGAATTCGAGTAGTTCGGGGGGACTGATGCCCGTATCCCACGGGGGCTGGCGGAAATACCAGTAATGAAAAAGCAGGCGGCGGAACAGGTTTTGCACTTTTAGGTTTCACTATCCAATAAATCTTGCCCGTTATGTCATTTTAGGAAGGTGAAGGTTCTCACTTTGACAATTCAGTTGAGTTCTTTTACAATCACCCAGTTGCTTTATATCCTACATTATAGGAAAGGTTTTTCCATGAAAGAGTATACCACCGAGTTTCTTCGCAACATCGCGCTGGTCTCACATGGAGGCGCGGGGAAAACAATGCTGGCGGAGTCGTTTCTGCACGCAACAGGAACCACCACCCGCCTGGGTAAGGTTGAAGATGGGACAACGGCTTCAGACTACGACGATGAGGAACATCGTCGCAAGGTCTCCATTTACTCCAGTGTTATTCCAATCGAGCACCGTGATCATAAGATAAATGTCATCGACGCGCCCGGCTACACTGATTTTGTGGGTGAGACCATTTCGGCTCTGAGTGTTGCTGATGGAGCGGTCATTTTAGTGGATGCCGTTTCAGGTATGGAAGTTGGCACCGAGATCGCGTGGCGCTATGCCGATGAATTCAATCTGCCGCGCTTCTTTGTGATCAACAAGATGGACCGGGATAACGCTGATTTCGAAGCGACCTATGCCGCAGTTGCAGAATTTGTCCGTTTGCATGGCAAACGCGCCATAAAAGTGCATCTGCCCATAGGCGAGAAGCAGAACTTCAAGGGTGTTGTGGATATCATAGGCATGAAGGCGTATATCGGTGACGGCAAGACGATCGCCGAGATTCCCGACGAATTGAAGGAAGCTGCGGAAGCGGCTCACTTCACCATGGTGGAAGCTGCAGCCGAAGGTGAAGATGAACTGATGGAGAAATACCTGGAAAACGGTTCGCTCACAGACGACGAAATGGTGCGCGGTCTGGAGGACGTTGTCTATGCCGGGGCTTTTGTTCCGGTCTTCTGTGCGGCAGGTGCGCGTGAGATTGGCGCCATTGCCCTGCTGAATGACATCATTGACCTGATGCCTTCCCCATTGAACGCACCCGTGCGCACGGCTCAAGGCAGGGATGGTGAGGAGAAATTGACTTCCTCGGATACGAGTCCCTTGGCGGCGTATGTATGGAAGACAACTGCTGACCCGTTTGTAGGAAAGATGACATATTTCCGTGTGTTCTCCGGCTCCATTCAGGCGGACGCGCGTATTTGGAATCAGAACAAAAACGCTGAAGAGCGTATGTCTGGTTTGCACTTCCAGCGCGGCAAGGAAGGTATCCCCACGAAAGTCGTCCACGCAGGGGATATCGCTGCTGTTTCAAAATTAACAGTCACATCCACAGGCGATACGTTCTGCGACAGGGGACATCCACTTACGATTGAAAGACCGAATTTCCCAGCCGCGTTGTACCGGGTGGCGATTGCGCCCAGGACCCAGGCAGACGCTGCAAAGATCTCACCCACCCTCACCCGTTTGTGCGAAGAAGATATGACTCTCACCTGGCAGAACGACCCGATCACCCATGAGACCGTTCTACAGGGTATGGGCGATCAGCATATTGACGTGGCACTGCACCGTGCACAGACAAAATTTCAGGTGGGGTTGGTCACGCATGAACCACGTATCCCCTATCGTGAAGGGATCACTCGTAAAGCCAGCGGCCAATACCGCCATAAAAAGCAGTCAGGTGGTGCAGGTCAATTCGGTGAAGTCCACCTGCGTATTGAACCTCTTCCCAGCGCCGATTTTGAATTCGACGATGAACTCGTGGGTATGAATCTCTCCAAGTCTTATCTGCCGCCGATCGAAAAAGGCATCAAAGCGACCATGGAACGTGGTGCGTTCGCTGGCTACCCGATGAGCAACGTCAAGGTTATCGTGTACGATGGCAAGGAACATGAAGTGGACTCGAAACCTGTCGCGTTTGAAATTGCAGGTCGTGAAGCCTTTAAGATCGCGGTACAGGAGGCAGGCCCCGTTTTGTTCGAGCCGATCATGAATGTGCGCGTGACGATCCCGGATACGAACATGGGCGATGTAATGAGTGACCTCAACACCCGCCGCGGCCGCGTGCAGGGCACCGATTCGGAGCACGGCAATACCATCATCGTGGCACATATTCCGATGTCCGAGATGACGCGCTACACCACCCAGCTGCGGTCCATCACAGGCGGACGTGGGTACTTCACGATGGAATTCGATCACTACGACGTGGTACCCAGCCACATCGCAGGAATCATCATTGAAGCCCACAAGAAGGAAATGGAAGCGAAGAAGGAAGAATAAATTCCCGTCATTGTCAGGCAAATCTCCCCGATGGACATCGGGGAGATTTTTTGTTACAGACTACGCAGGTATTTGAGTACCTTACACTTTCAAAATCGGGACGCTGATTCACGCTGAAAACGCAGATTTCCCTTTTTGAATCAGCGAAAATCAGCGTTTTTCTGCGTCCCAAAACCATTCTGTAAGGTAATCAGCGCAGGTATTTGGATTTTCTCCTGAAGAACCTGGGAATAAGCATTCCCATTAGGGAGATAAGCGGTAGAATACGCCCATGCCCACTGTTCGCTTCCCTGCCATGATGAAATACTATGTTGATAACCAGGCTGAATTCTTCGTGCCCGCGTCAACGGTCCAGGAGCTGATCAGCAGGGTCGTTGAACGATATCCGGCTCTCGGGTTTCATCTGCTCGACGCGCAGGGCCAGCTTCGCAGGCATTTCAACATCTTTGTTAACGGTACACACATCCGCGATCTGAATGGGATCGATACTCAGATCAAAGAGGACGATAAGGTCATTCTGATGGCATCCGCTGCAGGGGGATGAATGGATGTCATTGCAGGGACTTTTCGAGGCTTTTCCCGATGAAGCAATCCCATGGTTTATGGGAGATTGCTTCCCAACGGCTCACAACGACATTTGCCGATTATTACCTTGACAATTCAGGTAAGAACTGTAAAATAACCGTCATCCTACTTGATAACCATGAATACACTTAATTATTGCTTGTGTACACGGCGGGGCTCGTAGCCACCGCCTGAGAATCCTCCGCAGTCAACAAATCCCCCTTACGGGGACTGCGCAGACGGTTGGACGACCCCCGCCCCCGCTTGCAAATCTTTGCAATGTGTGGCGTTTGTTCGCCGTCTTTTTGTTTACGTGTTGACTGCGTTTTGTTTTAAAGGGCTATATGACATTACTCGATTACAGATTACTTCAACCCGATGTGGACCCAGGCATGGACCTAGCCGCCCATGTTGGGAACACTCCCCTGCTCCCGCTTCGCAGACTACGCCGCGGCCTGTCTCCGCGTGTGAACGTTTTTGCAAAAGCCGAATGGTTTAACCCGGGCGGCTCCGTCAAAGACCGACCCGCGCTCAATATCATCCAGACCGCGCTTGCAAACGGCGACCTGGGGAACGGCAGACGCCTGCTCGATTCCACTTCCGGCAACATGGGAATTTCATACGCGACCTTTGGCGCTACATTGGATATTCCTGTCACACTGGCACTTCCTGCCAGCGCCAGCTCCGAGCGTATTTCCATCCTGCGTGCGTTGGGTGCAGAGTTGGTACTGACCGACCCAACCGAAGGTTCTGACGGCGCCATTCTTGTTGCACGTCAACTGGCGGCAGAGAAGCCTGATCTGTATTGGTTCGCAAATCAGTACAACAACCCAGCCAACTGGCAGGCACATTACAAATCCACAGGGCCTGAGATCCTGTGCCAGACCAATGAACAGGTGACCCACTTCGTGGCGGGCCTCGGCACATCCGGGACATTGATGGGTACGGGGCGGTACTTACGCGAGCAGTTGCGCGGTGTAAAGATCATCGCTTTCGAGCCGGATGCATCCTTCCACGGGCTCGAGGGACTCAAGCATATGCCAACCGCCATCAAGCCCGGTATCTATGACCCGTCCTTTGCGGATGAAAATCTGGGGATTGTCACAGAAGATGCTCACAAGATGGTGCTGCGCCTTGCGCGTGAGGAAGGTCTGTTTGTTGGCATCTCATCCGGAGCGGCGGCAGTTGCGGCATTGAAGATTGCAGAGCAGTTGGAATCAGGCGTTGTTGTAACTCTCTTCCCGGATGCAGGCTACAAATATTTGAGCGACAAATCCCTTTGGGAGAGTACGTAATGCTGGTCATCCCAAGCCGACTTATCGAACAAATTAACGCACATGTTGAAAAAGCCTATCCCGAAGAAGGTGCGGGCTTCCTGATCGGTGAGGAGGGTCAGATCAGGGAAATCGTGGCTTTGTCAAATTCGCGTGAGGAGGGGGCACGGCACAATCGTTTTTTGTTCACGCCTGAAGATTATTTGCAAGCCGAGTTGAAAGCGGACAGCCTCGGGCTGAGTCTGGTCGGTGTTTTTCACTCACATCCCGATTGCCCGAATGTCCCCTCTGAGTATGACCGTGAATGGGCACAACCTTTCTTTTCCTACATAATCACGCGTGTGGATGAGGGAAAAGCGGTAAACAGCCGTTCTTGGAGATTATTGGAAGATCGTTCTAGGTACGAGGAAGAAGAAATAGAAATCTCATAACAACTCTGGTGGTCGAGTAGTTTCAAGCGTCAGCGAGAAACATATCGAGACCACCAATAATCTACTTATAGTCAGTTTGATTTCAACAATTGGTCTCGATACGCCTTCGGCCATCGCCTCAGGCTACTCGACCACCAATGTATTCTTTTTCGACAATATTTCATCATCAAGAATTTCACGCAAACGGCGATAGCGCGCGGGTTGTCCGTTTTCTAATTCTTCGGGGTTCGTGATTTCAATGAGTCCGTGCTCGTAAA
>JBDTPH010000342.1:0-6779 GCA_039932795.1 Chloroflexota bacterium
CGGGAACTTGCTGCGAAACGCAGTCCGAAAAGCGCTGACGTAACTGGCCAACCCGCCCACCGCCAACAACAGTGGGCGACATAAGAAGATGGTGCCGGCTGTGGTTGTGAATGTTTGTCCACAAACTTCACAGATACAGCGCTTGTCTTTCTGGCTGTGAGGATGGATGTTCCCTTTGCCTGTTTGTCCTCTTGCCGGGCAGTCCATATTCGGGCAAAATAGTTCTTGTGGGTTCATTGGCTTCTCTCGTGGATGTGGTAGTCCCAAGAGTTTGCCAATGAACCCCATTTTCCGCAAGGTTTATGCCCTTCCACGTTTTACTGAGGTGCTACCGGGATAAAGTAACAGAAAGATTGCAATTCCATTGAAGTGATGTTCCATTTTGAAGCACCACACACCCAAAAAGTGTTTCATTTAAGTACACTTTTTCACGAGTTGTTTGACTTTTCATTTGCACCCCCATACAATGAATAAATAGGTTTCTTCACAAACACCATCGCGGAGTCAAACGTTGCCAGTAAATGGTCTTGCTTTGATGAAAAAACAATGCTGCATTGCCAGAACATCCTGCCCTGTTCATATTATATTATTTGTGTACTAACCGCCGAAAAGATTCTTTTCGGCGGTTTTATTTTCGAGACAGCCCATATGTTTATGTGAGGATCATATACGAAAAGGAGGTGCTCACTTACACGCATAGTACGACAAGGTTGCATTTCGGTCCAAATTGTTCAAAATCAAACACAAATAGGAGATGAACCATGCTAGGAAAATTGATTGGCGAAGTATTCGGGACATTCATCCTCATCCTGTTGGGTGATGGTGTGGTTGCAAACGTGGGTCTGGCTCCCCGTCTTGCTGCTCCCGGCTACGATTGGAACACGATTACCTTCGGATGGGCTTTTGCGGTGATTATTGCCGTGTACGTTTCCGCTGGCGTTTCAGGTGCCCACCTGAATCCTGCGGTGACGATTGCTTTGGCTTTCAAACGCGGCTTCCCCTGGAAGGATGTTGGTCCTTACATTCTTGCACAGGTGGTCGGCGCTTTCCTCGGCGCCCTTGGCGTTTACCTGGTCTACATGGATGGTCTTAAAGGCGCTGGCATGCCGAATGTATGGAGCACCGGTCCCGGATCCGTATTTGGAACAGCCTTCTGGGGTGGTGTGGGTGCAACGTCCACTGGCGGCTACAGCTACCTGAATGCCATCATCGCAGAAATCTTCGGCACCGCAGTCCTGCTGTGGGGCATTTTAGCGAGCGGTGATTCCAAGAATACCGGCCTAATGCACAACATGGGCCCATTCCTGGTTGGTGGTACGGTTTTGGCAGTTGGTTTGAGCCTGGGTGGCCCCAGCGGTTACGCCATCAATCCCGCCCGTGACTTTGGACCTCGCCTCTTCGGCTTGCTGGCCGGCACGCAGGGCCTCTTTACAGACCTCTACTGGTTGGTCCCGATTGTGGCACCCATTATCGGTGCCGTCATTGGTATCTACCTGTATGACATGCTGGTGGCCGCAAACCTGCCCAAGATTGAGCCGATTGGACGCACGAACACTGAATAGGCCGAATCAGAATAACCTATCTTTCACATAAATAGATTTGACGCCAACCTTGAATGGCAACGGAAGGTGATTCTATGAAAAAATTGATTAACAAACCCGAAAATGTAGTGCGCGAGGCCCTGGAGGGCATGGTCTATGCCCACTCGGATCTGGTGAAGGTGCACTACGATCCCAATTACATCGTACGCGCCGACGCGCCCATCATGGGCAAAGTAGGCGTCATTTCCGGTGGAGGCTCAGGTCACGAACCCATGCACGGCGGTTTTGTTGGCATGGGAATGCTTGACGCTGCCTGCCCGGGAGCGGTCTTCACCTCCCCGACCCCCGACCAGATGCTGGAGGCTACCAAAGCTGTCAATGGTGGCGCAGGTGTGCTTCATATTGTAAAGAACTACACCGGCGATATCATGAACTTTGAAATGGCCGCCGAACTGGCGCGTGCGGAAGGGATCGAAGTCGAAGCGGTAGTTACGGATGATGATGTGGCAGTCAAAGACAGCCTCTACACGGCTGGCCGTCGCGGCGTTGGCGTCACCGTTCTTGCCGAGAAACTTTGCGGCGCTGCCGCTGAAGAAAAGCGTTCGCTCAAAGATGTAGCGGATGTTTGTCGCAAGGCCAAGAACATGGGTCGCAGTATGGGCATGGCACTGACATCCTGTACCGTGCCGCATGTGGGCAAACCAACTTTTGATCTTCCTGAAGATGAGATGGAGATCGGTATTGGTATCCACGGCGAACCGGGTCGCACTCGCATGTCCATTAAGCCAGCCGATGAGGTTGTAGAAATGCTCATGGAGCCGATTCTCAGCGACATTCCTTATAAGAGTGGCGATGAGGTATTGCTGTTTGTGAATGGTCTGGGTGGAACCCCGCTGGTCGAACTCTATATCATCTACCGCAAGGCTTTTGAGATCGCAGAAAAGCATGGTATTAAGGTCGTGCGTAACCTGATCGGGCCCTACATCACCAGCCTTGAAATGGCAGGTGTATCCATTACCATGCTCAAGATGGATGATGAGATGCTTCGGTTGTGGGATGCTCCGGTTAAGACCCCCGGTTTGCGCTGGGGAGTGTAGGATTTCTGAATTGCAGCATGCCAGAGTGGCCTTCCCATCACCCTGGCATGGGCCAACGGAGTTGGTATGTCTATTGCGCGTGATGATGCACTGAATTGGATCAAAGCGATCGCCGTTGTTATCGGCGAAAACAGCGCCTATCTGACACAACTGGACGCGGACATCGGAGATGCCGATCATGGCGCTAATATGGATCGCGGTTTTAAAGCAGTCATGAACAAACTGCCTGAAATCAGTGATAAAGATATTGGCACCATGTTCAAGACAATCGGTATGACGTTGATCTCCACCGTTGGCGGAGCTGGTGGTCCCTTGTACGGAACATTTTTCCTGCAGGCGGGAATGAAGACCGCCGGGAAAATGGAACTTAACCTGGCCGAATGGACGGATGCACTTGATGCCGCGCTGAGCGGCGTGATCATGCGTGGCAAAGCTGAATTGGGTGATAAGACCATGGTCGATGCACTGACTCCGGCAGTTGCCACCCTCAGGCAGTCAGTTAATGAAGGCCAGCCGATCAATAAAGCTCTCGAGCTCTCGGCGGAAGCCGCAAAAAAAGGCATGGAAGGCACAATCCCGCTGGTGGCACGTAAAGGCCGCGCCAGCTATCTGGGCGAACGCAGCGCCGGGCATCAGGATCCGGGGGCAACCTCCTCATACCTGATCTTGAAGGCAGCTTCGGATACCTGGAAGGACGTTGGAACGTAATCCCGCCTGCGGCTTTTGGCTCAATGCTCGAAGCGTTAACATTGTGGATAACCTGTTGGCGATCCATGAACAAAAAACTCTTTCTACTTTTACCTGGAGGTAAAAAATGGCTAAATATTCAGCAGCAGTTGATCAGGGAACTACCAGCACGCGTTTCATGATCTTTGATCATGCGGGCAAGGTGGTTGGCGTTGATCAAAAGGAACACGAACAGATCTTCCCGAAACCAGGCTGGGTCGAACATGATCCGATGGAAATCTGGCAGCGCACGCAGGAAGTAATTGAAGGTGCCCTGAAGAAGAGTGATGTGAGCCCCAAGGATATTGCTGCAGTAGGCATCACAAACCAGCGTGAGACCGCCGTTGTGTGGGACCGCGCCACCGGCAAGCCTGTGTACAACGCGATCGTCTGGCAGGACACCCGCACTGACACCATCTGTAACGAACTCGCCAAGGATGGCGGGCAGGATCGCTTCCGCGAAAAAGTCGGCCTGCCGCTGGCGACCTATTTCTCAGGCCCCAAGATCAAATGGATCCTCGACAATGTTGAGGGCGTACGCGCCAAGGCCGAAAAGGGTGAGGTTGTCTTTGGAAACATCGATACCTGGGTCATCTGGAACCTGACCGGCGGCCCCAAGGGCGGCCAACACGTCACCGACGTCTCCAATGCCTCCCGCACCATGCTGATGAACCTCGAAACCCTGGACTGGGACCCCGATATGCTCAAGGTAATGGGTATCCCGCGCGCCATGCTCCCCGATATCAAACCATCGGCGGCAGTCTACGGCCATGCCAAGGGTGCTTTGGAGGGAATCCCTGTGGCAGGTGACCTGGGCGACCAGCAGGCTGCCCTCTTCGGCCAGACCTGCTTCAGCGCAGGCGAAGCCAAGAACACCTATGGCACCGGCTGCTTCATGCTTCTCAACACCGGCACCAAGCCCGTGCAGTCCAAGAACGGTCTGTTGACCACCGTCGGCTACAAGATCGGCAATGAACCGGCTGTGTACTGTCTTGAAGGCTCCATTGCCATCACCGGCGCTCTGGTACAGTGGCTGCGCGACAACCTGAAGATGATCGACAAGTCGCCCGATATCGAACCGCTTGCCCGCACCGTGGAAGACAACGGCGGCATTTACTTCGTACCGGCATTCTCCGGCTTGTTCGCTCCCTACTGGAAGAGCGATGCCCGCGGTGCCATCGTAGGCATGACCCGCTACATCAATCGCGGCCACATTGCCCGCGCCGCTCTCGAAGCTACCGCCTTCCAGACCCGCGAAGTGCTCGATGCCATGAACGCCGACTCCGGCGTGCCTCTTACCGCCCTCAAGGTGGATGGCGGCATGGTCTACAACGAATTGCTCATGCAGTTCCAGGCTGATATTCTGGGCGTGCCTGTCATCCGGCCGCAGGTTGCAGAGACCACCGCTCTCGGTGCTGCTTATGCTGCGGGCCTGGCTGTAGGCTTCTGGTCGAACGTCGAAGATCTTCGCAGCAATTGGGCCAAGGACAAGGAGTGGGAGCCCAAGATGGATGCCACTCTGCGTGATAAGGAATACAAAGGTTGGAAGAAAGCCGTTACGCGCACTTTCGACTGGGTTGAGTAACCCCATCTGACCTTTTCAGAGGGGGTGGGCATGAGTGCAACAGGCTCACCCGCCCCCTCTTTTTTATCTCACTTATAAATACTATTGGAGCATGGCATGTCAAAAAAAGCTAAAAAGAGAAAAGAGGAAAAAGAAAAAATTTCCATGTCGCAGCCCTGGATATCCATGCAGCGCGGAGTGGCAATAATGGTGTTCACCAGTATTGCCATGGCTGTGCTCACGGCCTGGCAGGTCATACCTGCGAAAGGCTGGCTGGAGGGGATTCTGTGGGGATTACTGTTTGGCGCTTTGGTCTGGGCAATTTTCTTTGGCAATATTTTGTTAAATCGATTTTTGCATAAATAACCTGTTGCCCCTCACAGAGGGACAACCAGAACCTTAAGAATGTCAGCCATTCTGTCCGCAGTGGCCTGGGAAGCGATGTATGCGCCCTACGACCAGCCCACCTATCAGGCGGTGTTGGATCAGCTCAAGCCGGACGATGTGGTTTTGGATATCGGCGCAGGTGATCTGCGGCTCACGCGGCAGATGGCGCGGATGGTCCGCAAAGTGTACGCGGTCGAGATCGATGCGTCGGTGCTGGATCAAGTGTCCGCTTCGCGCGACCCGCTGCCTGGCAACCTGACCTCGGTCTGCGCGGACGCCCGGGCTCTGGACTTCCCGTCCGATCTTACTGCCGGGGTGCTGATGATGCGTCATTGCACTCACTTTCATTTGTATTTCGAAAAGCTTCGGAACGTTGGCGCGCTGCGGTTGATCACGAATGCGCGCTGGCACATGCATATGGAAGTTGTGGATTTACGGGTTCGACGCAAATCATTTGCAGATGCTGACCCGGGCTGGTATGCCTGCCTGTGCGGCGCGGCAGGTTTCAAGGAAGGATCTGCGGAGCACTGGTTATCGGAAATGGACACAGACACAAATGAAGTGTCTAACTGTCCGAAGTGTATGGAGCGCTAAAAAAATCATGTCATTCTGAACGACCGTAGGGAGTAAAGAATCCCCCAGGTCTTTGAGCCGAGAAGGCTCAAAGACCTGGGGAGACCCTTCGCTGTGCTCAGGGTGACATATTTGGAGAGGCCATGAGCAAACCACATGTAATCATTGTTGGAGCAGGCTTTACAGGCGTGGCTACCGCACATGACCTGGCCCTGCGTGGCTGCGATGTCACTGTTGTGGAACGTGGAGATCTGTGCAACGGCACATCCGGGCGCACGCACGGATTACTGCACAGCGGCGGCCGTTACGCCGTGAAGGATCAGGAATCTGCCATTGAATGTATTGATGAGAATATGATCCTGCGCAGGATCGTCCCACAGGTAATCGAACCCAATGGCGGCCTGTTCCTCGGCCTGAATGAAAGCGACCTGGCGTATGCCGAGCAGTTCATCGACAGTTGCCAGAAATGCCATATCCCGCTCGAAGAGCTCAAACCGAACCAGGTACTCAAGATGGAACCGAACATCAATCCGAAGGTCCTGGTTGCATTCCTGATCCCCGATGGCACGTTTGACCCGCTGCGCCTGGCACTGGCTTTCGCTGGGACTGCCAAACATAACGGGGCAAAATTCCGAACCTTTACTGAAGTACAAAGTTTGTTATTGGATGGCAATGGGAATGTGACCGGGATCAAAGTGCTGAACCGGGCTTCCTGCCAGACCGAAGAACTGCGTGCCGATGTGGTGATCAATGCGGCTGGAGCATGGTCCGGGCAGATCGCAGCCATGGCCGGACTGGATGCGCCAGTCAAGCCTACCCCCGGGATCATGGTCGCGTATGAGCAGCGCTTTGTCCAGCGGCTTCATGAGCTGATTGCCCAGGATGAGTGCC
>JBDTPH010000343.1:0-32785 GCA_039932795.1 Chloroflexota bacterium
TATGCCTGTTTTGCCTTTCCTGCTTCAACCAGATTTTGCTGCGTGAGCAGTTACGTTTCTTATTGCCTGGGTGAAATTGCTTCTGAATATTCCCTCTTAAGATTTGACCAAAAGGGGAACCATCTTGTCAACTTTATGCTCTTTGGTGCCATTCTTGGAGCATGGCGTTAATCAACACCCGGGAAACAGTCATGCCCCTGGCTGTTTCTCAAAATCATTCGGGAGGAATCATGCTATACGATGACGCGCAAGCCTGGAAGGATGTAGAGGATCATTTTCCCAATATGACGATCTACTACATCTTTTTTCTTCTCAGGAAGGGCCCTGCCTGGAGACCGGATCAGACGCCCGAGGTCCAAAGGCTGCAACAAGAACATCTTGCCAACCTGAAACGCCTTGGAGACATGGGTAAACTTGTGATCAATGGTCCTTTGCTCGATGCGTTTGCAACCAGCGGAGAAATACGCGGGATCGGCGTTTTGAAGACAGCCTCACTGGCCGAAGCACAGGAACTCATCAGCACGGATCCAATGGTCAGGGTGGGGCGATTGATTTTTGAACTACACGTCTGGATGATCGACAAAAACAGTTTGCCATAAAACTTTAAGACGATTCCTCTTGACGCCTGGTGAGAAGGTGGGAGTAAAATAGAACATACGTTCTAAATCAAGAAGGAGGATGTATGCCCACAAATCGTCAATTCTCATTGGCATTGGAAGCGCTGGCTGAACTTAAATTGGGGACTACTTCCACACTTCAGACCCAGCCGACATTTGCCGCGCCGGACCTCAGCGCAACTCTCGCCAAGCTCGGACCGATTCCACGTGAGGCCTTGTTCCTGGGTGTCGCGACCGATGGGTTGCCTGTATTGCTGAATTTGCATGATCCGTTGCCCGGCCCGATGCTGGTGCTGGGTGATGCTGCTTCCGGCAAAACAGCCTTCCTGCAATCCATTGCGCGTTCCGTGAGTCAGACCCACAGTCAGGACGATGTGCAGTTTGGAGTGATCACGAATCGACCTGATGAATGGGAGAGTGTGGAGAACTCTCCTCATCGTGTGGGAGTATTCGATGTGGAACACACCAGCGCTCAGGAGCTGATCACTTCGCTTGCTTCCTGGGCGCATTCGAACAAAAATGCGCAGCAGTCTGTCTTATTGTTGATCGATGATCTCGAATCCATCGCAAAGCTGGAATTTGATGCCCTGCAGAATTTTCGCTGGTTGCTGTTGCGTGGAACGGCACGACGGGTATGGCCGATCATTACCATGAATGCGGAACGTTATGGACAGGTGATTTCATGGATAGAGATCTTCCGCACACGGATCTTTGGTCGTGTTGCGAATTCGCGAATTGCAGAAGCGCTTGGCGGTGACAAGTCATCCGCACTGGACCAGCTTGAGGCGGGAATCCAGTTCTCCCTGCGCGAGAACGCCGGCTGGCTCCGATTCCGTCTCCCGAATTTCTAGCAAGTCCATGCCTCTTGTGCTACAATCGCATCAGTAGTTGCATGGTGAATGTGGTCCGACAATCAGAGGGAATCTTTGCTTCTTGGCACCTGGGTGTCTGTGATCGCTGTAGACATGCATATTGGATCCGTTTATGCCACGAGGGAGGCTTCACCCTTATGGCCCACACACTCAGGAGAAAGAGTATTGCCATGGAAGCGAAACTTTATGTAGGAAATTTGCCGTACACCACTGTAGATGCCGATTTGGAGAGCTTGTTCTCGCAGGCTGGAACAGTGAAGTCTGCCCAGGTGATCATGGATCGCCAGAGCGGACGTTCAAAAGGGTTTGCTTTCGTTGAGATGTCGTCAACGGATGAAGCTCAGAATGCGATTACCATGTTCCACGGTAAGGATTTCAGTGGTCGCCCTTTGACCGTCAACCTTGCCCGCCCACGTGAAGATCGTCCTGGTGGCGGGGGTGGTGGCGGTGGCTTCCGCAGTGGCGGTGGCGGCGGCGGACGCAGGCCTGGTGGTGGTGGCGGTGACCGCGACCGTGAACGCAGACGCGACTACTAGACCACAATAGTCCGTATTTATTTTGAGCCAAATGGGCGGTGCCAACCATTTGGCTCAAATTGTTTTGAAATAGCCTGTTTTTGCAAGCCGCACCTACAGTAATTGTAGATGAGGCGAAATGACCCTCAAATCCCATTATGCCTGAAAACTTTATTATTCGTGAATTTTGTGATGACGATTTCGACGCGGTAACGATCCTGTGGAGAGTTGCTCGCGAAAAGCTGCTTCCTGAAGGTCAAACCGATACGGGGCACCACTTCTATGAAGACCGGAATTATTTTCGCGACCATGTCCTGAAAAAGAATCGAGTCTGGGTCGTTGCCGTGGGTGACCGCCCGGTAGCATTCATGGCAATGGAAAATGATTTCATTGACCAGTTATATATCCATCCTGATTTTCAACGGCGCGGGATCGGTTTGGAACTGTTGAACTTTGCGAGGCAGCAATCACCTGGGCATTTGTGGTTGTACACGTTGCAGGTCAACGTGAATGCAAGGGCCTTCTATGAGAAGAACGGGTTTGTGGCAGAAAAGTTCGGGTTCAGTCCACCGCCCGAGAATGAGCCTGATGTTGAATACCACTGGAGAAAGAGCAGTTCCTGAACTGTAGTTTCATCATGCGTCCAACATATCTTGAAGTTAACCTTCCACAACTACGAAAAAATCTTGACGCGATTCGCACACACGTCGCCCCGGCAAAAGTGATGCCGATGGTGAAAGCCAATGCCTACGGACATGGCGTGGACGGGGTTGCGCCGTTCATCGAGCCATACGTGGATTATTTTGGTGTTGCCATCCTTGAAGAGGCAATCCACTTGCGCGAGCTGGGAATCACAAAACCGATACTCGTTGCCGGCGGGACATTGCCAGAGCAGATCCCCGTCTTCCTTGAATATGACTTGATCCTGACCGCGTCGTCGCCAGAACTGCTCACCACTGCCGAAGCTGCAGCTGAATCTGCCGGAAAGAGATTGACTGCCCATCTGAAAATTGACACCGGTATGGAGCGTGTAGGTGTGCATTATTATGAAGCGGAGTCATTTCTGGAGCGATCTTTGAACTGTAAGCATGTATTAATCGAAGGGATTTATACTCACTTTGCCAATTCAGAAGACCCGCAGTTGACACATGCCCGGCAACAGCTGGAACGGTTTCAGGACGTTCTGTATTTCTATGAAAAGCGAAATCTTCCCACACCGCTCAGGCATATCTCAAATTCGGGTGCGATCCTGCAGTTCCCTGATAGCCATATGGATCTGGTTCGGCCCGGTTTGATGTTTTACGGTGTGTATCCGATCGACGTGGCTCACACGGTGGATATTTCTCCAGCCCTCAAGTGGAAGTCGCGGGTGGCCTATTCCAAGATCACACTGCCGGGGCACCCGGTCAGCTATGGGTCGCTGTGGCAGGCTGAGGCTGAGACGAGGATCGCCACGATCCCATGCGGCTACGCCGACGGTTACTTCCGTCGCATGACGAACAAGGCGCAGGTCATCATCCATGGGAAGGAATATCCCCAGGTGGGCCGCATCTGCATGGATCAGTTCATGGTCAATGTAGGACAGGATGAAGCCCACGTCGGGGATGAGGTCGTGCTGCTGGGAGATGGGATCACCGCCTATGACCTGGGTGACTGGATGGGCACGAACGAGTACGAAGTACTCACGAATATCAGCGTGCGTGTGCCACGCGTCTATCTTGATGAGTAATGATAGAATGGGGCGATTTTCTTTAAGAGGTGATTTGTGAAAAAACTGGTTCAAAAATATTGGACTATATTGTGGATTGCTGCTGTCATTGTGGTGCTTGACCAATGGACCAAAGGGTTGGTACGCGCGAACATCCCCTCGGGTGCAAGCTGGCTGCCTGAGTCGCTGGAATGGTTAAGCCCGTATGCACGCATTGTGCATTGGTATAACACTGGCGCGGCATTCGGCATGTTCAAAGATGCAAGCATGATCCTTACTGTGCTTGCATTTATCGTGATCGGCGCGATCCTTTTTTATTACCCACAGGTGGAAAGTGATGACTGGTCGCTTCGGCTTGCGTTGAGTATGCAATTGGGTGGCGCCATAGGTAATTTGATTGACCGCCTGACCATCGGCCATGTGACTGATTTTATTTCCGTTGGCACCTTCCCTGTGTTCAATGTGGCTGACGCAAGTATCAGCGTTGGCGCGGTGGTACTGTTCCTGGGTGTCTGGTTAAAGGAACGTGCCGAGAAAAAGGAACAGGCAGGTATGAATACATCCAGTGCAACAGGCGATACCACAAGTGACTGATCGCGTTCTAGACTTCCAGTTTGAAAATGCGACTCCTGAGCGTCTCGATAAGTTCCTCGTCGGGCAGTTGCCCGAGTTTTCGCGTTCGCGGATCCAGGGCCTCATCGCGAATGGTTTGGTGGATGTAAACGGTCTCGCGGCGAAAAAGGCCGGTCAGCCACTCGAAAACGGATTCAATGTAACGGTTCGCATCCCTCCACCTGCGCCGACAGAACTGGCCGGGGAAGACATTCCGCTCGATATCATTTTTGAAAATGAGGAAATGCTCGTGATCAATAAGCCTGCGGGCATGGTGGTCCACCCTGCCGCAGGTCATCCCGCTGGGACACTGGTCAACGCGGTGCTGGGTTACGATGCTGAAATGGAAGGTATCGGTGGCGAAGAGAGACCCGGGCTGGTTCACCGCCTCGATAAACAGACATCTGGTTTGATTCTGCTGGCAAAAAATGAACGTGCGCACCGCTGGTTGCAGGATCAGTTCCGTTTACGAAAAGTGGAAAAGACATATCTTGCGCTCGTGGACGGCAGGCCGCCTACACCTGTGGGCCGCGTCGAAGCCTATATCGGGCGGGATCCAAGTCACCGCAAAAAGATGGCAATTGTCTCTGAGAGTCGCGGGCGTGAAGCCATCTCGGAATACAAAACTCTTGAAAGCTTCAAGGATCACACCCTTCTGGAGTTTCACCCCCAGACCGGACGCACTCATCAAATCAGATTGCACTGCGCATTTTTGGGATGTCCCATCGTCGGTGACGAGATCTATGGAAAGAAAAAATCCTCGATTTATATTGAGCGCCATTTCCTGCATGCATATCGCCTGAAGATAGTTTTGCCCGGAGAGAAGGAAGCGGAATTATTTGAAGCGCCTTTGCCAGAAGAGCTTGTTGAAGCTCTGGATACGTTGCGAAAAGAGAGCTAAAGATGGAATACATTGACCTGCGATCCGATACTGTCACAAAGCCGACACCTGAGATGCGGGAAGCCATGGCAGAAGCCGAGGTTGGCGACGATGTGTATCGCGATGATCCAACGGTGAATCGCCTGGAGGAGCTCGCAGCTGAAACATTGGGCAAAGAGGCGGCTATATTTGTCCCATCTGGGACAATGGGTAACCTGATCGCTTTGCTTGTTCACTGTCAAAGGGGGGAGGAGGTGATCATTGGGAATCAATCTCACATCTATTTGAATGAAGCAGGTGGAATGTCCGCTTTGGGTGGAATCCAGCCCTGTCCCATTCCCAATCAAAAGGATGGTACTCTACGGTTGGAGGACATTCTTGCCTCCATTCGTACTGAAGATGTGCATCATCCGAGTACACGGTTGATCTGCCTGGAGAATACGCAAAATATCTGCGGCGGAGTTCCTTTAACGCCGGAGTATACCCGCCAGGTAGGCGAACTCGCTTATCGCAACGGGCTGTTATTGCACATTGACGGGGCACGCATCTTCAACGCTGCGGTTGCACAGGATGTATCGATCAGGGAATTGGTTGAACCGGCCGCCTCGGTGATGTTCTGCTTGAGCAAGGGACTCGCTGCGCCCATCGGTTCCATGCTGGTGGGGACACAAAAATTCATTACACGGGCCCGTCATATCCGCAAGATGCTGGGAGGCGGGATGAGGCAGGTCGGGATTGTTGCGGCAGCAGGGATCATTTCACTGGAAAAGATGGTACACCGTCTGTCTGATGACCACATCCGCGCGAAAAAACTTGCCGATGGACTGCGCCAGGTCACGGGACTGGTTGTGGATGAAGGATCGCCGTACTCGAACATGGTGTATCTAAATCTTGCAGACGAAGTAACAGTTGATTCCCGTCAAATATGCGAAAAAATGCGGCAGAGTGGTCTCCTTTTGGACGCGGAAAACTCACGTCGCTTCCGCCTCGTTACTCACTACTGGATCGATGACAACGCGATCGAAAAGACCATCTCTGCATTTCGCGAAATACTGAACTAAAAATCCAATCCGCCGCTATCCTACTCAAAATTTTTCCCAATAATCTGGGACAGGCTCGATCTGGTTGCGACCACGGTCCTTGGCGATATAAAGCCGTCGATCGGCCAGGTCAACGAGACGATAGATCTCATCCGCCTCGACCGAGAATACAGCGATTCCCTGGCTCACTGTTGGGACCGGAATGGCCTGCTGCTCCCGGTCCTCCACTCGTAGTAATGCCATCGTTTGTCCAATTCGCTCTGCCACGTTGAAAGCATCCCTGCCGCTGGCCCCAGGCAGGGAGATGACAAATTCCTCGCCACCCCAGCGACCCACTGCATCGGTTTGTTTGATGTGATGCTTGATGGCTGTACAAAGCGTTTTGAGGATGCGGTCGCCCACAAGGTGACCATAGGTGTCGTTGAATTGTTTAAAGTAATCAATATCCAGCATGATCAGGCTGAGAGGAGTGCTGTTGGCGGAGGCCTCCTGCGCCTGTTCAGCCAGTTTCTTCAGGAAGTAACCGTGATTGAATACGCCAGTTAAGCTATCCAGCCGGGCCTGCTCCTCCACCTGGGCATGTCGAATGGTATTGTCCAGCGCCAGTGAAACATGCTGTGCCAGATTGGAGAGAAGTTCCATGTCTCCACTGTCGAACGCGTTCGATCGATACGAGCCCAGCGAAATGATGCCCGTTACATTCGATGCCTTGAGTGGTACACCCATCCATGAGAGGCTGGTCTTTTCCTTCCCTATCACAACCACACTCACACCGTCAAGCTGCACATCCTCACGGAGATCAGGCAGGAAAAGGGCTCTTTGGTTCTTAACCACCCATCCCGACAGGGTACCTTCCAGCGGAACTCGTGTGCCATTAAAGTATTCCCCATCGTCATAGAACAAGTCCAGCTGAATCTCGTCATCCTTGAGCACACCGACAAAGTATGTATCCGCCTCAAGGGCCTCCTGCATGGTCTCATTCAATAGTGAAATGGTCTGATGCGTTTCCAGGGAGAGCATGATCTGGCGGCTGATCTTGTTGATCGTTTCAAGACGATGAATGTGCTGTTGGGTCGTGTCTTTGATGAGTACAAGGGCCTCCACGATGACAACTCCAGCAATGTAGGGCATGCTGAACTCGAAAAACTCCTCCAAATTATGAATGTGAGTGATGGTAAACGGCAAACTTATCACCAAAGCCAGTGCCATCGTCATATAGGAATGGAAGCGTCCAGAAGCAATCGAGATGGCAACAATGCCAAGCAGGATCAATATATGTGAGGCCTCACGCAAGTAATCGGGAGAGACATATACGTACCATCCCAGCCAGATACCGGCCAAAACTGAATTCAGTCTCCCATAGTTTTCCCGATAGTTATTTGTTCTGATGATGAGAAAATCATTTATCAATAAATAAAGGATTCCAGAAACCGTATAGGCAAGCAAACCAATGCTTGTTACAGGATCATTTACGAGATGTTCCAGAATCACCCACGCGATAATAAAAATGAATGCAAGCGTTATTGGAAGGATAAAACGGCGGATTTCGTGAGGCGCAAAAGACCCGACAGTTTTCTTCTGTTTCATACGGGGGCTTTCCCCCCCTGAACAAAATCAGGGTAAGGTAAATGGGTCAACGCCTGAACAATGGATGGATCGAAAAGAGCGTTGGATTGATCCATTAAATATTGCATTGCATCCTCTGCAGAAGATCTTTTTCGATAGCTGCGGCTGCTGGTCAATGCATCGAATACATCAGCAAC
The DNA here is from genome assembly GCA_039932795.1 of Chloroflexota bacterium. Lineage (GTDB taxonomy): Bacteria > Chloroflexota > Anaerolineae > Anaerolineales > Villigracilaceae > Defluviilinea. The sequence goes on from JBDTPH010000343.1 coordinate 8,008, forward strand.
GGCAAAAATCCTTGCCTGGATGGGGATGTCTTTCCCTTTTAATCCCATGGGATATCCACTGCCATCCCACCGTTCATGGTGATAGCGGATCACCGGAAGTGTTTCCTGCAGAAACGGGATTCCTTCCACGATACGCGCCCCAATATCCGGATGGATGCGCATGCTCTGCCACTCCTCCTCTGTGAGTTTGCCCGGCTTATGAAGGACGCTGTCGGTGATTCCGATCTTTCCAATATCATGGAGTAATGCGCCCCGTTCCAACGATTTGAGCTGGCTGCCATTTAACCCGAGTTCCCTGCCCAGCAGGCAGGACAGTTTACTCACACGCATACTGTGACCCTCTGTTTCCCGGTCCCGTGCATCCAGAGCGGACATAAGCGCAGTCAACGTGCGGTCATATGTGATTTCCAATTCCGCATAAGCAGCTTCGATCTGCTTTGCCTGGTGGAGCGACTCGGATAAGAGGATGAAACGCTCCAGCACAATCGCCGCCTGGTTGGCGAGTGTCTGCACATTCGCGAAATTCTGTCCACGGCTTTCGGGAATATTCATCCAGAGTGCACCATAGGTTCGGCCGCGGGTCAGCAGGGGATAGCAAACCAGTGAACCGTTTTCCATGGAGATTATGATGCTTAAACCGCTCTCGATGGCCTGGTTAAGTGTCTCCATGGGATGCTCTTGACGGGTATGCAATCCCTTTGCGTCAATTTCCACTTCCGCTTCAACATGGCCATCACGTGTCAAAAGGACGATCCCTGTTTCTTTGGAGTTTGTAACTTTATGCGCCGCCTGCGCGATCAATTCTGCCGCCTTGCTTAACTCATCGGTCTGAATGACGTCCACGCTCAACTGGTACAACATGGATGTGATGTTCAAGGTGCTTCGCAGTTCCTGGTACAACCATGAACTTTCGATGGACGCGGCAGCCTGGGATGAGAGCAGGTCGGCAATCGATTCATCGTTCTCCGAGAAAAAGATGCCCTCCTGTTTGCCAAAGGCAAGGATGGTGCCAATGCTCAGACGGTGCAGACGGATCGGGATTGCAATCACACTTCGTAAGCCGCTGTGGTCTATTTCGAGTTTCTTTGCATTGGAATACTTCCGCAGGTCGCGGACACGGAACGGCTGGGTGGCATTCAACGCCGCCCGCATGAGCTGTTCATCAGAAGGGTTTCCATGTAGGGATGCAGATAATTTTGGCGCTTCTCCTGCCGATGCCGTGCGTGAAAAATTCCCCTGCTGGTCAAGCAATGTAACAAATACGAACTGTGCTTCGAGCGTTTTTCGCGCAATCACAGCGATCTCCTGGACCGCCGCCTGTGGATCCATCAACGTGGTCAATGAGATGCCTGCCTGAATTAATTCAGTTAATCGCTGATGGTAGCTGGACCGTTCCCATGCACGCAGAAGTTCGGATGCAACGCCTTCCGCGACGGATGCATCTGCACTACTGAAGGTGTGTGTCTTATCGGAGCAGATCTGCAAAACGCCTTTAACATGCCCATGCTGCAGGATCGGAACGCTAATGATGGAGAGAGTATGGTCGCTGTCGAGTTTGAAAAAATCTGGCTCCAGCCGGGTGTCGTTTACAATGTGCGTTTTCTTGAATCTTGTTATGCGCCCAAGCAAACCCGTGTTTGAATTCTGGCGATAACCGGGTGGAAGGAGACTTGTCACTTTCCCCGCGGCCGCAAGGACGACAAATGTGAGTTCATCGGGTTCCTGAATGAACAGGGCGACCAGTGAACATTCCATGGCTCGTTCCAATGTATTAACTGCCAGCTGCGCCGAGACTGGCGGGTCGAGCTCCGCTTCAAGCTGCTGGCTGAGTTCATTCAACAATGTCAATTGAGCGGTGCGGTACTTTTCTGCTGCCAATTGATTCGTAAGGGATTCGATCTTCTCCATCTGTACGCTGGCGTTGCCACCCGGTTCATGGACGAGATCTGATTGGATGTGATCGCTGGCAAAAGGCTGGGATGCGCCGCTCGGCCCGGATGAAATGTATAACGCGTAGATCGTCAGGAGGGTAATCGCGCCCGTGAACAGAAATCCATTTTCCTGGGTACGTGAAGTGGAGTCGAGTAGAAAAAAAACGCCAAAAGCAGTGCAGATCTGGATCACAGGGAAAATCCAGTCTGTTCGCGACTCGACGGGATATTTCCTAAGGGTTAGTAGGTAGAGAATGGACGAGGTGCTAAATAATGTGAGGATAAAGATGCTTCGTATTGCATCCGGAATGGATTGCAGAATGAACTCAGGGCTTGCTGGCGCAAACAGCAGCCCCTGCGCTGTGAGTGATAATATCCCGGCGGCGCTAATAAAACTCTTTCTGGACATATGGTTTAGTAGGATAGCACAAAAAAGTCTTTTTTTCTACCGTTGGTAACCTCCGTGTGCAGCATTTTTCGTCACTGGTTGTTTACACATCTGAGAGTATGCCCTCTGAAATCTGATATAATTTTTTTTATGGAAGGGACATCATGGAGGGGAAACGCGCCCTTATCTTTATTTAAGAAGAGCGATGATGAACACAGCATATATAACACTTGAACAAATAGACCAGGCGGCTGATGAAGTTCGGAAACGTTCCTCCTACAAGCCGCGTGTTGCGCTGATCCTCGGTTCGGGATTGAATGGGCTGGCCGATTCCGTTGAAAAAGCGGATCTGATCCCATTCGGTGACCTGCCTCATATGCCTGTCTCAACGGTACATGGACACGCTGGCAGGCTGGTGATTGGCGAACTCGAGGGACAGGTCGTTTTTGTTATGCAGGGACGCATCCATTTTTATGAAGGATATAGCATGGATCAGGTCACCCTGCCAATCCGGATCATGCAGAGGCTTGATATTGAGATGCTTTTTGTTACCAATGCAGCGGGTGGCGTTCACCCCGATTTTGCTCCAGGTGACGTCATGTTGATCACTGACCATTTGAATCTTATGGGCATGACAGGAGCCAACCCATTGTTCGGGCCGAACATTGATGAACTGGGACCACGCTTTCCTGATATGAGTCAGGCATATGACCGTGACCTGCTAGCCAGGGCACGCAAAGCCGCAGCGCGGGAAAATATCCAATTGCGCGAAGGCGTCTACTGTGGTTTGAGTGGGCCTTCCTTTGAAGGCCCCGCCGATTTGAGATTTTTACGCAATGCGGGCGCAGATGCAGTGGGAATGTCCACTGTGCCAGAGGTGATTGTTGCCCGGCATGGCGGAATGCGTGTGCTGGGTCTTTCCGGCATCAGCAACAAAGCCAACCTGGATGGCTCAACAATGACGACACACGAAGAGGTCATTGAAGCTGGTAAGGTGATTACTCCGAAGGTTGAAAAGATCATACGCGGCATATTGCGCTCCTTATAAAGTGCCAGCAAAATGGGTTCTGTTTATCGTACTCTGGCAAGTTATGAGCCTCTGATTTACATCGCGCTCACGATCGGGGGCCTGTTTGCCTTCCGTCGCATGTGGCGTTCGTGGCGTGAATGGCGCGATTCCGTTTACGGGCTGGAACGCGAATTTGCGCTGCGGAGATTGGGACAGGCAACTGCGGTTGCTTTGTTGATTCTTGCGCTTGTCTTCGCAGAGTTCTTTATCGCTACTTTCATCGCCCCGTCCCTGCCTGCCTCCGATATATTGGCGACCCCTACGCTGGATCTACTTGTCACTCCTGCAGGGACATTATCTCCGGATACGACAGCTGCATCTGTTACCCAGGCAGTCCCAAATGGAATGAGTGGCTGTATTCCTGACCAGATTATGATTACATCTCCCAAGCCTGGCGAGGAAGTGAGAGGAGTGGTGAGTATCACCGGTACAGCGGACGTGCCCAACTTTGGTTTTTACAAATATGAGGTTGCACCCATGGGCACTCAGAGTTGGGCCACGATTTCTGCTGGTCGTGACGTAAAACAAAACGCCAATCTGGGTGAATGGAATACTTCATCACTGACAAATGGTGATTATTTCCTTCGCCTCGTCATTACTGATAATGTGGGTCTGGCGCTTGAACCCTGTGTGATCGCAGTGCGCGTCTTGAATCAGTAACCGGAGAATCCATGCCTTCCTTTGAAGTCCGCCCTGCAGTTGCAAATGACCTGCCACGTTTGATGGCGTTGGATCATTCATGTTTAAGTGATTATGTCTGGCAGCTGGAGTTGCGCCGCGAGGCCGGACAAATCTCCTCTACTTTTCGAGAAGTGCGCCTGCCGCGTTCTGTGACAGTGGCCTATCCACGCAACCCATCTGCGCTTGTAGGTGAATGGACACGCCGCGACCTGACACTGGTTGCCTTGCTGGAAGGGAATCCGGTGGGGTATGTCTGCGCGGTGGAGGAGCATACTGCAGCGATTGCCTGGGTGACAGATATTGTCGTTTCTCCTGAACGGAGGCGTCAGGGTGCTGCGTCCGCGCTTTTGACGGCGGCCCAAGCCTGGGCGCTGGAGAGAGGCGTCGGTCGTCTCATCCTTGAAATGCAATCGAAAAATCAACCCTGCATTCGCCTTGCTCAGAAGTTTGGCTATGAATTCTGCGGGTATAATGACCAGTATTATCCGACACAGGATGTGGCTTTGTTCTTCGGGAGAGCACTGAAGTAAGCTTGGAAGGATCGCATGTTTAACGGTTGGATGGCTGGTTTACTGGCGGGATTGCAGACGATCAACAATATTTTAACGGCGGGCATTGCCATTACGGCATTTTCTCTATTTCTATATGCTCTGTCGTTCAATTTGCGTGATCGGGTGGCGCGTTCATTCGCGATTATTTTGTTATGCGTGGTGGTTGTTTTTACCACCGAAGCGCTTCAAAATAAAACCATGCCTGATTGGGGGACTGAGCTGTTGTTGCACCTGCAATGGATAGGTATCATTTTTTTACCCCCCTCTTATTTACATCTTTCTGACGCATTACTTGTTACAGCCGGCCGTCCCTCGCGTGGACGCCGGCGCATGGCTGTGCGTTTAATCTATGCTGTTTCTGTCGGCTTTCTGGTGTTGCTTTCAACTGGATTGCTCGTGGGTGGGTTTGTAAAAAATGGCAATCCCGCGCCGCATTTGCAACGCACCGTCTGGACTGAAATATTTACGGTCTACTACATTGCCATCATCACGTGGGCTGGTTACAACTTCGTCCGTGCCTTCTTGCGCATGTTGACTCGCTCAGGCAGGCGCAGGATGCTTTATCTGATGGCGGGCGCGACAGCCCCGGCACTCGGGTCATATCCCTACCTTTTGTTTGGCTCGGATGCGGCAGCTCGGTTCCCGCTGGCCTTTTGGGGCTCAGCACTCATCATTAACCTTCTCGTTGCCGGGCTGGTTATTACAATGGCTTATGCGGTCGCATTCTTTGGCGTTTCATGGCCCGACCGCGTGGTCAAGAGTCGCCTGTTCAAATGGCTGCTGCGCGGCCCCGTAACTGCCTCCCTTGCACTGGCGATGATGACGATTGTTCGCCGCGCGGGTGAATTGTTCGGCGGTGAACCGTACTCGGCTTTTGTCCCGCTTACAGTGGTTGTGACGGTCTTGCTTTTCGAGCATGCGGTCACTTTGTTTTCACCCATTTGGGAAAAGCTTTTATTCTTCGGACGCGACCGTGCCGAGCTCCAGTTGCTGCAAAACATAGAAGAAAGATTATTAACACGCAGCGACCTGCAACAATTCCTTGAAACGGTGCTGGCGGCAGTGCGTGATCATCTACAAGCTCCGTGTGCGTTTGTTGCTGCATTGGATGGAGATGAACTGTCCCTGAGTGTTGTGGCGGGCAACCGTGCCATTCTTGAAAACGAAAACCTGGACGAGGCCCTAAAAACGCTGCATCGTAATGGTGAAGGTGGACGACATGAATTTGTCTGGGGCGATTTCTGGATCCTGCCGCTTCACCAGCGCAAGGTGAATGGAGACCGTGACGAACCGCCTCAATTGTTGGGTTTGCTTGGGATCGCACGCAAGGCAAGTCAACCCATGGACAAGGATCAGAGTGATGCCGTTTGGCTTCTGGCAGATCGTGCAGCGCTGGCGTTGGAAGACCGCCAATTGCAGCAGAGAGTCTTCCGCTCCCTGGAAGACCTGCAGCCGCAAATTGATATGCTCCAGCGTATGCGCGCCATGGGAAGATATGACTCCAGTGTGAACCTGCTGACCGAACCTTTGCCCGAAGAATCGGATCTGGCTGATTGGGTTAAGGACGCGCTAACTCATTACTGGGGCGGTCCAAAGCTGACGAATAGTCCGTTGATGAGACTGCGAATCGTTCAAATGCTCGCTGATAATTACGAAGGGAATGCCGCCAATGCATTACGAGCGCTTCTTCGTAAAGCAGTGGATCAGGTGAAGCCTGATGGCGATCGTCGCTTCACAAGTGAGTGGATACTCTATAATATATTGGAAATGAAATTTATCGAAGGGCGCAAGGTGCGCGAAGTGGCGGGGCGGCTGGCAATGTCTGAAGCCGACCTCTATCGCAAGCAGCGGGTTGTTGTGGAGGCGGTCGCGCGTGCCATCCTCGATATGGAACAGAATGAAGCTGTAAAATTAGGAGATGCATATGGGAATCAATAACAACGGTGCCAAACGAAAGTACGAAAATGCAATGCCGCCCACCGATGAGGGTTGGTGGGAATCTGTGCTGGCAGAGGAGCGGCTCCACGCGCCTCCACATTCCCAGCCATATCCAGCGATCAAGTCCAAACCTGTTTCCCACGTAAAAGCTGAATCAACTCATGTGGACGAACCTGTACACGCTAACTGGACTGAGGTCAAGGAGTTATATTCCAATGACCGGATTATCGCCATGAAAGTCGCCGGACATAACCGTGGCGGTCTGCTTGTGGAGGCCGATGGACTCTCAGGATTTATCCCGTTTTCCCACCTTATAGAACTGGCGGGGAAGGACCAGGAGGCTGACCGCGATGTGAGTCTCGAATCCTATATGGGTAAAACACTGAATGTAAAAGTCATCGAGTGCGTTCCCGAAGATGGACGCGTGGTCTTCTCGGAACGCGCGGCTCTCGCAGAACCCGGCATACGCTCCAAGCTCTTTAACAGCCTGGAACCAGGATCGCATGTAAGCGGCACAGTAACCAACATTACCGATTTTGGTGTGTTTGTTGACCTGGGTGGTGTGGAAGGGCTGATCCACATCTCGGAACTTTCCTGGGGACGTGTGTCCCATCCCAATCAAATTGTTTCTCTTGGGCAGGAGATCGAGGTTCAAGTGCTGGAAATTTCAGCTGAACGCTGTAGAGTTGCGCTTAGCCTTAAGCGCATGACTCAAAACCCGTGGCAGCGCGCGCTGACCGATTTCCCTGTTAACACGACCCTGCCTGCGGTTGTTACCAGTGTACTGTCTTATGGTGCATTCGCGCGCATCGAAGCCGGTGTGGAAGGCTTGATTCATGCCTCTGAAATGCCGCTTCAGGATAATCAGACCCCTCGTGACATAATCAAAGAAGGGCTACAAATACAGGTACGTGTGTTGCACGTGGACCCCTCACACCAACGAATGGGATTGAGTATGCAGCTAAGTCACTAATGCCTAATCGTCCTGAACCACAACGCGCATACAACTCTGAAGCGCGAGGCGACTGGCTTGACCGTCTCGCGCTTTTTAACCAGCACTTCGGCCGCTTCGTCCGCGAAGCCCTGGGTGTTCTGTTAATCGCGGTCGCGCTCATGTCCTTTCTTGCACTAGGCGGGTTTACGCAGGGAACCCTGCTCTCACCCTGGGCAGCATTGCTCTCGCTCTGGTTTGGATGGGGCGCATATGTGGTTGTCCTTGCAATTGGATATGGTGGATTTGTCGTTTTGCGGCAGGGAGGATTTGCTGCCATTGGATGGGGGCGACTCTTTGCCCTGGAACTCGCCGCCTTTCTGACCCTTGCACTGTTCGCCGCCATGAGAGGCAATTCTCTTCTGCGGGCCGAATCCGGCATGGACGGCGGGCGGATCGGCTGGGGATTGGTCACATTGTTTTGGCGGATCGGTGAAACATCGGGGACGCTAGTGTTGTTTCTGCTGTGGCTGCTGGCACTGATGACAGGTCTTGGATTATGGGCTGTACTCGAACGTTCGCTGTTGAAAATGGCAGGTGAGAATTTGCCTGTCGAAATCGATGCCGCCCCCGATGTCCAGCACGAAACGCCGCCTGAGAAAACGGAATCAGAACGTCCGTCACGCAGGAAGAACAGCAATTCACTGCCTGCAGAATTCAGGAAATCTCTGCGCGCAGCAGATCAGCAGGACAAAAAACCAGTCTCGCCGCGTGAGCGTGATGAGCGCCTGCCTTCGCTCAACATTTTGCTTGCAGACCAAAACACGCGTCCCGATGAACGCACCATCAATCAAACAGCAGGCATGATCGAAAAAACTCTGGCAGAGTTTGGCATTGTGTCAACCGTGATTGGTTTTCGGATCGGACCGACCGTAACACAGTTCGCTGTGCAACCCGGCTTCATGAGACGGGCTGGATCCACGGAAGAAGATGCACAGCAGATGAAAGTGCGTGTCGCGCAGATCGCATCCCTGCAAAAGGATTTGACTCTTGCTCTTTCTGCTGAACGGCTACGGATCGAGGCGCCCGTACCCGGTAAACCGTATGTGGGAATCGAGGTGCCGAATACGCATACATCTGTCGTGCGTATGCGCGCCATCCTGGAAACAGACGTGTTTCACAAGATCGGTAAGCCCCTGGCAATGGCATTGGGACGTGATGTTTCGGGGCAGCCCCTGGTTGCAGACCTTGCGCGCATGCCGCATCTGTTGATCGCCGGCGCAACTGGTTCAGGAAAGTCGGTTTGTATTACATCCATCGCGGCCTGTCTGGCAATGAATAATCCACCCGAAGATCTACGCATGGTGATGATTGACTCGAAAATGGTCGAGTTGATACGGTTCAACGGCTTGCCACACCTCTACGGAAAAGTGGAGACCAATATCGAACGCATCCTGGGTGTATTGCGCTGGGTTGTGGTCGAAATGGAACATCGTTATCGTCTGCTCGAAGGTGCCCATACCCGCGATCTGGAAACATACAACCGCCGCCTCTCACGCAAGAAAGATGGCGCGCCGCTTCCACGCATCGTAGTGCTGATCGATGAATTGGCTGACCTGATGATGTCTGCCCCCGACCAGACAGAACATAACCTTGTTCGTCTGGCGCAGATGGCGCGCGCAACAGGCATCCATTTGATCGTTGCCACACAACGTCCCTCTACAGATGTAGTGACAGGGTTGATCAAAGCGAACTTTCCGGCCCGGCTTGCATTTGCGGTTGCATCTGGTGTGGATAGCCGTGTCATTTTGGATACCAGCGGCGCAGACAGTCTGTTGGGCCGTGGCGACCTGTTGTTCCTAAACCCGGAGGTTGGCAACCCGATCCGTGCACAGGGTGTGATGATCACGGATATGGAAATTGAACGTCTCATTGCACACTGGCAGAAAACAATAAATGTGAAGGATGATTCGGCACCCTGGGAAACGTTGCTAATTGAACCGCAAGAAACCGAGGATGAAGGGTTAATCGAGAAGGCGATTTCGATTGTGCGCCAGAGCCGGCGCGCTTCTGCGTCGCTGCTGCAAAGACGCCTGCGGATTGGTTATCCGCGTGCCGCGCGTTTACTGGATCAGCTGGAAGAAATGGGAGTTGTCGGTCCCTCTTTGGGTGGCGGTAAGGAGCGTGACGTCCTGCTGGGCCCATTGGATGAGGATGAGCAACCAGGTCTATGATAGGCACGTTCGATATGAATAGTCTGCAGTTTGATCGGTTATCTCATTGAGCGCTTCACAGTGTGGGTCAGAAAACAAGCTGCTCACCAGCCGAATGCATCAAAACATCTGTCTGTTTTGCTGTTATGATTGCCTCGTTGCCTGATCCCAAATAGGTCTATTGGAGAGTTTTATATCAACATGCTACAGAAGAAAACCTTTACTGACTACTTGAGGTTATGGTTCAAGTGGGTACTCGATCCGCTCGGCGGATTTTTTAATCGCCTTGGGCTGACGCCCAATATGATGACCATGCTTGGACTGGTCGGCAATTCTGTCGGTGCCTACTATCTTGCATTGGGCGATATGTGGACAGGCGGCATCCTCGTCCTGTTGATGACACCTATTGACGCGCTGGACGGAACGATGGCCCGCCTGCGCGGCGAATCGACTGACTTTGGCGCGTACGTGGATTCGGTCAGTGACCGTTATTCTGAGTTGATCATTTATGGTGGCTTGCTGTATCATTTTCTGAGCCAGGGTGAACCCCTGGGCGGAATGCTGGTCTTTGGAGCCGCGGCGGGTTCGGTGCTGGTCTCGTACGTAAAAGCGCGGGCGGAAGGTTTGGGCTATCAGGCCAAGGTTGGTTTGCTTACAAGGGTGGAACGTTATCTTGTCCTTGCACCTGCGCTGGTTTTTAACCAACTCTACATTGGCCTTGGTATTATTGCAGTTTTCGCCAATATCACTGCTCTGCAAAGAATCTGGCATGTGCGAAGTCAGGCACACGCCAAGATTCAACATTGATTTCGGAGATATAAAATGCCCGAAGGTTTCTTTATCGGCCAGTTTGAAGTCCGCTATTATGGCATCATCCTGATGCTTGGTGCAGTGGCTGGAGCATTCCTCGCTACGCGCGAAGCGAAACGACGCGGCTACCCGCCTGAGATCGTTTGGGACTTGATGATCTATTTGCTGATTGGCGGAATTATTGGCGCGCGCTTGTGGCATATTCTCACTCCGCCGCCCTCCTCAGGGATTACTGCCATCTGGTATTTCACCCATCCACTCGATGCATTGAACATACGGAAAGGCGGGCTTGGCATCCCTGGTGCAGTGATCGCCGGTGTGATTGTTCTGTTCTTCTATGCCCGCAAAAATAAACTCAATTTCGCCGAATGGACCGACATTGCTGCGCCAGGTCTCGCGCTGGGACAGGCGATTGGGCGTTGGGGAAATTTTGTCAACCAGGAGCTCTACGGCGCGCCTACCAACCTGCCATGGAAAATTCTCATTGATCCCAATCACCGTTTGGAAGGATTTCTAAACATCGAGTATTATCACCCGTTATTTTTGTATGAATCTATTTGGAATCTTGCGAATATGTTCCTGCTACTTTGGGTTTCCCGCCGATTTGCGGACCGCGTTAAAAGTGGCGACATCTTCCTCCTCTATCTGGTCGTTTACCCGATCGGCCGCTTTCTTCTCGACTTTTTGCGGCTCGACGCTTCGATGGTAGGCGGCATCAACATTAACCAGACCATCATGGCTGTGGTCGCTGCCTGTGCGGCACTTGCGTTATTTTTCCGTCATCGTCCTGCAACCCAACGAGCTGAATAACAACTGTGAGTACTGTTGTCTTATTGACCCGTCAAATGTATATGCTATGCTGGAAAACGTTTCCAGTGGAAGGTAGAGAATGATCGAAACCAATGATCTAAGCAAACAATTCAATAATGATTTTTGGGCAGTGGATGGTGTGACCCTGTCTGTTCAGCCTGGGCGGATCCTTGCATTGCTTGGGCAGAACGGTGCAGGCAAGACCACCACTGTCCGTATGTTGACATCCTTATTAACTCCGTCTCGAGGCTGGGCACGTGTGGCTGGTTATGATGTCACCAAAAATCCGCAGGATGTACGGTCTCATGTTGGGGTGCTGACTGAACAACATGGATTGTACATGCGCATGTCAGGTGATGAATATCTCGATTTCTTTGGCAGGGTGTATGGGCTTGACCTACCTACAAGAAAAGCACGCAGTACATACCTGCTCGACTATTTTGGTCTTGCAGAAGCAGCACGGCGTCGTTCTGGTGAGTACTCCAAAGGCATGAAGCAGAAACTTGCTCTGGCACGCGCGTTGATGCACGACCCCGCCGTGTTATTGCTCGATGAACCGACATCCGCCATGGACCCCGAATCTGCGCGGTTGGTGCGTGATGAGATCGCCCGTTTGCGCTCCACGCAGCGAACAATTGTTATCTGTACACATAACCTGGCAGAAGCCGAGGTCCTGGCTGATACGATTGCGATCATTTATCGCGGCAGGATTTTGTTGAATGGCACCCTGGATGAATTGAAGCGTCGGGTGCTGGGCCCTGTTGAGTATGAGGCAAAGTTCGCCCAGGAATTCGACGCGGGTGAGCTGACTCTGCCTCATGGGGTGACTCTTGCATCTCGAGACGGAACCAGTTTACGCTTTCAGGTCGAAACACCTCAGGTTGCCAATCCAACGCTCGTGCATGCGTTGACGTCCCGAAACGCGCCGTTACTTTCGTTTCAGGAAGTCCCGCGCACACTCGAACACGTTTATCTCAAGACCATGGCTGAAGCGCAGGGGGTTCCCTATGCGGCGTAATCTGGAAGCAATATGGATCGTGGCCCGGCGCGAATTTGTGGACCAGTTCCGTGATTGGCGGATCATCGTGCCAATGGTTTTGCTGGTTTCATTGTTCCCATTCATTGCGGATGATACAACACGGCAGGCGATCACTTTCATGAACCGTTTTGGCGGAGATTTGATTCTGGATAGCCTGATCCCATTTGTGGTACTGATCATCGGGTTCTTTCCCCTTTCGTTTACCTTGGTTGTCGCGTTGGAATCCTTTGTGGGTGAGAAGGAGCGCGGCACCATTGAGCCTCTGCTGAGTTCCCCGCTGGACGACAAGCATTTGTATTTGGGTAAGCTGCTGGTGGGAATTACAACACCGCTGGTGTTCAGCTACGCATCCATTGGAATTTATTTGATCCTGGTGGCCCGCCGCGCTGTTGAATTTCCAAGTGCCTATATGCTTGCCCTGATTTTTTTGCTTACCTTTGCCCACGCTGTTTTAATGGTCAGCTCTGCGATCGTGATTTCGGTACAGGCTACAACAATCCGTGCCGCAAATCTATTGGCTTCTTTTGTGGTTGTGCCGATCGCGTTCCTTTTGCAGGGTGAGACGGTGTTGATTTTCTGGGGAAACGAAGATGTTCTCTGGTTTGCCATTGTCGCTGTGACCCTGCTCTCTGGCCTGCTGGTACGCTTGGGGCTGGCGCATTTCCGCCGCGAATATTTATTGGGGCGTGAAATCGATACCCTTAATTTCAAATTGATGGGGCGGAAATTCCGGGATAGATTTGTTGGTGATGCCGAATCTGTGTCCGGTTGGTATCGCCGCGAACTCCCACGTACGTTGCGTCAACTGCGTCAGCCGTTAATGATCACCATTGCCCTGGCTATGGTCACAGGGATTGTAAGCTATATGTGGGTCGGTCAGTATGTACCCGCGCATTTGAGTCTCACCCCTGAGGGGATCGACACAATCCAGACGCTCGTGGCAGACAATCTAACGAACCTGGATGAACTGAGCGACCGCCTGCCTGCGCCGATCCTGTTCTATCACAACGCTCGCACAACAGTGGTCTTCCTCTTGTTAGGGTTGGTTTCTTTTTCCACTCTTGGGTTGACGTTATTTATCGTGAATATAGCGCTGGTGGGCGGTGTGATGGGTGCGGCAAACCTTATTGGTTTTTCGCCGCTACTTACTTTTTTTGCAGGAATCCTTCCGCATGGAATATTTGAACTGACGGCGGTGTTTCTGGCTACTGCAGCCATGCTGAAGGTTGGCGCTCAACTCGTAACCCCGCAGGGGGAAAAGAGTCTGGGAGAGATTTTGCTGCTCTCGCTGGCAGATTGGTTCCGTGTATTCATTGGGATTGTCCTGCCTCTCCTTGCCATCGCAGCTTTGATTGAGATATACATCACACCTGTGTTAATTAAACTGGCGTTCCCATACCTGTAATCATTAGGCTTCAATGCCAAAAGTCATTATTCTCGGTTCTTCCAACGCAGTGCCTTCCAGAGACCATGAGAACACTCACCTGGTCATCATTGGTGAGGAGCGCACAATCCTTGTAGATTGTGTCAGCAATCCTGTGGTGCGGCTTGCACAGGCGGGCGTGGATTTTAATGACCTGACCGATATTGTCATTACGCACTTTCATCCAGACCATGTTTCCGGGGTCCCGCTTTTACTAATGGACATGTGGCTGATGGGACGCAGCAAGCCGATCAACATCTATGGGTTGCATTACACGCTCGATCGTCTCGAAGACTTGATGGGTTTTTATGGCTGGTCGGAATGGCCCAACTTCTTTCCTGTGGGCTTTTTTCGGCTCCCCGAATCCGAAATGGCGTTTGTGATGGATAGTAAGGAGTTTAAGATCCAATCCTCGCCGGTCCATCACATGATTCCCACCATCGGTCTGCGCGTCGAATGTAAAAATCTCGGCAAAGTGCTGGCGTACTCCTGTGATACCGAGCCTTGTGAACAAACTGTCCGCCTCGCGGATGGGGCGGACGTTCTGATACATGAAGCAGGAGGAGCAATGTTTGGACATTCCTCTGCAGAGCAGGCGGGTGAAATTGCTACTAGGGCGGAAGTTGGCAAGCTTTATCTAATCCATTATCCAACAGGACAATTTGCCAACGATAACTTGTCCGCTGAAGCCGCCAAAACCTACAAAGGTGAGGTCATCCTTGCAAAAGATTTTATGACGATCGATCTTTAGAAAAGTTTTCAGTTACTTCCGAACGGGTTGGATAGGATTAGGATCAACCACTGATCCTGGAGATCCAAAGAAGTAAAGGGCTCCAAAACGTCGTTTACGTTTGGAGCCCTTGATCTACATTACAAAATGCAACTTGCCAGTTTCATATTTCCGCACTGATGCTGAAAAGTCTCAATGCCGCTCTTTGATAACTGAGTGGAGTCGGGCTACACAGCCCGGTGCTGGATCATCAAGGCTCCCACCTTAAGGCCCCGGGAGAAGTTACCAGCCGTTGATATACGGCTCCCACTCCCGATATTCAGTGAGGTGCCGGCCAAAAATGTAGGCTGCATTGGCGGGCGGTTCCTTGGGCACATGTAAAAGCCGCATATGTGCCTCGTCCACCTTGCGCCCGCCTTTGCGGTGATTGCAGTGGGGGCATGCAGCCACAACGTTTGTCCATATATGCTGCCCGCCGAGATGACGCGGCATCACATGGTCCACTGTCAAACTACCTTCACGCTTGCCGCAGTACTGGCAGGTATAATTATCGCGGCGAAAAACCTCGCGGCGGGTCAACTTAACGTGGGGGCGCGGTCTGTGAACCTGGGCCTCCAGCCGAATGACCGAAGGTCGTGGCAGTAACTGCTTTACCGTTCGTATGTGTCCACGCCCATTAACCACCATGTCAGCCTTGCCCGCCAGGAGCAAACCAACAGCCCTTCGCGTGGTACAAACATTGATCGGTTCAAAATTGGCGTTTAGCACCAGCACCGGCTCATGCATACGGCCTCCACAACAGGCAGGATTATACTGCTTATTTTTTGAATTCGGAATTCATGCTAATGCGGGTGTTATGAAACTGTCACAGGAGAAAAAATGAAAGTCCTCATTGCAGGCGGCTCAGGTTTCCTTGGAACAGCCCTGAAAAGTGCGCTCCAACAGGACTCGCACGAGGTTCTTGTTCTGACACGCCAATCGCCCAAAACCGCCAACCAGGTCCATTGGGACGGAAAGACAGCAGACGGATGGGGACCTCTCATCAACGATATGGACGCGGTCGTGAACTTAACGGGATTTGGCCTGGAGCACTGGCCCTGGACGCGAAAACAAAAACAGAAATTCCTGGACTCCCGCGTCATTCCGGGACTGGCGCTTGTCTCCGCCATACAAAACGCTGCGCGCCGCCCAAAGGTTTTCCTGCAAGCCTCGGGTATCAACCGCTATGGCCTGCGCGGCGAAGGTATCGCCGACGAATCGACGCCGGCAGCGGATGATTTCCTGGCACAGCTCACAGTCAAATGGGAAGCTGTAACCCAGCCTGTTGAAGAGCTTGGAATCCGCCGCGTTGTTACCCGTTCCGCGGTTGTCCTTGCGAGGCGCGGAGGACTATTCCCTCTCATGGCGTTGCCTGTACGTCTTTTTTTCGGCGGCAAGCTGGCAAGTGGCCCTCAAGCCATGCCCTGGATCCATCTCACAGATGAGATTCGCGCGATGAAGTTCCTGCTGGAGAACGAGAATACGCGTGGTGCGTATAATTTGATCGCCCCATCGCCGACCTCCAATGCCGATTTCATGCGTACAATAGCCAGTACGCTGCACCGTCCGTTTTGGTTCCATGTGCCAAAGTTTTTATTGCAGCTGGCACTGGGAGAAATGAGCGTCCTCGTCACGGAGGGCCGCTATTCACAACCCAGGCGTCTTCGCGAGCAGGGATTTCAATTTAAATTCCCGCAATTAAAGGAAACGCTTGAGGATATATTTTCAAATCACTTTGGAGAAAAATGAAACGAACCATTCTGTTTTTAACATTACTTCTTGTTGCGTGCGCCCCTGCTGTTGCACCGCAATCTGATCTCGCTCTACCAACTGCCTATCTTGACCCGTCTTATCCCACCATGCAATCAGAAGCTGTCACACTCAGCCAGCTATCGAATGGAATTGAAGTCCGCGCGGACCGTGCGTGGCGCGATGGCAAGCAGGTCAACGTGGATGTTTGCTTCACCCTGCTCAATGCATCTGACTGGTCGGTTTGGGGAGCAACCCTGCAATATGCAGATGCATCGATCCTTGACTTCGGCTCGACCATGTTGAGTATACAGGAACCCGTGGAAGGGCAGGCTGGCATGCGATGCGATACACTTTCATTCCTCAATGTGCCGCCGGATGCAAACCTTACGAGTGTAACGGTCACGGTTGATGCAATCGCTGCCCCACCGCGCGTGGAGGAATATTGCTCGATCTACCTGCCCAAAATTCAGCAGACACTTACAGAACGAGGCATCGCCATCACGCTCAACTGTGCGGATGTCAATGGTGTGCAGGCGATGCAAATCCTAAGCAAGCCAGACACCATGTCGCAGGAAGAAGCGGAGCAGCTTGTCTACAGTGATGAGTTTTACACGGTCAGGGGTCCATGGTCATTCACCTTCAATCTTGGTGAGTGATGCTGTATAATTGCAGCATGTTTAGTTCAAAATCTGTCTGCAATCATTATTACTACACCCACACATGAATCGTGCGGTGGTGTGTTAAAAACGCGCCCACCATCGCGGGCGCGTTTTTGTTTGTCTTAAACCAGGAGGTTTGTATGAACATCGAAGAACAGGTTGAATTGCTCATGCTGGGCACAGAATACGGCGATGAGGATCTCAAGAAGGCCATGACGAATGAGCTGCGGCAGCGCCTGATGGACGCTGAAAAAGAGGCACGCCCATTACGTGTCTACTGTGGATACGATCCCACATCCACTGATCTGCATCTGGGTCATACGATCACGATGCAGAAATTGCGCCAGTTTCAGGCTCTGGGGCACGATGTGACCTTTCTCATTGGCAGTTACACTGCGCTGGTCGGCGACCCCTCCGATAAAAATAAAGCGCGTCCAATTTTGACGCAGGAACAGGTTGCCCACAATGCTCAGACATACTCCGAGCAGGCATTTCGCGTGCTTGATCGTCAAAAGACGAAGATCCGCTACAACGGTGAGTGGCTGAGCGAGCTGTCCCTCGTGGATCTTATCCGACTCGGACAGAACTTTACCGTGCAGCAGTTTCTGGCACGTGATAATTTCGCAAATCGGCTCGAGAAAGGTGAGGCGATCTATTTGCATGAGACCTTTTATGCGTTGATGCAAGGCTATGATGCAGTAGCCATGCAGACCGATGTTCAAGTTGGCGGTACTGACCAGTTGTTCAACATTATCGTTGCGGGACGCAAGTTGCAGGAAGCGCTGGGCCAGAAACCATTGGTGGGTATCATCACTGGCATTTTGCCTGGTACCGATGGCACTCAGCGCATGTCCAAATCAACAGGCAATATCGTGCCGATCAACACAGGCGCTGAAGATATGTATGGCAAGCTGATGTCGATACCGGATTTCTCGATGGGTAAATATATGCGTCTTGCCACGCGCTGGTCACCGCATCAGATCGAAGCTTTCGAAAAAGAGGTCGAGTCGGGAAGTGTTCACCCGCGGGATGCGAAGATGAAGATCGCGCGCGAGATCACGAGCATTTTTTATGGCGATGCTGATGCCGAAAAGGCCGAGGAAGTGTTTGTCAAAACTTTCCAACACAAGGAAGTTCCTGACCAAATTCCTGAATACGATTTGAAGACGGGCCAGACGGTGATGGATGTGATCCTGGATGCAAAGCTGGCAGCCAGCAAAAGCGAGGCGCGGCGACTGTTTGATCAAAAAGGGGTTCGTCTGGATGGCGAGACGATTGAACGTGGGGATGTCACATTTCCACGTTCAGGCGTGCTCCAGGTTGGCAAGCGCAAATATCTGCGGGTCAAGTAACCTAAAACGGGATGGCACATGCTATCCCGTTTGACTTTTTTCACCTTCCAGCATTTTGAAGAAAATTTCGACGATCCTCGGGTCAAGGATTATGCCTGCGACATCCCTTAAATACTGAATGACCTTTTCTCGAGGCCAGGCTTTACGGTAGGGTCTGTCTGACAGAAGCGCGTCCCAGATATCCACCACAGAGAAGATGCGCGCTGATAGGGGGATTTGCTCACCTTTCAAGCCGCGGGGATACCCACTTCCATCCCAGTGCTCGTGATGACAATAGGGGATATCGAGCGCGCGGCGTAGATAGGAGATTGGCGACAGCAGATTATATGCATAGATGGGGTGTTGTCGCATTTCCACCCATTCATTGGCATCCAGCTCTCCAGTCTTTTTGAGAATATGGTCAGGGACGCCCATCTTTCCAATATCATGTAACAGTACGCCGCGATGGATATTTACCAGTTCACTGTCGCTGATTCCCATGAAGCGTGCAAGAAGCATTGTTAATTCAGTCACCCGACGAGTGTGTCCCTCGGTTTCACGGTCTCGAAGTTCGAGTGCCCGCGCCCAGCCTTCCAGGGTAGTGTCGTAGGCCTGCATAAGCTCCTGGTTGGAACGTTGCAGGTTTTCAAAGAGTTGTGAGCTGTCAATTGCGATTGCCGCCTGGCCCGCGAGCGTATGCAGGAATTCCATCCAGTCCAAAGTGGGTGAAAGAGGCCTGCGGTGAAAGACCTCGAACACGCCCTTTATTTGTCCCTTGACGATCAATGGAATGCCTATATAGGTCACAAACCCTTCGCGGCGCAGCAGTAATTCATTCCTTGCCTCTCGTGCATTTTGCAGATCTGTGACATGTAGGATGGATTGTTTGATAATCGTCTGACCCGCCAGGCTTTCACTCAATCGTAGCTGTGGACGAGTCGGCACTGCAGTCTGAAACCCCGTGCTTGCAACGTAGGTGATGCTTTGGATGTCCGGATGATAGAGACCGATGTCCACCGCGTCCACGTTAAGGTGGTTGAGGGTTTGATCCATCAAAATGTTCAGGGTCAGGCGCAGGTCGAAGGATGAAGCGATGGCAGCGTCAATATCACGCAGGCTCGTCAGTCGCTTCACCTGCTTCTGGCTTTGTTCATAAAGCTGAAGACGGTGGATGGAATTGCCCGTGATCTCGGCGAGTATGCTAAGAAGGTTGATCGCTTCTGTCATCTGCCGTCCCTGATCGATCATCACCATGAGTACCCCAACAGGCCCGACAGTGGATTCTATCGGGATGCAAATTCCTGCAAGTCCCGCGGTGGTGGTGTCGCGGTTTAATTCGAATAGTAAAGGGTCGTTCTTTAGATTGGGCGATATATATTTTTCCCCGCTGGTGAATGTGCGTCCCACGATGCCTTCCACTGGGCTGAGGGATGTGTATCGGAGCTTGGATTCCGCTCCATGCGCGATCTTCTGCATCAGCTTGTTGCTCATGTGATCGTACATCCAGATTGAGCCGTGAGGTGTATCAAGCAGTCCCAATGTTTCATCCAGAAGTATGGGGAGCATTTCCTCCATCGAATGGGCGAGACGCAGGGACGTGGACACACTGTTTATGATCTCAAGTTCCTTGACCCGACGTTGCGTCTCATCATATAAGCGTGCATTCTCAATGGCAACTGCTGCCTGCCGTGCAAGGCTTGTCAAAAACTCCAGCTCTCGAGGGGCGAAGTCGGTTCCGGCCCCGGACCGCCATACCGCAAGCAAGCCAGTGTGCTTGTCTTTTAGCACAATTGGTACGCCCATCAGATGCTCGAGAGGGTTTTTTTCCGTACCCTTTACAATGATGGTTCGTGGATCATGGGCGGTGTTATTGACAATTTCTCCTGCATTCTGTAAAGCTATGTTTCCGAGAATTCCAGTCCCAACCGTAAGCGGGTCGTTTTTGATTTCCTCTGCATCAATACCAAAAGACGCAATGGCATGCAGAAGGTTTTCATCCGCCAGATACACGGCACTGGTCTCGCTGTGAAGCAAGTCCATTGCATAGGATGCAATTCTTTCCAGTACGACATCCAACTGAAGTGTTGCAGAAATATCGCGACCCACTTCCGCAATTGCGGCCGCTTCCTGCGCCTGGCGGCTTGTCTCCTGGAATAAACGTCCTGATTCGATGCAGATGGAGACCTGATGTGCAATTCCCACCAGGAAGTTTAATTCTGACTCGTTAAATAAACCATTCTCTTTCAATCTCCAGGCGTTAATAACACCTATTGTTCTGCCGCGCAGGATCAGCGGGGAAGACATCAAACTCTCCAGTTTCTCTTCCTTTTCAGGCGTACCGGGTACTGTAACCTTTCGCGGATCCTGCGTGGTGTCATTAATGATTTCTGCTTTGGCTCTCAGGAAGATACTACCGGTAATCCCTTCTCCAGCCTTGATCGTATGTCCTAGCAGTTCACTTTGATATATTCCATGTGCAGCAACTGTTTTAAGTGTGGCTTGATCGTCTTGCAGGAGGTAAATGGCTACATGGTTGGCGCTAAGCATGTCCAGAGCGCGCCGCGTGATCTGCTCCAGAACCGGCAGTACCTCCCGAGTGGTTGCTATTTCATTCGCGATGTCTGCCAGCGCTTCGATGATCTTGGATCTCCTGATTTGCTCATCGAATAGTCGTGCGTTTTCGAGAGTCACCGCAGCCTGGTTTGCAAATGCCAGCGCCGTTTCGATGATCGCCTCGTCATAGGCGCCCTGCTTGTAATTATCGAGCGTAATACAACCGATCACTCTGCCCCGTGTAATAAGTGGAACTGACATCCAACCATGGATTTGAAAGGAGTTTCCCCAGCCTTTGAATCGGGAATCTTTCTGTGCATCCCCGATGATTACAGGACGGCGTGTATCCTGTATTTGTTGGAACAGTTCATCTCCCGCGGGGAATTTTAGACCGATCAGCTTTTCTGCATCAGCAAAACCCTGACATACGGCAAGCCTCAGCCAGTCACCTTCATGAAGAAAGACGCTGGCATTGTCATAATGAATAACCTGTTTTAATGCGCGCAGGATATCGACCATGACATGGGCCGGATCAAGCGTGGACGACATGGCTGTTGCCGCCTGTCGCAGGTTTTCTGCCTCCTGACGCCGTTTCTGCTCTGAGTCAAATAGACGGCCATTTTCAATGGCTGTGGCAGCATGGGTGGCAAGCATTTCCAGCAGCGCCTGTTCTTCCATTCCGTAGGCATCTGGCTCATATGACTGAGCCGAGATCATGCCAATAATATTGTTGCTAATTCTCATTGGAACGGCTACAAGTGACTGGACATGCCGGGTGGATCCAAAGTGGACAACATGTCTCTTTGAGATTTCCGCCTCATTCGTAAGAATAATGGTTTTGCCTTCATTGATCACAGTGGCTGTGATTCCCGCGTTCGCCGGCATACTTTCCCACTTAAGGCGCGTACCCGCCTCAACCGTATATACAGGAGTATTTACAGCTTTCGATTCGTCCCGAAGAGCGATAATAAACGCGTCACAGGCCATCAACTTCGTGGCTGCTTCATGGATGGCGATGTAAATTTGTTCAAAATCCTGAGCAAAGCGCACGATATCCTGGCTGATCCGATGGAGCACCGCGCGGCGTTCTGATGCACGCAGGGCATCCTGATAGAGGCGCGCATTTTCGAAGGAGATCGCCGCAGAGTTAGCCAGAGCAGTCAGGAAGCTTTCGTCTCTTTCGCTATATGCATGAGGCTGTGTGGATTCAACATTCAAAGCTCCAATCACGCGGCCCCTGGCTACGAGCGGTACGCACAATTCAGACTGGATGTTTTTTATTACAGGGAGATAATGTAGTTCACTACTTACGTTTCCAGTTCGTATGGATTGCCCATGTTGAGCAACCCAGCCTATGATCCCCTGTCCCAAAATTCGGTTCTGATGACGGAGCAATTCCATGTCCGTCTCGTAACTCTCAAGATTTTGTGCCCTTTGACTAATGGCCATCGGGATCAAATTCTGACCGTCATCATCCAGCAGGTATAGGGAGGCAAACTCATACCCTAGCAGTTCATCCATGGTTGTAATCAGGTTTTGTGCAATGATCTGGGGTTCCAGGCTTTGCGCAATGGACTTGGTCGCCTGGTAAAGGGCATTTAGTTCACGGGAACGTCTTTGCTCCTCTTTAAAGAACCGCAGTCTTTCCAGCGCAGTGCCCACACTGCTCGCGATTGTGTTTAGGAAACGTTCGTCGTTTTCCATAAACGCATCAGGCATTTTACTTTCGACATTCAAAATGCCGATCACCCGTCCGTTTATACGGATGGGAATGCATAGTTCCGACCGTATTTCTGAAGCAATTTCAATGTATCCGGCTTCCTGGGTAACGTCTCCAGTTCGAATAATTTTATCCAAGCCAACGGCTCTTCCAGTGATGCCGGAGGTAATTGGATAACTCTTTTGCCAATCCCGAATATCGGCCCCGATATAGGATGGGTGAGGCGTGAGTTGATCTCCGTTTTCGTTAAGCAGCAGAAAGCCGCAAAGTTCAGGGTAGATCTGCCCGGTAATTTTTGTGACTCTCTCGATGATTTCATCTTCAGACTCACTTTCGGCCTCCGCGATTGCC
The DNA here is from genome assembly GCA_039932795.1 of Chloroflexota bacterium. GTDB lineage: Bacteria > Chloroflexota > Anaerolineae > Anaerolineales > Villigracilaceae > Defluviilinea. Next base: position 30,927 of record JBDTPH010000343.1, read on the forward strand.
ACCGTGTGGAGGACAGTAAGCTCTTTGACCTGACGTGCCAATGCCTCTTCCGTTTTCTTACTCTCTGTCAGGTCGGTGATCACAGCGATGGTTCCAGTCACTTCATTTTCATCCCAGCGAGGCACCCCAGTGATCAGCGCAGGTACTTCGTGAAGATCCTTGTGGAGAAGCCTGGTTTCGTAAGTTGTTGTCACACCTTGCCGTCGGAGAGTCCTTTCGCTTTCAAACTGATCCCGGCTTGTCTCGGATGCAAAATCAGCCGGTGATTGCCCAAGCATTTCATCGGACTTGTATCCCAGCATGCTTGCATACGCTGGATTAACGTATCGGAACTTGCCCTCTTTGGTTGTGACAGTCAATCCCTGTCCCATGTTATTGAGTACCTGCAGGGCGAAATCGCGTTCGGCCTGTAACGCCTTCTGTGCCTTCTTTTCCCTGGTCGTATCATAAAACATGGCTAGGATGCATGCCTTTCCGCCAAGTTCGATCAGTTCATAATAGGCCATTGTGTCTTTGGTTCCAGCGGGCACATTTTGAAATTGGTGTTCAATTGCCTGTAGTGTGCCATTTTCCTGCAACTGCTCTACAAACGTACGCTGCTCTTTTTTATCCTTCCACCAGCCCATTTCGATGGAGTCCTGCATGAGCAAATCTTCAAAAGACTTCGCGATCAGGTCCAGATAAGCCTGATTTGCATCAATGAATTTTCCGTCATCCATGCAGACAACGCACGTGGAAATGGGCGATGCGTGAAAAATACGGCGGAACCTTTCCTCACTTTTCCGTATGATCTCGAGGGACTCTTTTTCTTTTGTGATATCTAGCAGAATGCCCTGCCAGTATAGGGGATCATCATCCTTGTCCCGGATTAGATTTGTATCTTCCTTGATCCAGACGATGCTCCCATCCCGTGTCACGAACCTGTATTCCTCAAGAAAACGCGTCCCCATTTCATTGGACTTTTTATCTGCTGCCAGGATTCTTTCACGGTCCTCCGGATGGATCAGGCTGCTCCACAGGTCTGGTATGGCATACCATTCATCGGGTGTATAGCCGGTTAATTCCTCGACGCGCGGGCTGATGTAAAGGGATGTTTCCCTGCCATCTGCTTTATCCAAAAATACAACTGCTGAGATCTGCTCAACGAGCGACTGGTATTTGATCTCAGCCTGGCGCAATGCCTCCTGCTCGCGTAATAGACGGTTTTGCGCGATGGCATTGCTGATCACCACCGGCAGGCGGTGTAGGTAGTCGCTTTGTTTGACGAGATAATCTGCTGCACCGGCTTTGAGTGCCGCTACAGCAACTTCCTGATCCCCCTGTCCGGTAACAAGAACAACCGCAGGCGCCGATTTGCGTTCCCGTACTTTCTTGAGAAGCTCCAGACCAGTCCCATCTGGCAGACGAAGATCGCTGAGCACAAGATCGATACCGGGATCGGCATCCAGCAGCCGCAGCGCATCTTTCATTGTTTCCGCGTGAATCAGGTCGAACTTCTGTTGGATGTTCTCCTCAAGGGTTCGCTGTGCTAGCACGACGTGCGCAATTTCGTCTTCAACATACAGTATTTTCATAGATGAAAAGTATTCTTCCTCGAGAGGCAACAGACTCTGCGTTCATTAGTGATCGGACGATTAATTATATAACAGAGATGGAATTGGACTGTACCAGTATAATAAAAAAGACGCCTTGCGGCGTCATCAAAACTGTAATTTTAGAGGCGTCGAGGGGATTCGAACCCCTGATGAGGGTTTTGCAGACCCTTGCCTTACCACTTGGCCACGACGCCATGCTGTTAAACTTCTGAGCGGGCGATGGGATTCGAACCCACGACCTTCTCCTTGGCAAGGAGACGTACT
>JBDTPH010000344.1:0-36159 GCA_039932795.1 Chloroflexota bacterium
AGCCTACCCCCTAAGAAATACTAAAAAACTGTCCAGATTCTTGGGTCCATTACAGGCATTTATCGGAAAACTCAAGCCCTGATACAAATCGTGCCAAGCTATGTAATTTTGCTACTTAACTTTGGTAATTTCGGGACTGAGTTTATTCATGATATAGACAAGGAAATAAAAACGCTTGATCTAAAAATTACTCAAATAGATAAGAAGGAAGATTTTCTAGTGTTTGTTCACGAATTGGCTGAGGAAATGAATAGGCAAGCGAAGAAATTGGAAAAGCTCTATAGATCAGTAGGAGTAAGGGCAGAAGAAGAATGATCATAATTCACTTCGTATAGTTTTTGATTGTTTATCTTTATTAATCACGAAGGGTACACACACCAATAAAATTAAACTAAAAATAAATTGCTTCCCCATACCTATAACCCTAAATATAACCATAAACAAAACAAGTCGCGATAATAAATATTATCAGCACCAATTTGATAAACCACATAACTAAACAGCTTCGATCCTGCGTTGTAGGCTGGATATGCATGTTTATAGGCTATTTATGGCACAGACCTACAAGTTATTTTATAACGTACAAATATGCTCACACCTGAATTAAGAGATCTAATCGAAAACGAACTGCGACGAGTACTGATTCAAAACCACCCCAACTTCACAGACTGGTATGCCAGCCTCGGTGCACATTCACAACTCGTCATCGATGGCATCCTGGAGGAGGATGTAACTCCTGAGCTGATTCTCTTTTCACAGGAAGCGCCGGAACATGAATGGGCTACGTTCCAGTTTCCAAGCATGATTGGCGGCGGCAACCCGAATCCTGCCGTTGCGTCTGCCCTGACCAATTTTGGCCTGGGAGATATCCTGCTGGAAGTCAGGGAATTTGGAACAGCGCAGGAATAAAAAAACCCCGTTTCGATGATTGCAACGGGGTCCAAAGAGTGGCTTCTCGATAGTCGATTATGGAAGATTATCTGGCGGGGGCGGCGGACCAGCGCGGCGGACGTACGCCGTGCGGTTTGCTGAAGCCAACAGAGCAACCAGCAGAACAACGGCCAGCAATCCCAGGAAACCGTAGAACAACAGCATCATGATGTTGGTAGTGGCAGTATCATCACCCGTTACGGGAACAAGCTGTGTAGCTCCAGGGACAACGACTGTGTTAATGATGGGGGTAATCTCTGGGGGCACCACGACCGTTTCCTGCATGGCGGGTTGGGCGCTCACGGGGGCAACGGCAAACCCAAAGACGCCCAACATTGCGATAAACACGAACAGAGTTAAGGTGTAAATCAACTTTTTACTCATAGAGACTCTCCTTCATATGCCGCTCCAGCCTGGTCGGCACCAGTTCGTTGAGAAACAGCGGGAGCGGTGGATAAATCGAACTGCAGTACTCCCGCTAACCCCGCAGACTGCATGACAAAACCTGTCATGTTTTTTATAACGAAGACTCCCTCAAATTGTTATTTTCCCACGTGTAAATAGAATCCCACGCACTGGCAACAATGCGTGGGATTCAGCTTTTATGCCCACAGGATAGGTTACATTTTTTCCAACATCTGAGCCGCATTGCGCAATCGCTCAAGAACGTTTTCACGACCGATAATCTCCATGCTCTCAAAGAGTGGCGGGCTTACTCTTTGTCCGGTCACAGCCACGCGTACAATACCAAACACCTGATTTGCGTTGTAACCAGATCTTTCAACATACTCACGCATCGGCGGCTCGGCTGTCTGATGTGAAATGTCAGGCAGGGATGCAAGGATCTCATGCGACCTGCGAGCAATTTCAGCGGATTGTTTCGCATCCAGTCCCTTGGCGATCAAATCTTCAGGATTGGGCTCAACCGTGTCTTTGAAGAAAAAAGTTGCAAACGCAAGGCTGTCATCCAGCGTGACGAGCCGTTCCCGGATCAACGGCGTGACTTTGAGCAGCGTCTCGTGCGGGACATCCAAACCTGCTCCCGTCAAATAAGGCTTGATCCTTGCTGCAAGGTCTTCGGTCGTCAGCAGGCGGATATGCGTTCCGTTGAAGTGATCCAGTTTCTGGAAGTTAATGGCAGCTGGCGAAGGAGTCAACGAATCAATGCTGAAGCGTTCCACCATTTGGTCGAGCGTCATCACATCATCTTCCGCAACCCCCCAGCCCATGAACGCGATCCAGTTCAGTACACCTTCTGGTAGATATCCCAATTCGTTTAGGTCATCGATAAAAATAGAGTGGCCGTCTTTCATGGCTGCGGCTGTATCACGCTTGCTCATCTTACCCTTACCACTTGGCTTAAGCATGATGGAAGGATGGACCCAGACCGGTTCATCCCATCCAAATGCCCGAACGATCTGTACATGCAATGGAAAAGTGGGCAGCCATTCGGCGCTTCGCAGTACGTGTGTGATCTTCATCTCATGGTCGTCCACTATGGCAGCAAGGTGATAGGTGGGTAAACCATCAGATTTCAATAACACATAATCATCAAGATATTTGTTTTCTATGACTATATCGCCGCGCACATGATCATGTGCAGTCGTGGTTCCTTCATAAGGCATCTTGAAACGGATGACGTACTTCTCACCACCTGCAATGCGTCGGGCCGCGTCATCAGGATCGAGTAAACGGCAAGTGCCATCATACCGGACTCGATCCACCTTGCGCGCTTCCTGCTCCTTGCGCATCTGGTTAAGACGTTCTGATGTGCAGAAGCATGGATAGGCATGTCCCCCATTCACAAGCAGTTGAGCATGCTGCAGATAGATCTCCCGGCGCTCCGTCTGGCGATACGGCCCATATATTCCACCGTGAAAAGGGCTTTCACTAGGTGAAATTCCAAGCCAATCCAAACTACGCACAATCACTTCTTCAGCGCCGGGCACAAATCGTTTTTGATCGGTATCCTCGATACGCAAAATAAATTGTCCGCCTGTTTGCCGAGCGAGCAAATATGAATAGAGGGCATTCCGGGCATTCGCCAGGTGAAATCTCCCGGTTGGCGACGGTGCTAAGCGTGTGCGTGCAGGTTTGGTGGTCAAGACAGTATCTCCCAGCTAATTTTTGGTGAATCCATTTGTTGCAGCGAGCTCAGTGGCTACACGACAAACATTTCGGTTTTTACCAGAATCAAAACTCAAGTTGCTTGTAGCGCATGGCCACACTTTCCACAAGCCCAATGCCCAGCATCAGTGATGTCAGGCCGCTGCCACCATAGCTTATGAACGGCAACGGCAGACCGGAAACCGGCACAATATTCAGGTTCACACCGATGTTGACCATGCCCTGAAAGAAGATCAACGTCGCCACACCATATGCAATAGTCATACCAGCTACGTCGCGCGCCTTTTGCGCGGTTCGCAGACATCGCCAAATGATCAGCACGAGGATAACGATCACAAGCAATCCCCCAACGAAACCGAATTCCTCCGAGACGGCGGAAAAGATGAAATCGGTGTGACGGACTTTAAGAAAGCGCAATTGTGTCTGCGTTCCGTGCCCATAACCTGTGCCAAACATACCGCCTGAGCCAATCGCGATCAGTGCCTGCTGTACATTATAGGTGGCACCAAACGTGGCATTTTCGTCCGGCACAATGAAGTTGGCTATACGCTGCTGCTGGTACTCCTGCAGAAATGGGATACGAATGTTCACCGCTGATAAGGCGACAATACTCCCTATCAGGATAACGCCGATTCCGCCAAATAATAATAAGTGTTTTAGTTGAATCCCATTAAACCAAAGAAGTGAAGCCAGAAGTACTATAAGGACGACAACATTACTTAAGTTTGGTTGAAGGAGAATCCAGATCCCCAGGCTCATGACCCACAGAAAGGCAACGAAGATCCAGCGCAGGTCACGTGACCGGTTCTGGGTTTTATCAAAATAACGTGCCAGTAACAAAATTGCGGCGATCTTCGCAAACTCTGTTGGCTGGACAAAGAGCACGCCCACCTGAAACCAGCGTGCAGCACCGAACACTGCCTGCGCGCTAAGGAACAGCGCGAACAACATGGTACTCATAACAATTACGATGGGACGATATAACGCCATCCAGTAGCGGTAATCGATGGCAGCAACGACAAAGATCAGTACGATCCCCAACAGCGCAAAATAGATCTGACGGTTGATAAGCGGTTGAAGCAGGTCATTTCCCGCCACCGCAGATCGGATCATGGTTGTGCCAAAAGCAGTAGCGAGAACGACCGCGCCCAGCAACCAAAAATCAAAATATCGCCATGAGATGTCTTTGAGCATACAGGAACTTACTTGGTCTTTCTCGAGCGGCGGCGGGCGGCGCTTTTAATGGGAATATCCGCAACAAGGCGCTGTGAACGCCCATCATGTTCCATGCTGATAAGCATGGCTTCCGGATCAATTTCTACATGCCGCGATATCACCGCGATCAAATCATCCTTAAGGGAATCAAGCTCGGCCGGCGTCAGATCTGTACGATCATGGATCAGGACAAATTGCAGGCGCTCCTTGGCGCTGTTCGCGCTGTTTTTCCTACCGAATAGGCGGTCGAAGAAGTTCATGTCATTTCCTCCCCGCCAACCGCTGAATACGTTCCCAGATGCCGCCCTGGTGATCAAGATCCATGAATGGAACTGTCTCACCCTTCAACCGTTTGGCAATGTTGCGAAAAGCCTGTCCCGCCCTGCTTTTTGGATCGAACGCCACCGGCGCACCGCGATTCGAACCGATGATCACATTTTGATCTTCAGGCACGATCCCGATCAATTCCACTGCCAGCAGGTCGAGTACATCTTCCGGGGATAGCATGTCGTGTTTTTTTACCAACATCGGATTGAGGCGATTAATGATCAGTGCAGCCGGACCTTTTTCCTCCGCTTCAAGGATGCCAATGACACGATCTGCATCGCGCACCGCTGATATCTCGGGGTTGGTGACTACCAGAACACGGTCTGCAGCGGCGATGGCATTTCGAAAACCGCGTTCGATACCCGCGGGCGAATCGATCAGCACAAAATCGAAATCAGCCCGTAAATCCTTGACCAGGCGATTCATGTCGCTGGGTGAGACGGCATTTTTATCGCGCGTTTGTGCAGCCGGAATGAGATACAAACCAGGGAGTTTCTTGTCGCGGATCATTGCCTGCTTCAGGCGACAGCGCCCTTCGATCACATCCACGATGTCATACACAATGCGGTTTTCCAGCCCGAGGATCACATCCAGATTACGTAGACCAATATCGCCGTCAATACAGACGACCTTCGAGCCATCCAATGCGAGCGCGACAGCAAGATTTGCAACTGCTGTCGTCTTGCCTACTCCGCCTTTTCCAGATGTTATGGTGAGAACTTTTGCAGGCATACACTTTTCCTAAAATAAGAAATGAATGACCGGCGTTCTGAGCGCCGCCTGTACCAAATACTAATTATTAACCGGGCGACCAGAACTCAGCCTCGAGTTTTCCGTTGTCGTTGATACGCGCGCGCTCAGGCTTCGAATGCTCCTGCGGCTTCAACGCTGCCGAAACTTCTTCTGCAATACGCAGTTGCATGGGTGAAAGATCGAGGGCACATATCATTGCAGACCGGTTGCCTTTCGATCCGGCGTGGGCCGCCCCGCGCAATCGTCCCCAAACGATGATGTTCCCATCGGCAACGATCTCGGCCCCCGGGTTGACATCACCCAGCACAACTACATGGCCTGCAAATTCGATCCTTGTACCCGAGCGGAGAGTGCGGTTGAGGAACAGGGCGGTCTCTTCGCCCAGGTCCTTCACCGAAAACTGACGAGACTCTTCCGGCCGCGGTTTGGAAATACGGGTGGCAAGGCCAAGCAACTGGGCTGTCTTCTCCGTTGTTGGCGATTCGCTGATGACTGCCCAGAGGGAGATGCCGCGTTCTGAAAGTCGATCGCGTAAATCCACAAGCTCATTTACATGCAGAGCCTGGCTTGCCACATCCAGGGCCAGGCGTGCCCCCTGAAAGAAGGAAGGCTGTGCATCCACTTGCGCGATCAGCGCGCTCCGTTGTTCATCCCACGGAGCGTCGTCCAATGAGATAAGCAATCCATCGCGCAAGCCTTTGATCTGGATAAGTGAATTCGTCTCATTCATTCGAATAATCGATTCGGCATCGTCCTATAACTTCTTCGAAAGATTACTTCTGATCCACTCACTCTGTACGTACAGCGAATGGTAAATTATAGCATGAAGGATACATGGCTTTTATCCGCCACCGTTCGAGCCGAGGTCAATCGTCTTAAGCTCAAAGTATGCCTGAATCACGCGCGCCACGATGGGTGCAGCAACACTGCCGCCTTCGCCGCCATTGTAGGCAAAAGCGATCACAATGATCTCGGGGTCATCATAGGGCGCATACGCCAGCGTCCAGGCATGTGTGGGCCACGCGCCAAACTGACAGCGCTGTGCCTTGTTCGCTACATCGTCACAATACTCTGCAGTGCCTGTCTTCCCGGCGACTGCAAACGGAGTGGGAAAGTCGACATTGAATACGCTGAAGAGGGTTCCAAGAGGATCCTCAGTGACGGCAAGCCGTGTCCCCGTACGAACGGCTTCCACAGTGGAGGGCTGAACGATTTTTATGTTTCCCGTTTTATCGCAATAACCAAACTCGCACGTGAACTCCTCGATCAGGGGCGTCTGCGTAATATCCCATTTCATGTTGGGGGTGAATGGCGAAATTTGATAACTCCCCTTCGGCGGGGCGGAAAGAATTTTCCCGGGCTCCGCAGGGTTCACCCATACATCCCGGGTCCTGCCTTCCCTGTCTGTCACTTGACGGACCTCATATACTGAGAAATCCTCCTGATCAGGGTTGAACCATACAGGAATGACGCGTCCTTCGCTGTCCAATATTTCGCGGACAATTGTCGGCTGCATCAACTTCCCACGGTTGGCAATGGTCGCTCCCGACATAAGGATCTGTAATGGCGTGGCCAGTACGTAGCCTTGTCCGACGCTGGCAATATAGGTATCGCCTGTGGACCAGTTCTCACCCTTTTTGATACGCTTCCACTGAGGATCGGGGATCAAACCATCTTCTTCACCGGGCAGCTGGATGCCGGAGCGCTCAGCGTATCCCAATGCCTTTGCATATTCTCCAAGGCGGAAAATACCCAGGCCATCCTCGATCTCATTGGCAAAGCCACCGCCAAGTTTATAGAAGCAAACGTTACTCGAATATGCAATGCAGTGGAAGAAATCGAGTTGACCAAAACCCGCCTCGTTGATCACTCCATTGCGTTCATAGATCCAATCTACAAAATCACGTGAATTTGCTGGAGTGCATGGATCGGTGGGACGGAACCTCTCACACAGAACGAGTTTCCCGGGTGTTTCCACGATCGTTTCGGAAGTGACCACGCGCTCATTGTACGCGCCAGTCGCCGTGGAAAGCTTGAATACGGAGCCTGGTGGGAATTCGGCGGATATGGCATTATTTACCAGAGGACGCCGCGGATCTTCGATCAATTGTTCGTAATAATAGCCAGGGATAAAGCGCGCCATGCGATTGTTCTCAAGTGTTGGATAGGAAACCATCGCCAGGATTTCACCCGTTTTTGGATTCATCGCAATGACAACACCGCTGGAAATCCGCGTCTGGCCAAAGAAGGTATTCCAATAATTAATTTCCTCCACCAGGGATGCTTCTGCAACTTTTTGCAGGCGGGTGTCCAGCGTCAGCACAAGGTTATTGCCGGGAACCGGCGCAATGGGCGGTTCAAGGTTACGAAGTACCTGGCCAGCCACATCCCTTTGAACCACCCGCAAGCCATTTTTCCCAAGCAGAACATCATCCAGGGATGTTTCGACACCGGCGTATCCGATCTTGTCCCGGTTGGCCACAAAATCACGCTCTTCGTACACATCCTGAAGCGCTGCGGGTATTGGGCCCAGAAACCCAACCACGTTTGCGGTGAGGGCCCCCGTGGGGTAATCACGGATCGGTTCGATTTCCACGGACGCACCGGGCCAGTCCACAGACTTTTCACCGATGACGCGCGCCAGTTCTTCGCGGATATTACATGTGATGCGGACGGGAGTATATGGAGCAAGCGAGTCTCCCAGGGCAACTATGTCTGCAATACTGGGACCAGGCACGCACGGTGAAAACAATTTGGCGTTATTGAGAGTCTCTTCTGTCACGGGGCCGCCCGCGGGAACACCCGTCAGTTCCGAGATCTGGCGATAGATGTGCTGGATATCGGCTTCATCATCCGGCAATTCTGCGGGCGTAATCACTACATTATAGGAAGCGAAATTTCTTGCCAGGACATACCCATTTCGGTCGTAGATAATCCCGCGCGGCGCGGGCTCACTGATCCTGTCTGTATAGTTATCAATCGCCTGGCCAACCCACGTCTGCCGGTCGAGCACCTGCAATGTGAGCAGGCGTGAAATGATGAGACCCACTACTACGATGAGCAATACATAGATTACCAATACACGCCATACGGGAACCTGAAACTTATTATTTGTTTGTGAACTCATTCCATCTCCGGGGAAGGATAGACCCAGCGGGACAAATCGCGCATCACCGCATAGACGGGAATGGCAAGAAGCATATTCAATAAAACGCCGGGTAACACCAGTAAGCCCAGTACATCTTCCAGGGGCAGGATCACACCTGAAACACGTAACACGGTAAAAGATAATAGACTCAGGATAATGGTTCCCAAAAAAGTCACGCTGAACATGGCTAGCAGAGGCGCCTGCCAGACACGTTTCTGGAATACCTGCGCCAGGGCAACCACGACCACGTAACTGATCACAGGCACGTACCAGGGCATCCCGGAAACGAACCCAACCATGAGTCCAAATGCCACAGCCCAATGCCAGGCAGAATCTACATTGTCTTGCAGTGCCCAGGCTGTCAGCATGACCAGAGGCAGGTCGGCCAGACCTGAAAGCAAATAGATACGGCTGATCATCGCCGATTGCAGGACAACAGCTAATAGGATGACGGGGACTGCAACAAGATTACGCATTCTTAACTAGGGAAGAGGAACCAATGGGGCAGTATCCACCGCTGTGAAGTTAATAATGACCAGTACGATCTGCAGGCGGTTGAAATCCACAACGGGTTGAACAGTCGCCTGTTGAAAAAGGTCGAAGTCGCGGGTTCGGATGTTCACGACCTGTCCAACGATCAGATCAGGAGGATAACCACCACCCAAACCAGAGGTCAGCACCAGATCACCTGCCTGAATAGTGGTGTCCTGCGAGATCAGGTCAAGTGTCACATCGCCGGTGACGGAGCCACCCAATGACGCTTCCACTTCCGCGTTCTGCAGGCGGATATTGACCCTCGAAGCGGGATCAGTGATCAGCTGGACGCGAGCTGCGCCCGCAATCACCGCGTCGATGCGACCTACCAATCCCTGGTCTGTTACAACGGGCATACCACGCAAAACCCCATCATTGGAGCCGCGATTGATGATGATGTAATGCAGAAAAGGACTCGGGTCGACCCCAATGACGGCCGCCCCACGATACGAATTTTCGGGGTTGGCACGTGAAAAATCAACCAGCGCCGCAAGGATCTGCGTTTCACCCACTTCCTGCTGAAGCTGGATCACCTGTGCCTGCAGGTCCGAGACTTCCGCCTCCAATTCTATATTGCGCTGACGTAACGAGGCCATGTCGCGCGGCGCGGTTACAAAATCCTGCACAGCCGCGAAGCGTGTTGAGAACCAGGCTTGTAAATTGACGAGGGATCCTGTAAAAACGTTGGAAGCTGAACTAAAGTAGCCTCCAAGCGCCAGCGCCACCACTCCCCCCGCGATCAAAAAAATGATCGTTGTCTGAAGCGTACGTGAAAATAAGTTTCTCATGTTAGTGTACAACCAGCCAGCGCCATAAATGGCAACTGATAAACATTACACGGTATGACGTGTACTTCCGCGTTCCAAGCCCACCAGATATCGGCTCAACCCATCAAAGTTTTCAAAGACCATACCAGCGCCTCTCGCCACACAAGTGAGCGGGTCTTCTGCAACCCAAACGCGCAGTCGAACTTCATCCGTTAAGCGGTCTGCCAGCCCCTGCAACAAACCGCCGCCGCCCGCAAGACAAATACCAATATCCATCAGGTCTGCCACGATCTCGGGCGGAATCTCATCGAGTGCATCGCGGATGGTATCCACAATTACCTGTACCGAGCCTGCCAGTGCTTCACGTATTTCAACGGAGGAAACTTCAATACTCTCCGGCAAGCCTGTGACCAGGTTTCTTCCGCGCACTTCCATTGTTTTTTCAGGCTGAAGCGGATACGCAGAACCGATCTTCCATTTGATCTGCTCGGCGTTGCCCTCGCCCACCAGGAGATTATATTTGTTTCGTAAATACTGCACAATATCCTGATCCATTTCGTCACCAGCCACACGCAACGAACGGGATGCAACCACGCCGCTCATGGACATGACAGCAACCTCCGTTGTGCCTCCGCCAATATCCACGACCATACTTCCCTTCACTTCCGTGATGGGAAGACCCGCTCCCAACGCAGCCGCAATTGGTTCCTCGATCAAATAGGCAACCCGCGCCCCTGAGGCCATTACCGCATCATAGACTGCGCGCTTTTCAACCTCTGTTACCCCAGTGGGAATCCCCACCACCACGCGCGGACGCGGCAGGGGTACCACACTCTGCTCATGCACCCGGCCGATGAAATACTCCAGCATAATTTGCGTAATATCGAACTCTGCGATCACGCCATCACGCAAAGGACGAATAACAGCCACACTGCTGGGTGTACGTCCCATCATCTCCTTGGCTTCCAGACCAATGGCTAACGGCTGACGAAGGCGCTTATCAATTGTCACCCAGGAGGGTTCATTAATGACAATTCCCCGCACATTTACGAGAGTGTTTGCGGTCCCCAAGTCTATTGCTATATCTAGCGAAAACAGGCCCAAAAGCCAGTTAATCGGGTTAAAGGCCAAAGCAGGCTCCTCAATGTAATGACCAAAGAAAGTTTTTTTGCTTTAGTATTATACCCAACAATTCGTATCCTAGCGCATCGCCAGGGGGTTAACATAACCAGGCAAAGGAACAGATTACCATCTTATCAAGGAGCAACCATGTCGAAAGTCGCACTTGTAACCGATAGCACTTCCTATATCCCGAAGGACGTCAGGGAAAAATACCCCATCACGGTCGTACCTCAGGTTGTCATCTGGGAAGGACAAACCTATGAGGATGACGTAACGATCACGCCGGAGCAGTTCTATACCCGGCTCCGAACTGCAAAAGTGATGCCATCCACATCCCAGGCCTCAGTGGTGAATATGCACAAGGCATTCAGTACCCGGCTCGAGCAGGGATATGACGTGCTTGGCATCTTCGTTTCGGCAAAACTCTCCGGGACATACCAATCGGCTGTGCTGGGCCGCGAGCAATTAACCAGTGGAGCGGAAAAAGTAGACTTCATCGACTCGGAGACAACAGCCATGGCAATGGGTTTCATGGTCCTGGCAGTTGCCAAAGCCGCCATGGATGGAGCATCCCTTGCAGATTGCAAGGCACTGGCTGAAAAAGCGCGTTCGCACGTTGGAGTGTATCTGACGGTGGGTACCCTGGAATTTCTGCACCGCGGTGGACGTATTGGTGGCGCACAACGCTTTCTGGGTACAGCTCTCAACCTTAAGCCGATCCTCACAGTTGACGGTGGACGCGTGGAACCCGTGGAACGTGTTCGCACACGAGGCAAGGCTTTGGACCGCGTGGTTGAGCTGGTCGCAGAAAAATGTGCCGGCAAGTCCCCCATTCGCCTGGCGACCCTGCACGCCGATTCGGAAGCGGATGCAAAGCTCATGCTGGATAAGATCACACCCATGCTGAACCCGGTTGAATCCATCTTCGCCGCAGTCAGCCCGGCGGTTGGCGCAAACACAGGGCCCGGAACGGTGGGTCTCGCTTACATGACCGGAATGTAAATGTAGGCCTCACTGCAAGAAACAACACTACATCCCAATTCAACAAAAAGCGTCCCTACGGGCGCTTTTTGTTTGCAGGTATAATTTGAAATTATGAACCACCCAGACCCTCTCGTCATCGGTATCGCAGGTGGATCAGGTTCCGGTAAAACAACTGTTGCACAGGAAATCCTGCAGCGCGTGGGGCCCGCCCGAATTGCCTTTCTTCAACACGATTCGTATTACAAAGACTTAAGCGGATTACCTCCCACACAACGGGCGGAAGTCAACTTCGATCATCCCAACTCGCTCGAAACGGATTTACTGATCGAGCACATCGCATCTCTTCGTGAGCGAAAAGCTGTTGAGGTGCCGCTCTACGACTTCTCCACCCATAGCCGCACCACCAAAACATTTACTGTGCAGCCGCGCGGTGTGATTTTGGTGGAGGGCATTCTGATCTTCACCGAATCTGCACTGCGGAAGATGTTCGATGTGAAGATTTTCGTGGATACAGATTCAGACCTGCGTTTTATACGCCGCCTGGAACGGGACATCACCGAGCGCGGGCGAACCACTGAATCGGTAATCAAGCAATATCAACTCACGGTTCGCCCCATGCATTTGGAATTCGTCGAGCCTTCCAAGCGTTATGCCGATGTGATCATTCCCGAGGGCGGACACAACACCGCCGCACTGGATATGGTTGTGGCGCGCATTGAGGCATTATTGAAATAGAAGTTTTTATTTCATCTTTTATGAGAAGAAGCCTTGATCATTTTTACCCAATTCAAAAGGAGAAAATTAAATGGCCAAACAATGGAATAAACCACCGGAAATGCAGATCGATCCCAAGAAGAAATACAAGGCGCACATGGAAACCGATAAGGGCACCATGGTCATCGAGCTTTTTGCAGATAAGGCACCCAAGACCGTCAACAATTTTGTCTTCCTCGCACGGGAAGGTTTTTACGAAGACATTATGTTTCATCGCGTCATTTCCAACTTCATGGTTCAGGGTGGTGACCCCACCGGGCGCGGCTCTGGTGGGCCCGGCTACAAATTTGGGGATGAATTTCATCCCAGCCTGAAACATAACAAACAGGGAATCCTCTCGATGGCAAACGCCGGCCCAGGGACAAACGGATCACAATTCTTCATCACACACACCCCCACGCCCCACCTGGATAACAAGCACACTGTCTTTGGGCAGGTGGTGGATGGGCTGGATGTACTGATGTCGATCCCAGCGCGTGACCCAGGTAATGCAAATGCTCCGGCAGTGAAGATCAACCGTGTCACCATCGAAGAGAGCGAATAACAAGGATACGGCAGGGGAAACGAAGAGTGCACAGAAAAGGACCCGCGAGTCATCTGTGCGCTCTTCCCGCGTCACAACACAGCGGGGAGACACGAAATCAAATCGGGTTGAACAACTGCCAGCATCTGCACCCCCCTTAGTCAGTAAGCGCAATAGAGCGAACTTTTTCACCAACATCCTGCGTGTGCTGGCGCTAGTAGCAGTCGTCGGAATCACAATCTACATCTTTAGCATTCGTGACCGTGTCGAAGAGTTTGCGAAGTTTGGTTACCCGGGTATCTTTTTAATTTCACTTCTCGCAAATGCTACTGTTTTGCTTCCGGCCCCAGGTGTGGCAGTCATTTATGCAATGGGAGCCATTTTCAATCCACTGGGTGTCGGGCTCGCGGCAGGGACAGGGGGCGCGATTGGCGAACTCTCCGGTTATCTCGCAGGCTTCAGCGGTCAGGCTGTGATTGAACGCATGGAGGTGTATGACCGCATCAAGCCCTGGGTGGATAAATACGGTGGCTGGGCAGTGCTGGTCTTATCCGCGATCCCAAATCCATTTTTTGACGTGGCAGGAATTGCGGCAGGAATTGCAAAAATGCCAGTTCACACTTTCCTGTTCTTTGTATGGGTCGGTCAAATCATTAAGATGACCTTGTTTGCATTGGCGGGGAAATATTCCATTCAGTGGTTCACAAACTTCCTCAACTAAGGAGCCTCCCGATGACAGATTACAGCAGGATCGACTCGTATCTCGAAACAAATCTTGACAGAAGCATTGCGGAACTTTCCAGACTTGTCGCCCAGCCAAGCGTCGGCGCGCAGAATTTGGGTATGAGGGAGTGCGCACTACTGGTCGCAGAGCTGCTCCAGGCACGTGACTTCGATGTCCGTGTCATGGATACGAAAGGCGCGCCGGTGGTTTTTGGGGAACGCAAAGGCAGATCTGATAAAACCCTGCTGATCTACAATCATTATGATGTGCAACCCCCGGAACCGCTCGAATTATGGGAGACCCCGCCGTTTGAGCCGAGCCTGCGCGATGGGAAGCTTTTTGGCCGCGGTGTAAGTGACGATAAAGGACACATCACCTCGCGTCTTTTTGCTATTGATTCGCTTCTCGATGCAGAAGGCGAGCTTCCGTGCAATATCAAGTTCATTATCGAGGGGGAAGAGGAAACCGCCAGCGTCAACCTTTTCGAGTTCATCAAGCAAAACAACGAATTACTGAAAGCCGACGCCTGCGTTTGGGAATTCGGCGGCGTGGATCATCGCGAGGTGCCCATGCAGTACCTCGGCTTACGCGGCATTTGTTATGTGGAACTCAGCGTCGAGACCGCTTCCACAGACGTCCACTCGGGATTGGGCGGCTCCATCTTCCCGAATGCAGCCTGGAGGCTGGTCTGGGCCCTCTCCACGCTGAAAGGGGAAGACGAACGGATCCAGATCAAGGGATTCTATGACGGAGTCAAACAACCGTCGACGCGTGATCGTGAGTTGATGGAAGCTCTGCCCGAAGTGGCGGAAGAATACAAGTCCCGCTATGGGGTCAGACAATTTATCAAAGGTCTTTCTGGCGGCGTGGATCTACGTGTGGAGGAAGTCTTCACACCCACCTGCACGATCTGTGGACTTACATCCGGCTATCAGGGTCCCGGTTCGAAGACCGTGCTCCCGGCTCGTGCCTCAGCCAAAGTGGATTTTCGCCTTGTGCCGGATCAGCACCCGGATGATATACGCCGAAAATTACGTGCACATCTGGATGAACATGGATTCGCGGACATACAGATCACTGATCTGGGCGGTGACCCGCCTGCGCGCACCGACCCGGACGATCCGTTTGTGCAGTTGGTGGCGAAAGTGGCGGAGGATGTCTATGAAATGCCCATGCAACTGGTGCCGCTGGTCGGTGGTTCCGGTCCCAGCCACCCATTTGTTCATGATCTCCATTTACCTGTTGCAACTGCCGGGCTGGGCTACCCGGATACCAGGGCCCATACTCCAAATGAAAATATCCGCGTGGATTTATATTTGAAACACGCACGTCACATGGCACGAATTATCACAGAGTTTGCAAAATAGCGAAGAATGCAGCGTCGATTTGCCTTTCACCGTGATCTTGGGTTGCAACTGCTGGCGCTATATTTATTGCTTATTATCCCGTTCCTCCTAACCTTGTGGGTATTCGACGGACTCATCGGTGTGCGTATTCGTGAGGATGTACAGGCCAGCGACCTCTCGCTGGCACAATCCATTGCACAGGAAGTTGATCTTGCGATCACGAAAGCACTCAGTACCGTGGAGGGGTTATCCAAATATCCAGGCGTGATACAGGCCGATGACGCCGGGATGGAGGAAATTTTCGGCGTTATCACTAATACATCTCCAGATATTAACCTGGTCTACCGCCTCGATGCAAATGGGATCATGTCGTATCACTATCCCATTGGTCCCACAACAACAGTGGGAGATGATTTCTCGTTTAGAGGCTATTTCCAACAGGCACTACAAACAAATCAGCCCCTGGTCTCAGAGGGACGGATTTCACCTACGACCGATCAGGCAGTGGCAACGGCGGTCATGCCAATATGGTCCACAGATAAGAAATTCCTGGGGCTGGTCGGGGCAAACATCCGCCTGGAAAGCCTGAGTGCGACGTTGACCGCGGTAATCTCGCAACATCAAACGGAGGAGGGGCTTCAAGTCACGATCCTTGATTCTGCCGATCAGATCATTGCATATCCTGATTCAGGTTTTCTGCTCCAGCCAGCGGGTGACATTATTCCAAAAAGTTATCTCATAAACTTTGATGGAACAAGTCATTCACAGATCGTCAATGCGCCGGATGGAGAAGAGAGGCTCTATACTCATGCGCCTGTATCCGATATCGATTGGGAAGTGATCGTCAGCCGCCCAACTGCCGCCGCGTTTGCAACGCAAATTATGCTTCAGCGGATTGTCCAGGTTGCTGCTGCCACCTTCCTGTTGATCGGGCTATTCTTTTGGGTGATGCTGACTCTGCGCGTGATCCGCCCCATCGAAAGGCTGGCGCCCATCAGTGAAGCGATTGGTTTGAATCAGCCGATCAGCGAGCAAGACCAGCGGCATCTTCAATCCGAATCAAACCGGGACGACCAGATCGGGCATTTGATCCGCAGCATTATCCGCATGAAGGATTCCATCGCCGAACGGATGCAGGAACAGGCAACACTTTTGGAGACCAGTACCGCCGTTGTTTCCACGCTGAATCCTGAGACCGTGCTCAACCGCATCCTGGAGCAAATGGGAAGACTCCTGAGCATTAAAATGTATGCGGTCATCTCGCTGGATGAGGAGAATGGTAATTTCAGAATTCAGGCTGGCAGGGGTCTCTCCCAACAGTTCATAGAACAGCTTTCCATTCAGCCCACCGAGCCTGATGCTGTTACCATCCGCGCATTGCACGCAAAGGAGCCGATCCAGGTCAGTGACACGGAGACTGATCCCTCTTACATCGTCCGGAAACAGCGCGCCCGCGCCGAGGGGTATCGTGCCATCCTGGCAGTGCCGCTCAATACACAATATGCGCCGCCGACCGCGCTGCTGGTCTTCCATCCCACACCGCATGTTTTCACACAGAATGAAATCCAACTGTTAACCAGTTTTGCAAATCACGCCGCGATGGCGATCGAGAATGCAATGTTATATGAGCGCAGTGACATGCGCCTGCGCGAGCAAACCCACCGTCTGGAAGCGCTCGTCCAATCACTGCACGATGGGTTGATTCTCGGTGATCTACGAGGCACGGTAATTTACGCCAATAAGCGCGTCGGCGAACTTGCAGATCTGTCCACAAAGACTTTGATGGGCATGCACGTGGACCAGATCCTGGCCCGTATTATTGCCAGAACTTCAGAGAAATCGAATAAGAAAAATGATGTTCAGAAAATTCTGAATAAAAAAGGGGAACGAACTGTTGAAATTTCCCAACATCGGTTGGATAGAACGACTCATTTGAGGCTTGAAGTATTTAACGTAAATGATGAGGAAGGGATACCCATCGGGCGCGGCATATTCTTCCACGACATTACAGCGGACCGTGAACTGGACCGTATGCGATCGAGTCTCGTCTCCACCGTTTCGCATGAGTTGAGGACTCCGCTCGCAGCCATCAAGGGCTATGCATCCACCATGCTGGCAGAAGATGTGGAATGGGACCGTGCCTCACAGCATGAATTTCTCACGATTATTTCTGACGAATCAGACCGCTTGACCAGCCTAATCAACAACCTGCTGGATCTGTCGCGTATCGAAGCGGGCTCCCTGCGGCTCTCGCGAGAAACATGTGATATCAAAGAAACGGTCAATCGGGCGGCGAAACAGGCGCGCCTGTTGCCAACAAATGGCTTCGAGGTTTATGTCGAATCAAAATTACCGAAGCTTTATGCAGATGCTCCGCGCCTGGAGTCTATTTTGCGAAACCTGATCGAGAATGCAATCAAGTACGCGGGCGAATGTGCGAAGGTCAAAGTGGAAGTGACACGACAGGACAGGGATTTTCTGTTTCGTGTGTGTGATGATGGTCCCGGGATCCCCCGGGATGAAAGCCAGCATATTTTTGAAAGCTTCTATCGGGTGGATGACAGCCTGGCGCGGCTTACCAGTGGCGCGGGTCTCGGGCTTGCGATCTGCCAGGGACTGGTGCGTGCCCACGGCGGCAGGATTTGGGCTGAGGACCAGGAGGCTGGGGCCTGCATCGCCTTTACCCTTCCCACGAAAACCGAACCATCCGACAACCGCAAAAAACCAAAGAAGAAGATCAGCTGATGAACATAAACGTTTTAGTCGTAGATGACGAGAAGCCCCTGCGCGATTTTGTGCGTCGAAACCTGGAAGTGCGCGGCTATAAGGTATTAATGGCCTCGAATGGGCTTGAAGCGCTGGCACTCTTCAAGAATCAAAATGTTGAACTTGTGATCATGGACATTATGATGCCTCATATGGATGGGCTGGAAGCCATGCGCCGCATCCGGCAGGATTCACATGTGCCGATCATTATCCTGACAGCCATGGGAGAGGAAACTGATAAAGTGCGCGCATTCGATCTCGGAGCCGACGATTATCTGACGAAGCCTTTCGGAGTCGGGGAATTGTTGGGCAGGGTCAAAGCAGTGTTGCGACGTGCCGATTGGTCGGAACCAGATGCACATGAAGAAAAAGTCGTGCGCGGCGACATAGAAGTCGATGTGGAACGGCACATGGTCAAGGTCCGCGGTGAAAAGATCGATGTCACGCCCACGGAGTTTAACCTGCTCGTTTATCTCATGAAAAATAGTGGAAAAGTATTGCCTCATCGCGCCATCCTGCAGCATGTATGGGGAACGGAATATGGGGATGAAGCTGAATATCTGCGCGTATATATCGGAAAACTGCGTCAGAAGATCGAAGCAGAACCGCTCCGCCCGCGATATCTGCATACAGAGCATGGCATCGGCTATCGCTTTGACGGATGAATTATTTACGGCTTTTTTATAACTCCTGTTTCAATTTTTAGTTAAATTTTTCATCTGCCTTCTAGAATGAATATGGATGGAATGGTTCCATCCTAGAATTCAATCCATTTCGCCAATGGAGGAGGCATCAATGAAACGTTCGCTATTCAGTATCTTTACAGTCCTGGTGTTGATGGGTATGCTCCTGTCAGCTTGTGGGCCAAGCCCCGCTGCACCCACGGATGCGCCTGTTGTTCCTGAACCCACGGAAGCGCCCGCCGAAACAACGGTCGCCACCGAGGCACCTGCTGCAGCATCGGAAGAGACCGTTACCATCGGGTTCACATCATCCCTGACAGGCGCACAGGAAGTTTCCTCAAAGCGCCAGGTGGCCGGTTTCAACTTGTGGATGGAACAGGTCAATGAGGCGGGGGGTATGAAATTGAGCGACGGAACCACTGTCAAAATTGCTTCGCAGACGTACGATGATGAATCGAGCAAGGAACGCGTGCAGGAACTTTACACACGCCTCATCACAGAAGACAATGCTGATTTTCTGATCAGCCCCTATTCCTCGGGCCTTACTGCGGCTGCTTCCATCATCGCGGAACAAAACGGTAAAGTGATGCTCACAGCTGGCGCGGCTGAAGATGATGCCTACAAAACCGGCAACACCAGCCTGTTCCAGCTTTACACACCTGGAAGCCTGTATCTCACCAGCACGGTTGATATGCTCAAGACATTGGACCCGGGGGCCAAGATCGCGATCGTACATGAAAATGACAAATTCTCCACCTCGGTGGTGGATGGGCTGAAACCCTATCTGGAAGCACAGGGCTTCGAAATTGTACTGGAAGAGGGATATGCCCCAGACACAGCCGACTTTGGTCCCGTGATCAATAAGCTCGTCGATTCTGGAGCCACTGTCCTGCTTGGTGGCGGACACTATCCCGACGGCAGCACTTTCGCCCGACAATTATATGAACGCAAAGCGGGACTGAAATTCGTCTCCCTGCTTGTCGCTCCTGCCGATTCTAAGTTCCCTGAACTAGGCGATGCTGCTCTAGGTATCTCAACCTCCAGTCAATGGGAACTCGCGGCTACTCATACCGCCGAGGAAGGCAACGCACTGGGCAAGGAATGGTTCGGGCCGACCGGTGAGGAATTTGCCGCTGCCTATGAAACTTCAACAGGCGATAAGCCCACCTATCATGTCGCGGGCGGCTATGTTGCCGGGCTTGTCCTGCAGAAAGCCATTGAGACTGCTGATTCAATCGATCCCGAAAAAGTAAAAGCTGCTCTTGAAGCCATGGATATCTTTACCTTCTACGGCGGGATCCAGTTCGATACAACCCCTGATGCACATGGTCTGCAGCTCAGCCATCAGATGGTGGTTGCGCAGTGGCAGAAGGACGACACGGGCACATTGGTCCGCAAAGTGATCTGGCCCGCAGACGTTGCAAATGCCGAGCCGCTTTATCCAGTTCCAGCACCATAGTCACCACTTATTAACGTTTGCTTGCAGGGGCGGGGCTCACCCGCCCCTCAATCTTTATACAGGAGATGAGCATGCAACAACTTGGCCTATTACTTACATCACTTCCTGACGGCATCCTCCTGGGATTTGTGTATGGTCTGGCTGCAATGGGCCTGACGCTGATCTGGGGAGTGATGAATGTGATCAATCTTTCTCATGGCCCCATTATTGCCCTGGGAATGTTTGGAACATTCTACCTTTTCTCACGGACAGGTCTCAACCCATATCTCGGATTGATCCCAGTTGCGATATTTGGCTTACTGCTCGGGGTTGTTATCTATGTGATCGCAGTCCACCGCGTGATCAACGCCCCGCACCTCTCTTCGCTTCTGGCAACATTTTCGGTCAACATGATCATCATTGGACTGGGAACGGCGGCTTTCACAACGTCCCCCTACAATGTGGATTTTACAGCGGGCAGTATCAAGTTGGGGTCTGTAACACTCCTTGGCACACGCTTGATCGCAGCACTGGTTGCCATGTTGTTCACCGGCGGTTTGTATCTCTTCCTATACAAAACACGGCCAGGAAAATATATTCGTGCAGTGGCGAATAACCGTGCGGCAGCAGAACTCATGGGAATCCCATCCACACGGATTCTTGCATTAAGCTTTGGTTTGGGGACAATGCTGGCGGCTGTTTCAGGTGCATTGATCGCCACCTTCTTCCCGTTTAGTATTCTTGCCGGTGGAAGTTACGAACTAAAGAGTTTTGTCATCGGCGTGCTTGGCGGGCTTGGAAATCCCATCGGCGCGCTGTTCGGCGGATTGATCCTGGGCGTCCTCGAAGGTATCATTCCTGCCTTTCTTGAATCATCCTGGGTCCCCGTGATCGAATTCGGCTTGTTCGTAATTATTCTGCTCGTACGCCCAAGTGGCCTCTTTGGAGCAAAACAATGAACACGTGGCAAAGATATCGCGGTCTTCTCCTGCCCCTTTTGGCGATCGTTGCGCTCACAATCTGGCCCGCCATCTCAGGCAAAGCCGCAAACCGTGAAAGCGTATTCACGATTCTGAAAGCCATAGCGCTGGCATCGAGTCTGAATATCCTGCTTGGATACACCGGATATGTCAGCTTTGGTCATATTGTCTTTTATGGCTTTGGCGGTTATGTAGGTCTCTACCTGCTGACTGAGCAGGAATGGTCCTTGTGGACGGCAATTCTGGCAGGCGGACTGTCCTCTGGTATTTTGGCTTTCCTACTTGGCTCAGCGATTCTACGCTTACGCGGCGCTTATTTCGCCCTGGCAACCATTGGCGTCAATGAAGCGATGAAGGCATTTATTAACAACTTTGACCTATTCGGTGGGCCGACTGGCATCACACTCAATTTCAGTGTGTACAAAGCCTATGGAGGCGCGGCGCAGGCGTTGCAGACGTCATTTTATATTGGCACCGGACTTGCACTTGCGGCGATCCTGCTGAGTTTTTTCGTTCGGACATCCAAGTTCGGACTGGGACTGCTCGCAATCCGTGAAAATGAAGATGCAGCCGAAGTGATGGGTGTCTATGCTCCAAACGCAAAAACCTGGGCATACGTGCTATCAGCGATCATCCCGGGCATGATCGGTGTCTTGTTTTTCTTCAAAAACGGAAATGTTGAACCGCACGATGCCTTCCCACTTCATGCATCCATTGAGTTGCTTGTGATGGTGATGCTGGGCGGTCAGGGAACGGTATTGGGTCCGATCCTGGGCGCGTTCGCATATCAGGGTATGCGTGGCTTTCTGGTCACCAGTGATTTCTTCAAGGATATTCAATTGTCCGTCTCTGGCGTGCTACTGCTTATGATCGTGCTCTTCATTCCGGCAGGCGCAATCGGCTGGCTGCGACAACGCATCCCAACATTGAGGAGGGTATTCGCATGACAATCCTTCTTTCATTGCAGGGTGTGTCCAAACGGTTTGGCGGTTTGCAGGCACTTTCCAACATTACCTTTGATCTGCCGCAGGGGCAGATCCTGGGGCTGATCGGTCCGAACGGCGCAGGAAAAACGACTCTCTTTAACGCCATCAATGGAGTCTACCCTCCTGAAAGTGGACGCATCATGTTCCGCGATCAGGATGTGACCCGGTTCAAACCCTATCAACTCGCCAAAATGGGAATGGCACGCACCCATCAGATCGTTCGCCCGTTAAATGAACTGTCGGTTCGGGAAAATGTGATGGTTGGCGCGTGCTTCGGACATGAGGGTCAAGACCTCAGCAACGCAGCCAAGATCGCAGATGAGGTACTTGAATTCGTCGGCCTGGCAGTCAGATCCGATCAATTGGCAGGCAGCTTGAACGTCGCGCAGAAGAAGCGATTGGAAATGGCCCGCTCATTGGCAGCGCATCCATATCTCCTGCTGTTGGATGAAGTGCTGGCCGGTCTCAATCACTCTGAAATCGATAACATGATCCAGACTGTCCTGAAGATACGAGAACAGGGAATCACCATCATCATGATCGAGCACCTGATGAAAGCCGTTATGAATGTCTCGGACCGCATCGTCGTTCTGGATTACGGGATGCAGATTGCCGAGGGCAATCCCGAAACCATCACAAAAGACCCAAAGGTGATCGAGGCCTACCTTGGTGATCCGCGTCTGGCTGAGCAGCTCTTGGAGGAGAATTAACATGGCACTCCTGGAAGTAAAAGACATCACCTCCGGCTATGGAGATGTTCAGATCCTGTGGGGTTCGAGCATGAACCTGGAAAAAGGGAAATTGACCTGTCTGGTCGGCGGGAACGGTGTAGGAAAAACAACACTGCTTCGTTCCGTAATCGGCTTATTACCACCCTGGAGTGGAACAGTTTACTTTGACGGGCAGGACGTAAGCCGCGTGCCTGCCTACACCAAAGCCGACATGGGACTCGTGCTCGTTCCCGAGGGCAGGCAGCTTTTTACAGACATGTCGATCTATGAAAACCTGGAAATGGGCGCGTCCAATCAACGAGCAAGACCCAAGTTAGCAGGCAATCTTGAACGGGTTTATGAAATGTTCCCACGCTTGAGGGAACGCCATAGCCAAAAAGCTGGCACCCTGAGCGGCGGCGAACAGCAGATGCTGGCAGTGGCACGCGGCATCATGGCAGACCCCATAATTCTTTTCATTGACGAGCTATCGCTTGGGCTGGCCCCCGTACTTGTACTCCAGCTTTTTGAAAGCCTGAAACAATTAAGGGAACAGGGGCTGACGATCCTGTTGGTGGAGCAGAATGTCCATCTGGCACTGGCGATCAGCGATTATGGCTATGTGATCGTGGAAGGCAGGATCAATCTCGAGGGCGAAGCACGAAAACTGATCAAGGATCAACATGTTCGTGAGGCATATCTGGGACTGTGATCGCTGCGCAGTACTAAATATGACCTTATTCACTGCATTCTGGTGACAGCAATACGGACAACTCTGCGTATAATTATTTTGTAACTAATTTCACAAGTAGCGTCTTATGGCGCTTGAGCTATATGGAGGTCAAAATGTTTGTCGGTGATAGAATGTCCCGTCCCGTGATTTCAGTCACACCAGATACGCCCATCAACGAAGCCCTGGCAATGTTCAGGAAGGAACATATCCGCCGCGCACCTGTCATGAAGGGTGGCAAAATGCTGGGTATTGTCTCGGAAAGGGATCTGCTGAACGCTGCCCCTTCGCAGGCCACTTCCCTGAGCATTTGGGAATTAAACTACCTGATCAGCAAGGTCACGGTGAAAAATGTAATGTCGAAGAAGGTGCTCACGGTGGACAAGGACACACCCATCGAGGAAGCAGCGCGCATGATGGCAGATCAAAAGATCGGTGGAGTACCTGTAATGGACGCAGGCAAGGTTGTCGGTATCATTACTGAAACCGACCTGTTCAAGATCCTGCTTGAGTTAATGGGTGCACGCCAGAAGGCCCTGCGCGTCACTGCTACCATTGCAGATGAGCCCGGTCAGCTGGCACAACTGACACGTGCAATCGCCCATAATGGCGGTAACTTTATTTCATTCGGTATGTTCTCAGGGCCGGATGCAAATACGAAAGTCGTCACCTTCAAAGTGGAAGGCTTGAACAGAAACAAGATCAAAGAAGTATTGGAACCGGTCGTTGTGAAGTTCTGGGATATGCGATTAATCTAAAAGTTCTTTTGATCTCAAGAAAACATACAAACCGCCGCATGGCGGTTCGTATGTTTAAATCCGCGGAATTCTGCTTTATAATCACAGCAACGGGGAAACGAATATTGGTCAATACAGTTTCATCGCAGCCAGTGATCTTTCATATCAGTATTGGAGGCGCCGTGATTAATCACATTCTTGTGCCATTGGATGGGTCTGCTCTGGCAGAGTGCGTATTACCGCACGTAATGGCAATTGCTCCAGTGACGAACGCACGTGTCACATTGATTCATGTTTTGGAACAACCCAATAACCGGAATGGCAGTCCACCCATAGACCCTGTAGGCTGGCACATGCAAAAGCAGGAATCGCAGGTCTATCTGGAACAAACCGTCGAACGGTTGCAGAAGTCAGGTCTTGCTGTTACTCATGTGATCCTCGAAGGCAAATCAGCGGAGAGCATCATTGAATTTTCACGCACGCAGGGAGTGGATTTGATCGTCCTCAGCACACATGGGCGTACCGGCTTGAGTGGCTGGAATGTCAGCAGTGTCGTTCAAAAAGTCCTGTTGCGTTCCTACCGGTCCGTTTTGTTGGTACGCGCGTATGTCGCCGACCCATCCACGGAAGTCCATTACAAACGATTATTCATCGGTTCGGATTGTTCTGCAAGGGCGGAATTCATTCTGCCGTTTGTAATCAGCCTGGCACAGTTCTATAAGTCTCAAATAATGCTTGGCACTGTTATCCAAAAACCACAGATCATCCAACGCATGCCGCTTTCAGAGAAGGACAGAAAGCTGATTGACCAGTTGACTGAGAAGAACAAAAAGATGGCCTCACATTATCATGAGCAGATTTCCACACAATTGTCATTGAAAGGGTTGGAGCTTGAAACAAATCTCATGGTGGCAGATCATGTTATCGGCGCTTTGCACGACATGGTCGAGGAAGCAAAAGCTGACCTCGTTCTGATGGTCGCGCACGGTGATTCAGGTGAAAGGCGCTGGCCCTATGGCAGTATTACCACCAGCATGATCGCCCACGGGAGTTCACCGTTGCTGATCATGCAGGATCTATCCGAAAACGAAATCCTACCGACATATGCCGAACAGGCGGTCAGGGAAGGTAAAGGACATTAGTTGATGGTTCAAGCCGCAGCCACAATCGAAAAAAATCCTGCATTGCAAAGCGATACACTTGCACTCCAGCTGGCAAAAGAATTAAGAGACGTCAAACGGTATAAAAGTTCATTTCCGATCCCGGACCGTTTGAAAAAATTGGAACAGTTTTTTCAAACAGCCTACAGCCATTTTGATGAAGCGGCCAAGACACACGTGGCAGTTTCCAACGCGGCGGAGTGGCTTCTCGATAACTTCTATGTTCTGGAACAGACCATCCGGGTGGTACAGGACGACCTGCCAGCCGATTATTATTCCCGTTTGCCAAAAACGCAGGACGCCTGGACGCGCGCCTACATTCTTGTGCTGGCCATTAGCCGCGATACGCCACGGCTCGATATTGAAAACGTCAAGTCGTTCATCCAAACATTTCAAAAAACATCGGTGTTGCAGGTAGGTGAAATATGGGCATTGCCGCTGATGTTCCGCCTGGCAGCCATGGAAACGCTTGCAAATGGCCTGGCAGACATCACCCAGCTGATCTGGGATGCCGCTCCAGATCCCAAGCTGTGGACGAAGATCAAATCCGCTTCAGACTCCGCCGAGCCCGATTCCGAGACGAAGGTCATTAGTTCCATCCTCAACCTGCGTCTCCTTGCCACCCTCGATTGGAAGGAATTCTTCGAGGCAACCAGTGTGCTGGAGAGCATCCTGCAAAGCGACCCTGCCAGCCAATATAACCAGTCCGATTTTGAGACGCGCAACCAATATCGCAGTATCGTTGAAGAGCTGGCACGCGGCTCCTCCATGACTGAGACCGAAATCGCTTTGCAGGCAATTCAACTTGCCAGGACCGGTGCAACGGAGCGCCAACAGCATGTTGGCTATTTTCTGATCGCAGAGGGACGGTCAAAACTCGAGGAGTTGATTGACTTCCGCCCATCCACACGCGGGCGCTTTTTACGTTTCATCCGCAAGAATGCCACATCTGCCTATCTTGGCAGCATTACTTTTCTGACCATTCTCCTCTTTTCATCGGCATTGTGGTTTGCCATCCGTGCCGGAGGGAATCTTGCGCAGTTGATTGTCATCACGCTGCTTGCAATCTTTCCGGCGTCTGCACTGGCAGTGGACGTCGTCAACTGGCTGGTGACATCTCTTGTTCCACCACATACGCTCCCGAAACTTCACATTAAGGCGGGTGTGCCGACTGAATACAGGACCATGGTTGTCATCCCGGCTTTATTCGGCACCGAACGGGATGTTAAGTTTTTGACCCGCCAAATTGAAAATCATTTCGTTGCCAATAGCGACCCAAATATTTTCTTTGCCGTGTTGACCGATTTTGCCGACGCAAATGAAAAAGAAACACCACAGGATGACGAACTCATCACACAAGGCAAAGCAGAGATCGAACGTCTGAACGAAAAATACGGGAATGACAGTTATCGTCCTTTTTATCTCTTCCACCGCGAACGAACGTGGAACCCGGGTGAACAAACCTGGATGGGATGGGAGAGAAAGCGCGGCAAACTGGAGGAGTTCAATGGGCTTCTACGGGGAAAGACTGACACCTCATACACAATCCAATTCGGTGATTTAGACATACTCGAATCCATACGGTATGTGATCACCCTGGATGCAGATACACTATTGCAGCGTGACAGCGCCCATCGCCTGATCGGTACACTGGCCCATGTGCTGAACCATGCTGAATTCGAACCCGATTCAGGCGAGATAAAAGCCGGTTACACGATACTCCAGCCGCGGGTCCAGGTTCGACCCGCTGTCGTTAATCAATCACTTTTCACGCGTGCCTATTCCGGGGATTCCATCATAGACCTGTATACACGCGCCGTGTCGGATGTCTATCAGGATTTGTTCGGCGAGGGGAATTTTGTTGGCAAGGGAATCTATGATGTGGATGCCTTTCGAAGAAGCCTGCATGGCAAGATTCCCGAAAATCATTTGTTAAGCCATGATCTATTCGAGGCTCTTCAGGGTTCATGCGGACTGGTCACAGATGTGGTTTTATTTGAGGACTATCCACCGCATTATCTTGCCTACACCGACCGCCTGCACCGCTGGGTCCGCGGCGATTGGCAGTTATTGCCCTGGCTGCAAAAATGGGTGCCGCATCGAACGCAAGGAAAGTCTCGCAATACGCTGTCACTGATTGACAGATGGAGGATTCTCGACAACCTCAGGCGCAGCTTAATAGCGCCTGCATCATTGACCCTGCTGATCAGCGGATGGCTGTTTCTGCCCGGGACAAAGTTTGCATGGATGCTTTTCGCGCTGGCTCCCTATCTCATGCCGATCATCATGAATTTTGTTTCGGGTCTGTTTCGCGGTGCTGGCGATCAGGCCTCCAATGTGGTGACCCGCCCAGTCCAACTGTCAACGCTGCGTTCTTTGTTCGAAATCATCTTCCTGCCTCATGAATTGCTGATCTATCTGGACGCCATCGCCACGACGCTCACGCGCCTCTACGTGACGCGCAAAAATATGCTTCAATGGATGACCGCCGCGCATACGGTTCAATTGTTCGGGAAAAGATTGCGGCTCAAAACTGCCTGGCAGGCAATGTTCAGTGCACCCTTGATCGCCATTGCAACCGGCATCGCAATCTTCCTCGTGGACAGTGACGCTCTATTAATATCCATGCCGCTCCTGCTTGGCTGGTTCATTTCACCCTATGTCGCGGCGCGCATCAGCAAACCCGATATACAACCCCAGGTCAAACTTACACCTGCCCAGGAGAAGAAACTGCGCCTGCTTGCGCGTTCTACATGGCTATATTTTGAACATTTCGTCAGCCCGGAAGATCGCTGGCTGCCACCCGATCACTTTCAGGAGAGTCCGCGTGGACTGGTCCAACATCAAACATCGCCTACCAATATTGGCCTGATGCTGCTCTCCACGCTGGCCGCCCACGACATGGGCTATATGGGCGCAACCGAACTTTCATTGCGCCTGCGTGATACCTTCGACAGCATGGATTCACTCGAACGCCTGCGCGGTCACTTTTTGAACTGGTATGACACACGCACCTTTGCACCGCTCACGCCCCGCTACATCTCCACCGTGGATAGCGGCAATCTCGCGGGATGCCTGCTCGCTCTGAAACAGGGTTGCGTGGATATTGGATCCTCTCCCATCGTGCACTGGCAGGGATACGTTGATACGCTGGACATGCTATTGCATACGTTGGAGCAGTCCAGCATCGGCAGATCAGCAAATGACCTGAAGGAAGCCATTAACTCACTACGGAGCCAGGCGCAAATGCTTGGCAATCCTGCACAATTCTCCCCCACCCTACTGGTAAATTTGCTTGTGGAGGGTCAGGCAGAGTTCGAAGGCTTGTTGTGGACTGCAATTCAGGATTCCGGGGAGGAGTTGTCCCCTGAAACCTGGCGGGAGCTCTCCACCTGGGTTCAGCGGGTTCGTTATCAATTGAGGCATATCCGCACTGATTTGCAGATCCTGGCTCCCTGGTTGATCTCACTCGCGGATGTGCCCACACCGGCTCCCAATTCCCACACAAAACCTGAACTTGCCGATGTCTGGAACGAGCTATTGACAACCCTCTCTTTACACCCCACGCTTGGCGAAATCCCACACATCTGTGAATGCGCCAGCCAGACCCTTGAAAAAATCATGGAATTATTGGATGCCGGGGACAGTGCTTCCTTCGACTGGTGTGAGGTGCTTGCCTATGACCTTCAGTCTACCCGCAAGTTTTCCGCTTCCCTGCTTGAGGATTTTTCAGAACTTGCCCGGCGGACCGAATCGTTCTTCGATGAGATGAACTTCAGTTTTCTATATAACCCAAGCCGCCACGTGTTTCATATTGGGTATAACGTCGAGTCCGGCCGCCTGGATCCAAACTATTACGACCTCATGGCATCTGAATCCCGTATTGCAAGTCTGGTCGCCATCGCCCGCGGAGATGTTTCACAGAACCACTGGCTGTATCTTGCCAGGCCGTTGACCGAATTGGGTGGAAAACGCGCTCTCCTTTCGTGGAGCGGAACAATGTTCGAATATTTAATGCCCAACCTGCTCGTGCGTAGTTATCCCAACACGCTCATGGATCAGAGTAGTCAGGTGGCCGTGGAGCAGCAGATCGCATATGCCACAGAGAAGGGTATTCCCTGGGGCATATCCGAGTCAAGTTACTACAACTTTGATACGGCACAGATCTATCAGTACCAGGCGTTCGGTGTGCCTCACCTGGGATACAAGCGCGGACTTTCAGATCATCTGGTGGTCACACCCTATGCGTCCCTGCTCGCGCTTTCCATTGCCCCCGAGGAAGTGATGCAGAATTTAACCTGGTTCGAAAAACATAAGATGTGGGCCTTATATGGTTTGTATGAATCGGTTGATTTCACGCCCGGGCGTTTGAAGATCGGTGAAGAGTACGCGATCATACGTTCATACATGGCTCATCACCAGGGGATGATATTGCTTTCCCTGCATGGTCATCTTTTGGACAAACGCATGATAAAGCGCCTGCACGCAGACCCGCGTATCCATAGCGTTGAACTGCTGTTGCAGGAACAGACTCCGGTCAGCGCTCCCACGGAACATCCACGCCCTCAACAAATGGAAACCGCACGCGGCACACCTGTGAATGTCAGCCTCGATCCATGGCATGTATCACCCGATTCCCCCTATCCGCAGATCCATTGTCTATCCAATGGACGCTACACCCTGTTGATCAATGCCTCGGGTTCAGGCTTCAGCCGCTGGGATGATGTGGAACTTACGCGCTGGCGCGCCGACGCTACGCTCGATGATTGGGGAACCTGGATCTACGTGGAGGATCGTCTCAACGGAGGGGTATGGTCAGTCACTCCTCAACCCACCATGACCGTTCCGGACCACAGTGAAATTTCCTTCCTGCCGCACCAGGTCGAATTTGAGCGGCAGGACGGTGATATTGTGCTGCGTACCTCGATCAGTGTGGCAGCAGATGACGATGTGGAGATCCGCCGCGTACGCATCACCAACCACGGAAACCAATCGCGTATGTTTGCCCTCACCAGCTATGCAGAGATCATCCTCGCTCAGCAATCTGCGGATCAGCGCCACCCTGCCTTCAACAAGCTTTTTATCGAAAGTGAATTTCTGGTTGAACAACAATGCCTGCTATTCCATCGTCGGCCCCGTTCCGCCGATGAAAAACCGATCTATCTGGTGCACTTTTTCACCAGCAATCATGACCACATCGAATTATCGGGCTATGAAACCGACCGCACACTTTTTCTTGGACGGGGCGGAACAGATAAACTGCCCGGCGTGTTCCATGTGAGAAATGAATCTTCCCTCCTTTCAGGAACCATCGGAGCAACGCTCGACCCCATCTGCGCGTTGCAGGCTGAGGTTGTCCTGTCTGCGTACGAGACCGTGCAGATCGCGTTTGTTACACTCACTGCCGGCTCGCGCAAGGAAGCGCTTCAACTTGTGTATCGGTATCGGCGCTGGTCACAGATCAACCGCGGCTTTGTCGACGCGCGCATCCATGTTGAAAAAGAGCTCACACAACTCAATATCACATCGATGGATATTGAACGGTTCCAAAAACTTCTCTCTCCTCTCCTTTACCCGTCGCACGCCTTGCGGGCAAATCCGGGTGTACTCGCTTCGAATGCGCTCGGTCAGCCCGGCCTGTGGTCATTTGCCATTTCGGGCGATTATCCGATTCTGTTGTTACGGATGAAACGCGAAGAGGATATTATTCTGTTGCATGACGTTATGCAAGCCTATACCTATTGGCGCCGGCGGGGCTTGATGATTGATGTCGTCATTCTCAACGAGCTTGCCAGCGGATACGACCAGGACCTGCAGAACAAAATTCACCGCATCCTGAACCGGACCCACAACAACGACCGTATCAATAAGCGCGGTGGGATATTTATTGTTCGGGAAGACCAGATGAATGAATCAGAGCGAATTCTCCTGCAATCTGCCGCACGCGTCGTTCTGGACGGGCTGGCTGGTTCCCTTGAAGAACAGTTGTCGCGGCTGGATGTTAATCCAGTCCGGCTGCCGCGCTTTGTCCCGATCGAGAATCCATCCATGGATCCCATGCCTCAGCCCAAGAGGCCCACCGACCTGCTATTCGATAATGGACTCGGCGGCTTCACACCCGATGGGCGCGAATACGTGATCCATCTCGAGCCCGGTCAATGGACTCCCGCACCATGGGTCAACGTGATTGCCACGCCAGGGTTCGGATGTGTTGTCTCTGAAACGGGGCTGGGCTGTACATGGGCCCAGAACAGTGGAGAGAATCGTCTCACTCCCTGGCGCAACGACACCGTGAGTGACCCTCCTGCCGAAGTCATTTATCTGCGCGATGAAGACACCGGGCAGATCTGGTCCCCCACGCCATTACCCAGCCGTGCAGACGAACCCTACCTCATCCGTCACGGGGCTGGTTATTCCATTTTCCAGCACGCAAGTCACGGCCTGGAACAGCAGGTGCGTGTCTTTGTTGCGACAACCGAGCCGGTCAAGATCGTCCAGTTGAAATTAACGAATGCCAGCACACGCGTCCGCCGCATCAACACAGTGTATTTCGCCGAATGGGTGCTAGGGACTACACACGAAAACACCGCGCCCTACATCGTGCCTGAATTTGCCGGCGCACAGTTTGCCTTGCTCGCACGCAACCCCTACAGCCAGGATTTTTCCGAACGGGTTGCGTTTCTTGCATCCACGCGCGAACCCAATGGCCTGACCGCTGACCGCGCCGAGTTTCTTGGAAGCCATGGCAGTTATGCGCGACCTGCCGCGCTCGAACGTGTTGGTCTAACACCTCGCGTCGAGGCGGGTGCGG
The DNA here is from genome assembly GCA_039932795.1 of Chloroflexota bacterium. GTDB lineage: Bacteria > Chloroflexota > Anaerolineae > Anaerolineales > Villigracilaceae > Defluviilinea. The sequence continues at coordinate 32,276 of JBDTPH010000344.1, forward strand.
ATCCCTGTGCGGCCATGCAGGTTGTGCTCTGGCTTCAACCCGGTGAAACAAAGGAAGTCACGTTCCTGCTCGGTCAGGGGATGGATCGCGCGGACGCAGAGCGGCTAATTGGGCATTTTCAAAATATTCAAAACGTCCAGAGTGCGTGGGAGGAGATCGGCGTGTTTTGGGACAACCTCCTCGAGCAGCTCCATGTGGAAACTCCGGATAAGGCAATGGATCTTTTGCTGAATCGCTGGCTGCTGTATCAGTCAATATCAGCACGCTTTTGGGGGCGGACAGGTTTCTACCAGTCGAGTGGCGCATATGGCTATCGCGATCAATTACAGGATTCGATGGGGTTCATCCATGCCAGGCCTGAATTGGTAAAGCAGCATTTGCTTGAAGCCGCGAGTTATCAATTTGAGGAAGGTGATGTGCTCCATTGGTGGCATCCACCCGCCGGACGCGGCCCGCGCACGCGCTGTTCCGACGATCTGTTGTGGCTTCCTTTTGTGACTGCACACTATGTGCAGGCCACGGGAGATCGAGCCATCCTGGACATGCAAGTTCCATTTCTCAGCGCGGAACCCCTGAAACCAGAGGAACATGAACGGTATGGGCAATTTCCATCCGCTACGGAAGGGACTCTCTATGAGCATTGTTGCCGGGCTATTGCCAGAGGGACAACCGCCGGTATTCACGGGATCCCGCTCATGGGCGCGCATGACTGGAACGATGGTATGAATCTCGTAGGCGCAAAAGGTAAAGGTGAAAGCATCTGGCTGGGTTGGTTCCTCGCCTCCACACTAACGAACTTCGCACCACTCTGCGAATTGATGAATGACAATGAACGTGCCACAGATTATCGAACCCAGGCGAAGAAGATTTCGGCAGCGATCGAATCGGGAGGCTGGGACGGCGATTGGTATCGACGCGCGTATTACGATGATGGTTCCCCACTGGGCTCCAGGGAAAACAATGACTGCCAGATCGACTCACTTGCCCAATCATGGGCGATCCTCTCCAAAGGCGGTGACCCGGCCCGCGCCGCGCATGCGATGGAGTCGGTCTATCAGAGACTTGTCAATCATGACAATGAACTGATCCTGCTGCTGACGCCGCCGTTCGATAAGACGTCGCGCAATCCTGGTTATATCAAAGGGTATCCACCGGGCATCCGCGAAAACGGAGGGCAGTATACTCATGCAGCCTTGTGGGCGATCTGGGCATTTGCAGAATTGGGACAGAGCGACCGCGCTCACGAGTTATTCAAACTGATCAATCCCATTTATCATGCCGATACACTGGATAAAGCTCATCACTATCGAGTGGAGCCCTATGTCATCGCGGCAGATGTGTACAGCACAGCACCCCACAATGGGCGCGGCGGCTGGACGTGGTACACAGGCTCTGCCAGCTGGATGTATCGTCTCGGCGTGGAACGGCTGCTCGGCATCGAACGTTCGGCAGATCACCTGCAGATCAATCCCTGCATCCCCAGCAGTTGGAAGGGATATCAGATCAATTATCGTTTAGGCAAAACGATGGTTCACATCCGCGTTGAGAATCCAAATGGGGCAACCTGTGAAGTACGTCACATCACAATGAATGGGAAAAAATTACCAGACCTCAAAATCCCGTTGCAGGATGATGGCAAGACCCATGAAGTTGTCGTCACCATGCAATAAAAAAAACAAAACCCCGTTGATCGGGGTTTTGTTTTGTAACGCCTACTGGCGTCTGGTTCTCTCAGCCATGCCGCGTGGCTCTCTGTGGCTTTTGGCACTCGAAGGTTTCCTGAGATCTTCAACTTCCTTCGTGGTCAGGTAGCGCCATTGACGAGGTTTGATGGAACCCAGTTCCAGGGTTCCAATTCGGACACGTACAATACTTACGATCGGGAGGCCAATTTGCTGGCAGGTCTCACGGATCTGACGCTTTCGCCCCTCGCCCATGCTGACCCGGACCCACGCACCTTTGCCTTGAGGCTTCTCCAGGTACATATCCACTGGCGCAGTCTTGTAGCCGTCCTCCAACACCACACCATGGTGCCAGGCTTCCAGTTGCGCCTTGTCCGGCCGCTTCGCCAACAGGACCTTGTACTCTTTTGTATGACCATACCTCGGATGAGTTAATCGGTTTGCCAGGTCCCCGTCGTTGGTCATGATGACAAGACCTTCGCTCTCGAAGTCCAGCCGGCCCACGGGATAAATATGTTGAGGAACATCCACAAGGTCGCGTACGGTCTGACGGTCATCACCGCGCTCGCGTTCCACCGTGGATAAAACATTGCGCGGCTTGTACAACGCGATGTATGTCAATGATTCGGCTGCGGCAATGGGTTTTCCATCCACAGTGATCTTGTCAATAGCGGGATCAGCCTTCTGTCCGAGCGAGGCGAGCTGTCCATTGACACGGACGCGGCCCGCAGTGATAAAGTCCTCACAGGCGCGGCGCGATCCATATCCAGATTGTGCCAGTATTTTTTGAAGTCTTTCAAGCATAGTTTCCGAATTATAACAGCATGAACTTTGGCAGCCTGAAAACAGCTGTGCTTCTACGGAGTAGTTCCTTCAGCCTTGCGCGAGACCCAATAGCTCAGCCCCAATACCAGGATTCCGCCCAGCACGCCGCTCAAATGGTAGGGTAGAAAATCCATTACATTCACCACGGAAGACGCGTAGAGTTTCAAATAAAAATAGGGCAGCCATACAAGAATACCTGCATAGATCAGGGTATGCCCGAGCATTCGCAAAATATTCCTTTTCGGCGTAAGCGCACCCATTTCCCTGCGGGCAAGTGAGCGCAGTCGTGAGCCACCGATCACGCCAGCCAGATGGAAAGGGAGAAACCAAAATAACGATGGCGTCTCCCCGGCGATCCGCAGGACGATGAAAGGCAGCCAGGTCAGCACACCCAATGTAACCAACACATTTCCCAAACGATATCGGGGTAAAGCCGTATTGATCATTTTCCTGTCAGTTACCACGAGCGAATGCCTCTTCTGCTATGGGATTGAAGCTCCCTATTTATGGAGACAACTCCTTATAGCTTATCATCAACAGTCAGCCAGAATGCTTCTAATGACGGTAACAAATGTCCTCATTTTCGCATGATGTATTTCAAATGTTTGGTTTATTGATTCGAACAGACTGACTTCCGCAATTCCGCCTTTTGCACCTTGCCCATGGCATTGCGCGGCAGTTCATCTCGAAAAACAATGGACTTTGGAGATTTATAGGGTGCGAGACGTTCGCGACAAAACCGTATCAACTCCTCGCCTGAAACGGATTCCATTTTAGCAGGCACCACCACCGCCATGACTCGTTCCCCCCACTCGCGGTCCGGGCAGCCGATCACCGCGCACGCCGCAACAGATGGATGCTCAGCCAGCACCCGCTCCACTTCCGGCGGATAGATGTTCAAGCCTCCGCTGATGATCAGATCCTTGGAGCGACCGCATAACGTCAGGTATCCATCCGGTTCGCGGAAACCCAAATCACCTGTACGGAACCAGCCATCGGCTGTGAAAGACTCGGCAGTCTTTTCGGGCTGCCTCCAATATCCCTTGAAAACATTTGGTCCGCGCAATTGCACTTCACCAATTTCACCATCCGGCAGGACACCGTCATTTTCCGGGTTCACAACCCGTATTTCCACACCGCGCAGGGGCAAACCTACGGAGCCCAAACGCCGCTCGCCATGCAAGGGATTTGAGCAATTCATCCCTGTCTCGGTCATGCCATAGCGTTCCAGCAGGGTATAGCCGAAGGTATTCTGAAAACCGCTAAATACTTCATCAGACAGGCGGTCTGAGCCGGAAGTGATCAATCGCAAATGAGATAGATCAACGCTGCCTGCACCGGGCAGCAAATAGGAATTTGCGCCGAAGACTCCAGTCG
>JBDTPH010000345.1:0-12443 GCA_039932795.1 Chloroflexota bacterium
GGCGAAGTATCAACGCAAATGTATTCATTTATCTCTCCTGTGAATAAAATAGTTGTATTCTGAAAAACACCTTTGTGCCATATATGATGCGCGGTGATGCTTCAGGAAGCCCCTATCGAAGGGGAGCAGTTGGTGCTTCGCTGCATTAATTTATTGACATCCAACGATGGGGGAGAAGTCTTTCTGGATGGAAAAGAGATCACAGCCAAAGGCTACAACGCAGATGAAGTCCGCCAGCACATTGGAATGGTATTCCAAAACTTCTTGCTCTTCAATCATCTCACCGCACTCGATAACGTAAGGATCGGGTTGACGAAGGTCAAAAAAATGCCGAAGGACAAGGCGCTGGCGAAAGCATTGGAAGAACTACATCGGGTTGGGCTCGCCGACCGCGCCGACCATTACCCGGGCCAGCTTTCAGGAGGACAACAGCAGCGCGTAGCCATTGCACGTGCACTGGCGATGGATCCGCGTGTGATGCTGTTCGACGAGCCAACATCCGCGCTTGACCCTGAGTTGATAGGCGAAGTCCTGGGCGTGATGGCGCAGCTTGCACGCGACCGCATGACGATGATCGTGGTCACTCATGAAATGGGATTTGCCCGCGAAGTCGCGGATCGAATCATCTTCATGGAAAAGGGGAGTATCGTCGAAGAAGGTTCACCAGACAACCTGTTCTATCATCCCAAACATGATCGCACGCGCGAATTCCTGTGGAAGATCACGGAACTCTATGGCAGGAAAGAGAAGGAAAAAGGCGGCAAGGCATGAGCGATTTTTACGCCTTCTTCGTGCGTTTCCTGCCTGATCTGTTGAAAGGCGCGGCCATCACCCTTCTGCTCACCGTCCAGGGACTCAGCGCGGGCTTTGTGCTGGGGCTGCTTGCCACGCTTGCGCGCACATACGGAAGCAAATTCTGGCGGAGACTGGCTGTGGGCTACATCGAGTTGTTCCGCGGCACGCCGCTGCTGGTGCAATTGTTTTTGATCTATTATGGATTGCCGGGCCTGGGCATTACGCTCTCGCGTGAACTCTCCGCTTTTCTTGCGCTCGGATTGAACAGCGGCGCATATCAGGCTGAATATCTGCGCGGCTCCCTGCTTGCAATCGGTGACAACCAAATGATGGCGGGGCGTTCCATCGGCATGTCGAAATGGAAAACGATCTGGCATGTGATCCTGCCTCAGGCACTGCGGCTGGCAATCCCTGCCTGGTCGAATGAGCCTGTGTCCCTGTTGAAATCGACGGCGGTGGTTTTTCTGATCGCTGTCCCGGAACTCATGGCGAAGGCTAAATCCATTGCCGTGCAGACGTATGACCCCATTGGCGCGTATCTCGCTGTCGCAATCATCTATATGGCGGCTGTCTATCTTCTCGACGCGGTCCTGCGCTGGATCGAACGCGCCTCCCGCATTCCGGGTTTTGAAACTGAAGGTAAAAGGGCTTAGAGACCTGGCCTGAAAATTGTTCCAATGCTGCTTTTGCCAGTGCGTGAAATTCACGGTCGCTGCGGTTTGCCATGATCTCCTGAAGAACCGCAGCGGTACGCGGATCTTTTATTCCCCATCGATTGTATAACCTGTTTCTTTACGTCCCTCTCGGAATCATTCAACATTTGGATCAGCACGGGAGCAACACGCGAATCCTGGATCTGACTCAGCCCGCTGATGGCGTGGATACGGATCCAAATGCTTCGGTCAGGACCTCGAAACTGTCCCGCTGTGTCACCAATTTTTCCCAGAGCCAGCACGGCTTGTGAACGGATGGTAAATTATTCGCCATTTACAGCGTCTAATAGCGCAGGGATGGCAGCAGGGTCCTTGCTGATCACAAATATCTCAGCCCGCGGATGATGGGATGCGCGCTTGCAGGTAAATTATCAGTGCTGGGGAAGCTCATGGGATACGGGCGAGGATCTGCTCATAGTACGGAAGCAGGTTTACATCCCTGGTTTGAAGCGCCTTAAGGAGCGGCGTCACCGCATCGCTGCCAGGTCGTATTAACTCTTGAGCGGCGCGATCGCCTTTCGTCATAAATGTATTTTGCTGTGAAACTCGATAGAGTTCGACAGAAAAGCGGATGGATAATCTCTGATATAATTTTTTGTGGAGAGACAGAGACGTACGCACACCGCCGGGACTTGCCCGGTGTTATTTTGCCTGTATTTTCCCAATTTTAATTCTGGAGCAAAGATGAAGAAGGAACAACTGCTGGATTTGTATCATCAAATGGTTTTGATTCGCCGCGTGGAAGAACGCGGCGCTGAACTGTACCAGGCTGGAAAGATCGGCGGATTCATGCACCTGTATATTGGACAGGAAGCCGTATCTACAGGGTTGATCGCGGCCCGTGAACCGCGCGACCGTGTCATCACTGCATATCGCGATCATGGCGTAGCGTTGAACTGCGGCATTCCAGCGGAACAGGTGATGGCTGAACTGCTGGGCAAGGCAACCGGTATGTCGAAGGGCAAGGGCGGTTCCATGCACATGGCAGATACTACAAAGAACATGTGGGGCGGGCATGCCATCGTCGGCGGCCATTTGCCCATCGCCTCTGGTTTTGCAGTGGGAGACCAGTACGCAGGCAATGACAATGTGACCATCTGTATATTCGGCGAGGGTGCGACCAATATCGGTTATTTCCATGAAGCGTTGAACCTGGCCAAGACCTGGGGATTGCGCGTTCTGTGGGTTTGCGAAAACAATCAGTATGGCATGGGTACCTCGGTAGGACGCGCTTCAGCTGTGACGTCTATCCGCCAGAAGGCGGAAGGCTATGGCATGAAGAATAGCCAGGTGGATGGCATGAATGTGGTGAAGGTCTATGAAGCTGCGAAGGAAGCCATGGATTTTGTCCGCAGTGAAAGCCAGCCCTATTTGCTCGAAGTGGACACATATCGTTTCCGTGGTCACTCCATGGGCGATCCTGAACGCTACCGCAAACAGGATGAAGTGAAGAAGTGGCAGGAGAATGACCCGATCGGGATCTTCCGCAAGTATTTGCTTGACAAGAAGACTGCCACTGCGAAAGCGTTGGATGAGATCGACGCCCGCGTGGAAGAGGAAGTTAACAAGGCGGTTGAATTTGCGGAGCAATCTCCCGAACCTGCCCTGGAAGATCTGTTCAAGGATATTTACGCGGAAAACTAACCACAAACCCCGCAAAACTCAGCGGGGCAGGTGACACGAAGTTACACAAAGAAAAACCTTGGTGAACCTTTGTGACCCTTCGTGGTAAAGGAATTATTATGGCAAAAATAACCATGCGCGAGGCAATCTCGCAGGCACTTATGGAAGAGATGGACCGCGACCCCGCCGTTTTCATCATGGGCGAAGAGGTCGGCGTTTGGGGTGGCACATACGCAGTAACAAAGGGATTCTTTGACAAGTATGGGCCGCAACGGATCAAGGATACTCCCATAGCCGAAAATGCGATCATTGGCGCGGCGATCGGCGCAGCCATGGTGGGACAGCGTCCCATCGCCGAATTGATGACCATCAACTTTGCATTCTCTGCAATGGATTACATCGTCAACCAGGCGCCGAAGCTGCGCTACATGTTTGGCGGGCAATTCTCTGTGCCGATGGTGATCCGCGCGGTGGGAGGTGGTGGGCGCCAATTGGGCGCGACACACTCGCAGACTCCTGATGTCATCTTTGCACATTTCCCCGGCTTGACAGTTGTCTCGCCTGGGACGCCAGAAGATGCCAAAGGATTGCTCAAATCAGCCATTCGGTCGAATGATCCGGTTTTGTTCATCGAGCACGCGACCATGTATCAGGTACGCGGCGAAGTCCCGGATGGTGAATACCTCATTCCAATCGGGCAATCCAAAGTGCAACGCCAAGGCAGGGATGTCACGATCGTCACCTACTGCAAAGGCCTTGAACTTTCCATGAAGGCTGCTGAAGAACTTACGAAGGAAGGTGTCGAAGCCGAGATCGTTGACCTGCGCACGCTGCGCCCGCTCGATATGGAACCCGTTTTGGAATCATTCAAGAAAACGAACCGCGCCATCGTTGTTGAAGAGGGATGGAAATCCTACGGTGTGGGTGCTGAAGTTGTCAGTCGCATCTATGAAGAGGCATTTGATTACGTCGACGCGCCGATCCTGCGCGTCGCTCAAAAAGAAGTACCGCTTCCCTACAACCGCACGCTCGAACAGGCTGCCCTCCCGCAGGTGCATGACATTGTCGAGGCGGTAAAGGAGGTTTTAAAATAATGTCAGAAACCATTAATATGCCCAAGCTAGGCTTCGACATGGCGGAAGGCACGCTCGTCCGCTGGGTGAAGCAGGTCGGCGAAAACATCAACAAGGGCGATGTGCTCGCTGAGATCGAAACCGACAAGGCCACCGTTGAAGTGGAATCATCCGCCAGCGGCGTTGTCCTGCAGCACATTGTGGACGAGGGCACAGCCGTTCCCGTCAATGCGCCGATCGCGGTTGTAGGTGCGGAAGGTGAAAAAGTGGAAGCGCCAAAACCAGAAGGCGGAGAGCCAAAGCCAGAAGCGCAGAAGCCCGAGGAACAGAAAGCGGAAGTTAAAGCGGATGAAAAGCCCGCGCCTGCGCCTGCGGCTCCCACGCAGCCGACACCTGTATCGTCCCCGCAGGAGGCTCCCGCACCCTTCGGGCAGGCCGCTGCGCCTGTGGACTCTGGTCCTGTTAAAGCTAGTCCGCTTGCCAGGAAGGTTGCCCGCGATAACAAGGTTGATCTGGCGCGCGTGCAGGGCACCGGCCCTGGCGGACGCGTGGTCCGCAAGGATGTGGAATCTGGTCCTGTTAAAGCTAGTCCGCTTGCCAGGAAGGTTGCCCGCGATAACAAGGTTGATCTGGCGCGCGTGCAGGGCACCGGCCCTGGCAGACGCGTGGTCCGCAAGGATGTGGAATCTGCGATGTCAGATGCCCAGCCGGCAATAGTGAGCCGTCAGCCTGCATCTGTGGCAACTCAACCCGTTGTGGTTTCACAAGATGATCAACAGATCCAAACGACGAAGCTGCGCCAGGCCATCGGCCGCAGACTCGTTGAATCAAAACAGACCATTCCCCACTTCTATGTGACGCACGAATACAAAATGGACGCACTCATGGCGATGCGCAAGCAGGCCAATGAATATTTGCCCGATAACGAAAAGCTTTCGGTTAATGATTTCATTCTCAAGGCTGTTGCATTGACGTTGCGTCAGTTTCCCAACTTGAACGCGACCATCAACGGCGACAAGGTTGTCCAGTTCGGACACGCCAATGTCGGCGTGGCGGTCACCGTTCCCGGCGGCTTGATGACAGTTGTTGTCAGGGATACCGATCAGAAGACACTGCGTCAGATCTCAGGTGAAGTAAAAACCATGGCGGGTCGCGCCCGCGAAGGCAAGGTCAAGCCTGATGATGTCGATGGCTCGACATTCTCCACATCCAATTTGGGAATGTATGATGTTGAAGATTTCATCGCCATCATCAATCCACCTGAAGCCGCGATCCTGGCGATCTCCTCTGCAAGAGAAGTCCCCGTGGTCGAAGGTGGACAGATCAAACCTGGCTGGCGCATGAAAGTCACCATCTCCGTGGACCACCGGGTCAGCGATGGGGCAGAGGCAGCCCAGTTCATGCAGAAGCTGGCTGAGTTCCTTGAAAATCCTGTCAGGATGTTGGTGTAAGTGAACAGGTCGGACTGCCAGTCCGACCTGTTTTATTTTGTAGATGGTATTGAAAGATTTACATTGCCCGCGTCTGTGGAGAAGCCAATATCTTGTCACTGATGTAGCGGGAGATACGGCGCCGGGTCAAGGTGTGATCGCAGTTCCAGTCTCAGTAGAACTCAATGTACTGTCAGCAGTTGATCCTGACGATGGGTTGGAAACTTCGAATTCAATCATCCTGATATCAATCGGAAATACATTACTGGACGAAATATTGAAACCTACCTGCCCTTCAGAGTGAGTATTATTTTTGGGACTAAACGCTGACACTGTTTGGCCGTTGATGCGAAGGGAAATTTCATCACCCACGCAAAGCATTTCATACTCATTGATACTCTTTCCGGTCTTTATGGCCATGGAACCACCATTGTCAATGATGGCGTAACCGGCATTGTAGTTATAAAGTTTCCATTCACCGCCACCCGTGACACTGAATTCATACCAGGAATTACCCGTTCTTCGGCACACTATGCCGACGTTATTCGCATTTTGGCCCAGGTTTTCGGCTTTAATTCTTATGGCAACGTCTTTATATACAACTGGTTTATACGCGTAATATACATGTAGATCGGGGTCACTCAGGTTGAATTCAAGGCCGTCATTCGAGGGCAAAATAGTTACCTTGTTTCTTCTGCCCTCCCCTACTACAAATTGTTCCCAGTCACTTAAATCTGTGCTTTCAACGAATTTCGTGATAAAGATCTCTGATTGTGCTTGTTGTGTGAGGGCTGCAATCTGGGTGGTATCTACCGTCGGTTTTGCGGTTGGCTGTTCTATGGGCAGATTTTCGACGACCATGCTGGCGGTAGGCTGGACAACCGCAGGTGGATCTGCGTTTCCGATGCTGCTAATGACTATCCCTGCAATGCCAAGTGCCATGATTGCAACCATACCAACCAGGAGACCTTTGGACACTTTTATCTTTCTAACTGGAGAGCCTGTTGCTTCAGGCTGTTTAGCCAGTGGTTTCCTTATCTGGGTGATGGGCTCAGACCGTAGTGGTCGTGTTTTTTGCACTGCTGTCCGAGCGTCTCGTTCTTTCCCACTAGCCTCGGATGTTACAAGCTGGCCCGTAGGAGTTAGGAGACTTTTCATTTCCTTTAAACTATCTTCGTACGGCCTGTTGGTAAAATCAACATATTGAAAACGCCTTAGCCTGAGTGGAATATCACCAGACTTTATCCTCACCGGTAAAATGTCTTTGCCAGCGTCGATTGCAAATCCAATTTCATCTTTGACATTTTGTGATTGCATTGATTCAGGGGAGAGAACGATCATGAATGTTGTGCAGGCTTCCAATGCGATTTCGATCTCATCGTCCCAGCGAGTCCCTGTGGCAATATCAAGTTGATCAAGCCAGACATCATAACCCGCTGATTTCAGGTCTTTTGCAAGCCGAACCGCGAAAGCGGAATTTGTCCTGGAATAAGAGATGAATGCCGACATTGTGAAATCCTTTTATTATCTTGAGAACGGTTATCGCATTTTAGCACGGGATTCTTTAAAATTGTGCCAGGATATAGGTGTAAAAGGTTTTAAGTCACATTTCCTTCTTCTGGGACTTCGCAAACGTGACCTGCCGTATTTAAAGGCTCTCCTCGATAATTCTTTTAGCTTCATCGATTTCGTCTTCAACAATTGTATGTCCCATTTGCGGATAAATTTTTTCGGTGACCTGTGCTCCCATCGCCTGGAGCAGGGCAGTGGTCTCTTTCACGCGCTGAAGCGGGATATGCGGATCAACATCTGAACAGCCAAGGAAAGCGGGCATTCCTTCCAGATCGCCTTTCGGTTCGCGCGGCGCGTTGAGCGGACCGATATAGCCACCGCTGAATGCCAGCAACCCGGCGTATCTGCGTGGGTGACGGATCACATATTCGGATGCGAGACAAGCCCCCTGTGAGAAGCCGCCGATGAAAATATGTTCCAGCGGAATTGCCCTCTCGACCTGCTTGATGATCCCGTCTATCAGCCCCAATGCAGAGGAAAGATGTGGTTCGTTTTGTTCCACGGGCAATATGAATCGGTTTGGATACCATGTGTAGCCCGATGCCTGTGGCGCAAGGAAGGTCAGCCCGGGAAAGGTTAACTCGGCGGCAAGGGACAGGATATCCTCAGCGGTCGCGCCCCTTCCATGCAATAAGATCATGGCAGCAGTTGCTTCGTTCAAAACCGTGCCTGCCGTATAAACCGGTTGACTTGCGTGCGGCATGGACATGGTTATTTTATCTTTTCAATGGGTTTCAGTGTGAACGGGGCAAGATTCTGTTCAATGACAGGCCTGTTGGTTTCCAACCATTCAGGTAGCTTAAGGTTTTCCCCTAACAAATCGATGGGTTCGTCAATCGTAAAACCGGGCGTATCTGTAGCGATCTCGAAAAGGACTCCACCGGGCTCGTGATAGTAGATCGAGTGGAAGTAACTGCGATCACGCACCGCTGTCACTGCGTAGCTTGCGGCGCGCAGGGAGGATTGGTACTCCAATTGCATTTCATCGCTGGGGACGCGGAAGGCAATATGATGGATCGAGCCGGCGCCGAAGATCGCTTCGTTGGGCAGGTCTTCGGGCTGCCTTGGCCGATGCAAAATGTCGATAATGTGAGCCAAAGCTCCAGATCCGCCGCTGAAGCGGTGACGGTTTTCTTCGCGCCCCGTGAACGTGTAGCCCATCTGGTTGATCAGCAGGTCGGCTGTCGGTTCGATCTCATCCAGCCACAAGGTGACGCTGTGGAATCCTCTCAACGAGTGTGCCTGTGGGATCGGTCCCTCTGCCCAATGGCGGACAGCAGGCGGCATGTCGGTTGTGACGAGCTCCACATGCATCTCATCTGGATCATCAAAAGACAACACATCTGCACCGAATCGGCGCTCCACGGGTAGAAGAGGAACATGTTTGCCTGTGAGATACTCCTGCCAGAAGCCAAGCGAATTTTGCGGGATATTATATGCCAGCGCCGTAGTTTCCCCGTTGCCGCGCACGCCAGGTTTCGTGTTAGTCCATGCAAAAAATGTCAGTACACTGCCGGGGGTGCCGATCTCATCTGCAAAATAGAAGTGATAGGTATCGGGGACATCGAAGTTGACCGTCTTTTTCACCAGACGTTGCCCAAGCACATTGCGGTAAAAATCCACATTAAGCTGTGGGTCGCGCGTCACCGCTGTGATGTGATGCAAACCTTGAATAGGATCCATTTTTACTCCTCTTTACCTGTAAAACTTGAATTGATAATTGTTGAAGAATTTAGTTGTAGCCAGATCGGAACCAGGACTTTATTCAGCCAGCGGCAGATCATCACAAAGCTTAATATACTCCTGATCACTGCCGAACAGGGCGATCCATTGGGAATTGCTGAAATTCTCGATCAACCGTGAGCAGGCCATGCCAATGAGATTGTCTGTATCCAACTTTTGTAGTTTTGAACCTCGGCTTCCAAACTGGATTTGTGCTCGATGGTTTTGAAGAACGCGCCTTCCCACCCGACCACCCGCAGATCAGTCCTTTGGGATGGGGAGGGAAGTTTAGCGAGATCCCTCCTGTACTGATCGCACGGTTTCGTAGATTGGCATAAACGAGCAGGTCACGCTGAAAGCGTGACCTGCTTTGTTATCCGTACAATTCTCTTCTGAAAAACTCTGGCAGTGCAAACGCCGCCCTGTGAATTTCAGGATTGATGTAATTGTTCACACCGGGCGGCAGTTGAGTCTTCAATCCGTTTTCCCACGGTGTATCCGAGACGTACATGAACCCTATTCCACCGCCTGGATAGGTGGGGATGTTGGCATAGTAATACGCAGGATTCTTCGTCAGCGCTTTGGCAGATTTAAAGATCTCTTTGATCAATGCGGTGTCAAAGAACGGTTGTTCACACTGTGTGGCAGCCGCTCCGCCCGGGGAAAGAGCCTGCACTACCAGCTTATAGAATTCGTCTGAGAAGAGACGTTCTGCCATGCCGATCGGGTCGGTCGTATCAGAGATGATCACGTCGAACTGGCCGGGGTTTTCTTCCAGATAGCCAAACGCGTCCCGTACGAGCAGCCTGGCGCGTGGATCAGCCCAGGGGTCCCCGAATGAAGCGGCGAAGTGTTCGCGTGAAAGGTCCACGACACGCTGGTCCAGCTCGCAGACCACGGCTTCCTCCACGGATGGGTATCGCAGGACTTGCTGCAATGAACCCCCGTCGCCGCCGCCAACAATAAGCACACGCTTCGGTTGTCCCACCGCAAGCATGGGCACATGGACGATCATCTCGTGATAACCCATGTTATCGCGCTCTGTCAGCTGGATGATGCCATCCAGGATCATGGCATTGCCGAAAAACTCCGTTTCGATAAATTGCAGGTGCTGATACTGCGTTTGTTCATCCGCCAGGACGCGTTTGACGCGCACGCCCTTGCGATAATACGGATGCAGTTCCTCGGTGAACCAGATACTCATAGGCTACACCGCCACGGCAATTCTAGTTTGAATTTCAGCATCACGGTCGATCTTACGCAGGGTAAATTTATCGGCGCCAAACAATTCCTTTATGCGCTGAATTAGCGGCATCATATCCTTGCCAATCGCGCAGGTAAAAAGGTCAATGGCGCAATATCCATATTCGGGCCAGGCATGCAAACTTGCATGCGACTCTGCGAGAAGCAAAAAACAGGTAAAGCCATGCGGGCTGAACTTGTAAAAGCCCTCATCCACAACCGTCAAGCCGCTTTCACGTACGGCTTGCGCAAACAGCGAGTACGATAGCTCGCTATCCATGAGAATATCATGGTTGCAGTCGGAGAGATCAAAGATCAAGTGCTCTCCCAATTTCAAAGTCGCGCTCACTCACACCTCCAGGGGTTAAAAATATAAAGAACCCATCTGAAGACATCGAACTTTTCAATTTCAACACGATCCACAAGATGTGTGCCTTGTGTAACGTGCGAAACCGCCTTCAGATAGACTCTGTTCAGGCATTTATACTATGTACCGTCAGAATGTCAATCTTTTTATAAGCTTTTCTTTATCATAAAAATGTCACTGATTTTAATGGTGCACAATGACATTTGTTGGGCTGCCATAATCCCGCCCTATTTGCAAAACGGACACATTAACATGCATCTCATTTCTCTTCCTATTGAATTTCTCGACGAAATCGTCGTTATCGAACCATGTTCGCCAGGCAGGCCCTATTGGGCGCGGCGGAAGATGACCGCAACATCTGAGTCATAGGCAAGGGTATATTTGCCCGATGCACGCAGGGATGCTTCCAAAAAACTTTCTTGCCGTTGAACGCCGCCCGTTTTGTCTGGTTTGATCCTGCGGATGTAGAGGTATTCGAAATCCCAACTTGAAAGACAGGTTATATCCATATCAAGGCAGGACTGAGCCCGGTTATATGCCCTCATGTTCTCCAGCAGGGACGAGTCCGGAGTCCACTCGTGACCTTGCACGGTGACGAGGCTTACGCGACCTGTCAGCGCGGGGAACCATTCAGAGAGCGGATCGCTCAACGCCGCATCGCGGGTCAGGATGATGAACCGGCTTTCCTTCGGCGTATGATCAACGACCCAGTTCAATGCCTGCCGTTCCGCGGGGAGGAGTCGGAATCCATTGCCGAGTTGCATCGAGAAGATCATGCCTGCCATGAACAGGTAGGCAATGGTGCCGAGCAAAACGCTGCGCGAAAACTTCGAGTTGAAACCAGACTCGAGAGGCGCATCCTCACCGAATCCTTTCAGCGTGGACTCGAATCCTTTAACGGCGAGCAGGATGAGGGGAGTTAAAGAGGCGAAGGGCGCGGCGCGCGGGTCACTGAGAAAACTGAGTCCGATCCAGGCGGGCAGGAAAAAGTCGTGATGGCGGAAATCCAAAACAAGACCGATGAGACCGAGAACGGCAATGACGGTAAGGATGGGTTCCCCGCTGAGATTGAATTGAAAGAGATAGAGGAGCGATGTGGCAGGGTCGCGTGTGTGCGCCCCAAGTGCGGCTTGGAAAGGGGCAAATCCATGACGATTGAGAACCGTCAGCCACCAGGGTGACGTGAGTGTGACGACAGCAATGGCAGCGATGATCGAATGAAAAATGCTTTTGCGTCCGCGCAGAAAAAAGAGGGCAAGGACGAGAACGCTGAACGCAGTTTGGAATGTGATCTCAGGGTGGGTGAGTGTGAGGAGTATGGCGAAGATCGAAAGAGGCAGGATGTTGCGAACATCTTTTGTGACAAAGAGACGATATGCGAATGCCAGCGTAAGGAATGAAAAACAAGTGGCGGGTGCGCGCGTGACGCCTCCTCCCATGACCGTCCAGTCGAAACTTTTGGGAATCATGGCGTAAAAGAGGGCGGCAAGAGACGCTTTGAGTTCGTCTTTCGTAAATTGGAGCGCGAGAAAATAAAAGGCAAGGATGGCCAGCGCGGAGAGAGTTGCAGGAAGAAATGTGAACAGCGAGAGCAAGGAAATTTTCGTCAGGCTTTGCAATGCCCCTGTGAAATAAAAACCAAGCGGCGGATACGCAAACGGGATGCCGGCGTTGTTATACGTTATCGTATCGGGCAAAACAAAATAATTCTCCTGCAGGTCGCGCGCCATTTGCAGGAAGAGTCCGCCATCGTTGACGGGTCCGCCTGCATTCATTGGCGCGGCGAGTCGGATGAGAAGCCCGAAGAGAAATGCAGTGACGAGCAGAAGACTGGCGAATTGTTTGCGCTGGGTCAAGTTTGATCTCCCACTGCATTTTACTGCTTTATGGTAAAACATTCGTGTGT
>JBDTPH010000346.1:0-6391 GCA_039932795.1 Chloroflexota bacterium
TAAAATGGATTGAACATCCCCACTTGTTGAATCCTCCACGTTGAGCCGCAAATGTTCCCTGGCCTTGCCAATCGTGGCAACGGATCGCAACGTGACGTTGGATGTCGCCAGTGTCAAGGACGGGTTGCCCGCGCCAAAGGGAGCCAGTGATTCAAGCGCCGTGGCGAGTTCAAGATCGAGATCCATTAATTTCAGCCAGGCATCGATCTGCAGGGTTGGTTCTTCGCGCGTGATACTGCCAAGTTGTTTTTCGATCGCCCTGCCGAGGCCTTTTCTGAATGCAGGAAGATTGTCTTTGGATAAAGCCATCCCTGCTGCCATGGGATGACCGCCAAAACTCAGCAGAATATCCTTTTGGGTTGCAATTGCCTGCGTGATATGAAGCCCTTCCACCGAGCGCGCCGAACCACGCAGGATGCCATCGTCTCCTTCGCTTAATAGCAGGGCGGGCTTGTGATAGCGATCCACGAGTCTGTTTGCCACAATGCCCACCACACCTGCGGGCCAGTTGGGATGCGACAAAATAATGGCCGGTTCACTCAACAATTGCGGATTTTCACGCAGCAGCGACTCCGTCCCTTCATAGACCTGACTCGTCAATAAACGGCGCTGCTGGTTGAGCCCTTCGATCTGCGTTGTGAGAACCCGGGCGCGTGCCGGATCTTCGGTAAGCAGTAATTCAACCGCTGGGTTTGCATCACTTAACCTCCCTAATGCATTCAGGCGCGGGGCAAATGTGAAGCCGATCGTCTCCTCGGTCAGAGTTTCGAGAGTGGTTCCCGATAGCTCTGCCATGACCCTCAAGCCGATACGTCCTGTTTTGCGCAGGGCCTGAATCCCTTTCTGTGCAAGTGTCCGTGTTTCGCCTTTCAGCAACGCAACATCGGCGATCAAGCCAAGAGCGACAAGATCGAGTAGGGGGTCAGGTGATGAGTGATGTTCAAGCAGCGTTTCGGCGAGTTTGTATGCGACTCCCACTCCCGCCAGATTTTCAAGCGGATGCTCCTTCGGCAAAAGCTTCGGATTGACAATTGCTTTGGCATTGGGAAGCGTCGCGCCGACATCGTGATGATCGGTGACAACCACGTCCACGCCGCGCGAGTTGGCGTACTCGATTGCCTCGTGTGCGGTAATGCCTGTATCACAGGTGACGATCAGTGTTGCGCCATTATCAAGGATCGGTTTGAGGGATTCGATGTGAACGCCGTGGCTCTCCTTGCCGCGGATCGGGATGTAATACGTGACATTCGCGCCGAGCATTTGAAGGGTTTGCACAAGCAGGGTTGTGGATGATTGTCCATCCACATCAAAATCGCCCCAGACACAGATCATCTCGTTGCTGCGGATAGCCACATTGATGCGTTCGACGGCGGGTTCGATGTTTGGAAATGGGATGGATGAAGTCGTGTCCAGGTTCATGAACGCGCGCGCCGCTTCGACAGTGCTGATGCCGCGTCGGACGAGGGTCTGCGCGATGAGCGGGGGCAGGTTCAGGTCCGCGAAGGAGGCGGGGATTTCTACTGGAGCAGGATCAAGCCAGCGTGTCACTTGTTAAGTATCACTTGTCATGTGTCTCGTGTCAAGTTCATCACTTGATCGAAGCGAAAAATAATTTTCAAATTTTTGATGAAGATTTATAATGCGGCAAGCTGTGCACATGATGGCTTTCGTTGTGCCGGTTATTTTATTGTCAAAGGAGCTGACTGAAAATGAAAAAGGCATTCAAATGGGTTGGTATCGTGCTTGGTTTGTTGGTTGGTTCGCTTTTCGTTGTTGGCACCGTGTTGTTTTTAATGGGAAATGCGCGCCTCAACAAGCAGTATGATTTTCCGCCATCTGAACTTGAAATTTCCACCGATGCGGCGAGTATTGAATACGGCAAACACCGCGTAGAGAGTTTATGCGCGGGTTGTCATGGCGATGATTTGAGCGGCGTTGTAAATTGGTTCGACGGCGGCCCGCTCGGGACGATCGATTCCGCCAACCTGACTGCGGGAGCCGGCGGGATCGGCGATGAATATACCGCCGAGGATTACGTGCGCGCCGTTCGGCATGGTATTAACCGCGCAGGGAAGCCCATCTTTATGGTCGCTGTTCCCTCTACGGCGCATTTGAGCGACGAAGATCTGGGTGCGATCATTGCCTATGTCAAATCCGTGCCGCCAGTGGATCATAAGACGAATGGACAAAATTTCACACCGTTGGCGAAGATCTTGGCGGCGGCTGGGGTATTGGGTGACTTACCCGTGGAAGTGGTGAGTCATGATGTCCATGTAATTGCCCCTGAACGCGGCGTGAGCGTGGAATATGGCGAGTATATTGTGAATACCAATGATTGCCGTGTCTGTCATGGACCGCAACTCAATGGCGGCACATCCCCTGACCCGACATCGAAATGGATCTCGCCGAACTTAACCCCTGGCGGTGAACTCGGCTTTTGGACGGAAGAACAGTTCATCAGCGCGCTGCGAACAGGTGTCACGCCAAGCGGACATGAATTTAACGAGAATTTGCCGTGGCAGGGTTATCGTAAGTTTTACGATGATGAGTTGAAAGCGATCTGGCTGTATTTGCAGTCCGTGCCGAAGTTGGCGCAGTATGTGGAATAAAAGATAACAAATCGACCTCCCGCATTCGGGAGGTCGATTTGTTTATAATGGATGCCATGCGATCAGAAAACGATCCAATTACCGAAACCATTCAACCGACGATGGAACCGCTGCGGACTCTCCGGTTGCTGCTTGCCCGCCTTGAGCGGATCTCTGCTGATTCGGTGACCGCGCATCGCGCAAGCGGCGTCCGCGGGGCGTTACTGCGAGTGTTGGAAACGCTGGAAGCAGGTGAGGCGGTTTCAGATGCGGAGCTGAAACGGTTGATCGACTCTGGCTATGGGTTGTTGGAGAGAGCGGCAAAGGAAAAGATAGGCTAACTATAGGAACCAATTCGAATATTCTGTTTGAGGTGCCTCCTCGCCGCCGGGGACGGGCGGCGAGAACAATTGATTTGTTTGGATGACCAATTACGTGCCTTTGTCTGGAGTAAATATTTCTTCGATCTTCTTCTCGAATAATTCTGCGATCTTGAATGCGAGCGGTAAGCTGGGATCGTACTTCTCGGTCTCGATCGCGTTGACCGTTTGGCGCGAGACGTTGAGTTGTTCTGCCAGATCAGCTTGAGACCAGTCCCTTTCGGCGCGCAGGATCTTCAAGCGATTTTTCATTGATATCTCTGGTTAAAGTAGCCAAGGCTAATACCCCAAAGTGCAAACAGCAGCGGCAGAACCCAGATCGTGGGGAAGTGGGGGAATCCGATATTTTCGAGAAACCCATACATGAACGTGATCAGCCCTGTTGTAATGGCGGAAAACACAACAGCTTGCAATTGAATCCGTTGTATGAGTTCGTCGCTGTCGCGCAGTGCCCGCAGAATGGCGACGATCACGAAAATGGTCGGGATGACCGGCGCAAGTACAACCGCGATTTGGACGGCTTTTGGGAATTCAAAGTTTTTGAGCACAATGTTGCTGACGATCACCGCGATCACATAGGCGCCCATCGAGATGGCAAATTCCTTGTAGTAGCGTTTAAAAACTTGTTTTTGATTCATGGCTGCTTTACTTGTCATCGGGATTGTCGTTTTTTGAAGAGAATGCCGCGCCAAGCGCGGTCCCGATGGCTACTCCAATCCCGATCCCCAGTGCGAGATTATCTATTGCCACACCGATGGCAGTGCCGATTCCAACACCAATGGCGATCATTGCACCCATGCTTGGTTTTTTCATTGTCAACTCCTTGAAAAGTTTTACGTGTAAAGGACGCTTTACTTTTTAGAGTATAAAAGAACCTTGACTAAATGTCAAGGTCGCTTTACAAGCAAATTTTATGTCATTGTGAGGAGCGATAGCGACGAAGCAATCTCCATCACGGCGTTGGGGATTGCTTCGTCAAAGAACGGCTCGCAATGACATATGCTACAACGGTTCAAATCTCGCAGTGAAGTGTCTCAATAATTCGGGAGCATAGGTAAATGTATAGCCGCGCATCGAGCCGGCGCGCGATTTGATCTGGGCGAGAGAATCTGCCACGTAATCGAGATGGCTCTGTGTATACGTGCGGCGCGGAATGGCGAGGCGCAGCAGTTCGAGTTTGGGGTAATGCCACTGGTTGGTATCAGGGTCGAGACATGCAAACATGACCGAGCCGATCTCCACGCCGCGGACGCCGCCTTCACGATAAAGTTCAACAGCCAGAGCCTGCGCAGGAAATTCATAGTTCGGAATATGAGGCAACACTGCTCCTGCATTGACATAGACTCCGTGTCCGCCTGCGGGCTGGATGGTGGGAATGCCTGCGTCGTTGAGCCGCGCCGCCAGATAAGCAGTTTGCCCGATGCGATAGGCGAGATAGGATTCGTCGAGTCCCTCATATAGACCAACTGCCATCGCGTCGAGGTCACGGCCGGCAAGTCCGCCGTAGGTGGGGAAGCCTTCACGCAGGATCAATTCATTCTTGATGTTTTGAAAGAGTGCGTCATCATTCAAACACAGCAAGCCGCCAATGTTGACAATCGCATCCTTCTTGGCAGACATGGTCATGCCGTCCGCGAGAGAGAACATCTCGTGGGCGATCTCCTTCACCGATTTGTACTCATAGCCAGGTTCACGCTGTTTGATGAAGAAACAGTTTTCGGCGTAGCGCGCTGCGTCGATGAAGAACGGGATCCCGTTCGCGCGGTAGACCTCCGCCACTGCTTTGATGTTTTCCATCGAGACGGGCTGTCCGCCTCCCGCGTTATTTGTCACGGTGATCATCCCAAATGGAATTTTCTCGCGCCCATACTGTGCGATGAACGCTTTGAGCCTGGCGATGTCCATGTTGCCCTTGAAGGGATGCATATTATCAGGATCATGCGCTTCATCGATAACCAGGTTCGCAGGACGCCCACCGCGTGCACGGATGTTGGCATCGGTGGTGTCGAAGTGCATATTGCTCGGCACCCATTGATCGTGCTTCACCAGACACGCGGCCAGGATGTTCTCGGCGGCGCGTCCCTGATGCGTGGGGACAAAATGTTTGAACCCGAAAATATCCTCCACCGCGCTCCTGAGACGATGGTATGAGCGCGCGCCCGCATACGACTCGTCGCCGCGCATGATCGCCGCCCACTGCTCTGAGCTCATCGCGCCTGTGCCTGAGTCGGTGAGCAGATCGATGAAAATATCCTCCGCTTTCATCAGGAACAGGTTGTAGCCTGCCTCCACGAGCGCGGCTTCACGTTCCTTAGGTGAAATGAGACGGATCGATTCAGTTACTTTAATGCGGAAGGGTTCAGGGGGATGGATGGACATAGGTCTCCTTTTTGGCTTTCATGATGCAGTGTAGCACTGTTCATGCGGAGCGGTATGTGACATATCTCGTGAAAGCATACGTGATTTATCCAGATTTGTGTAGCCTTTCTCTGTGTAATTTCACGGATTGTTACGGTCGTACCTGCAACGAAAACCAAAGCCTTGTTGTAACCTTTTGGCATGGTATTCCAGTAACACCCGTCTACCGTTCTCGTTGTCAATTATGTGTGAGTATCAAATTTCACAGACTTTTATGGGTACGAACTTTTGAGAAAGGCGAAGATCGCATGGCAACCAGCCGTAAAACAACTTCGGGCAGCAAAAGTGGAAAACCGACCCAGTCACGTTCCAGGCGGAAGGCGCCGGGCAGTGACGGGCAGGGTGAGTATTACCATGTGGAAGTGCGCCCGAGTGATGATTTTGTGACATTCCGCACGCAGGATGTTGGTGACCCTGGTCACGTTCAACGCGTGGCAGGCAAACGCGAAACTGGATCGTGGGCTACGGTCAAGTGGCTGATCGGCAAGGAAGACGCACATGTGGATGGGGGTAGACTGGTCGCTGATACAAACGACGCGAAGGACGTTATCAGGAAGCTGGGCTCGAAGCCCGTCCACAAAACTGGCGATCTCTTTGAGGCCAGGCCGCGCAGGAATGTCGCGGAAAAATCCAAGCCTATTGCTGCTCAAAAGAAGGCACGCAGCAAAAATATCAGGAAGGCACAATCTGCAAAAAGCAGGAGTAAATAAATTTGAGATGTTGCGCGTCCTGGGAATGGATTTTCCCGGGGCCGCAACTCTATATTTCAGGTAACGAGGGCTTTTATGAGTAGAGTGAATAAAGTGCAGGGCAGTGCAAGTTGTGAAGTGTGTGGGAAGACTGAGGGTCAATGCTTCGAGGTTCGTTTGGGAGGGGAAAGGCATATCTTTGATAGTTTTGAATGTGCCATGGATGCTCTAACACCGAGATGCGCACATTGCCAATCTGCGTTCGTCGGTCATGGTGTCCAGTTGGGGAACAGAATTTATTGCAGCCACCAGTGTG
>JBDTPH010000347.1:0-2600 GCA_039932795.1 Chloroflexota bacterium
CCATCCTCCGATCCCAAAAAATCCATACTCTGGCATATCAGACAAAAACCACCGACCCTAAAAGGAGTCCAGCATGGCACCGAACCTGTATCGTGAACCATCTCAACCCATTGAATCCCGTGTAACGGATCTGCTTTCGCGCATGACCCTGGCGGAAAAATGCGCCCAATTGGTGGGCCCCTTTGGGCTCGATGAACCTGATGGAGAATTTTCAGTGGCGTTTGCGCGCCAGCATTTCACGAATGGCATCTCGTACGTCAACAGTCATCACCGCAATCGCAACACACGGCAGACAGTTGCCTATCTGAACGCCATGCAAAAATTTCTACGCGAGGAGACGCGCCTGGGCATTCCCGCACTGGGAATAGGAGAGGGATTACACGGTTATATGGCGCACGAGGCCACCAGCTTCCCCCAGGCGATCGGCCTGGCAAGCGCCTGGGATATCGACCTGCATAAAAGGGTGTTCAGCGCGATCGCGCGTGAGATGCGCGCACGTGGAGCGCATTATGTCCTTTCGCCAGTATTGGACCTGGCGCGTGACCCACGTTGGGGACGGACCGAGGAAACGTATGGCGAGGATCCATACCTGGTTTCGCGCCTGGGTGTGGCGGCTGTGCAGGGTTTACAAGGTGAACATTTTACAGGCGATGCGTCACACGTAGTGGCAACCGCCAAGCATTTTGCAGCACACGGCCAGCCTGAGGCCGGAACAAATTGCGGCCCTGCAAACTACGCCGAAAGGATTCTACGCGAGGAGTTCTTCGCGCCTTTTGAAGCAGTGGTACGCGAGGCTGGGATCGGCTCGGTCATGGCATCCTATAATGAGATCAACGGTGTGCCTTCGCATGTGAATCCCTGGCTGCTGAAGGATGTATTGCGGGACGAATGGGGTTTCGAAGGCTTCGTGGTTTCAGACGGCTGGGGCGTGGATGATCTCTATCGTCTGCATTTCGTCGCCAGTGATGAAGCGGACGCGGCTGAAAAATCCTTTACCAGCGGTGTGGATATTGAGCTGGGCCGCTGCTTCCGTCACCTTGAGCAGCCGGTCCAGAATGGCCGCATCCCCGAGGCTGCACTACATGAGGCAGTTGCAAAAATTCTGCGCATCAAGTTCCAGCTGGGCCTGTTCGAGAACCCCTTTGTGGATGAGGAGACTGCGGTCACAATCACCAACTCTGAGGAGCACAAGGCATTGGCACTCGAGGCTGCACATAAATCGATCGTGTTGCTGAAAAACGATCATGGACTTTTGCCGTTGGAAAGATCCGCATTGAGTTCCCTGGCTGTGATTGGCCCCAATGCGGCCCCCATACGCCTCGGTGGATATAGTGGCAATCCCGGTTGTGCCGTCTCTGTGCTGGATGGCATCCGTCAAAAAGTGGGCGATACCGTGGAAGTCCTTCACGCCGAAGGATGCGGGCTGACACAGTCCACGAATGACGTTGGGCAAATGTGGTTCGACGATGAAGTTTTGCCCCCGGACCCTCTCCATGATATTGCGCTGATCGCTGAAGCCGTTCGCGTTGCTGAAAAAGCGGATGTGACCCTGTTGGTGTTGGGCGATAACGAGCAAACCTGCCGCGAAGGATGGTCTGTCAATCACCTGGGTGATCGGGAAAATCTGGATCTGCCCGGGCGGCAGGGTGAACTCCTGCGCGCCATCGTCGCTACTGGAAGAGACGTGGTCCTCCTGTTGATCGGGGGACGGCCAGCCAGCATTAATTTTGCTGCTGAACATCTCCCGGCTATATTGGAGGGCTGGTATTTGGGCCAGGCGGCCGGGACAGCAGTGGCGGATGTGTTGTTTGGAGATGTCAATCCCGGTGGCAGGCTGCCCATCACTTTCCCGCGGTCAGTCGGTCAACTTCCAGCCTATTACTATCACAAGCCCTCGGCGCGACGCGGATACCTGTTCGCCAGTAAGGAGCCTTTGTTCCCCTTTGGGCATGGGCTGAGTTATACAACCTTTGCGTATAGCAATCTGAGACTGAGTGCCGAGACTATCTCCGCCGATGAAGCTGCCACGTTCTCGGTGGATGTGACCAACACGGGTGCATGCGCTGGGGATGAAGTGGTGCAGTTTTATGTGCATGATATTTTGAGCGAACGAGTCACTCGTCCAGTGAAATTGCTCAAGGGCTTCCAGCGTATCACGCTCCAACCGGGTGAGACTGGCACGGTCACATTTCCGGTGGGGAGGGAACAGCTTCAGTATCTGGACGAGTCCATGCAAACGGTGGTGGAACCCGGTCAATTTGAATTAATGGCAGGTGGCAGCTCGCAGACCGTGGAAAAGATCATCCTTGTCGTCCAATGATGGGACCAAAAGTATCCAGATATATTTCGCGTTCTGTCCCGGCAGATCAAGTCACTTATTGGAATGTTCCTTTACCTGAACTTTTGAGTTTAGTAAGAATCGCGTCCTCAGAGCACGAATAGTGCTCCATTTTTCTTTAACAATTTCTTTCGCTCTTTATAATCCGGCATGATCTTTTCCACCCGGTTCCAAAATCGCTTCCCGTGATTGTGGAAAACTGTGTGCACGAGCTCATGGATGACTACGTACTCCACTGCCTGCATGGGTGCCATGATCAGAC
>JBDTPH010000348.1:0-3781 GCA_039932795.1 Chloroflexota bacterium
TATGGCTGCAGTTCCTGCAATCAAAAATCTCCCCGCAAATGGCGGGGAGATTGTGTTTGGAACAACTTCACGGATCTGTTTGCTGCGATAGGGAGGCAGGCGTACGCCGGGCCTGTTCCTCCTCCACTGTGCGGATGCCGTTACGCACCTGGTTGGATATCCGCTCAAGCTCAGCCTGGAGCTGGTTGAGGCTGTCCATGACGTAGTCGTCTGCCGCTGCACGGATACCTTCCGCTTCAGATCGTGCCTGGACCAGGTACTGCTCTGCGCGTCGCTGTGCTTCGGCAGCGATCATGTCCTTCGCCACAAGCTGGTCCGCTTTTTGGCGGGCGATCTCGAGGGTACGGTTCGCTTCCTCCTGGGACTGCGCCAGCACCCGGTCGCGTTGACCGAGCAGTTGCTGGGCCTTCTTTACTTCCTCAGGGATGGCAATACGCATCTGGTCAATGATGTCGAGCATGCGGTCTTCATCCACCATCACATTGTGTGTGAGGGGAATGGTTTTGCTCTGATTGAAGAGTTCTTCCAGCCGGTCGATCAACTGCAGGATATCCATAAATGCCTCCGTTAGACGGACGATTCTTATTCTATCTCATTTTTAATCGCGCAAGGCATTGGGCGGGGAATTTCCGTCACCCAAATCACTGACCTTCCTCTTGAGCGCCTTTTCAACATGGGCCGGGACCATGCTCGAAACATCACCAAACAGTGATGCAATTTCCTTGACCGTGCTCGAGGAAAGGAAGGTGTGCTGTTCGGCAGTGATGAATGCCACTGTTTCAATATCGCTTGCCAGGCGCTGATTGGCGAGCCCCATGCGGAACTCGAATTCAAAATCGGAGAACACGCGCAGCCCGCGCACGATCACAAGCGCATCGATCTGGCGGGCAAAGTTGATCGTCAGGCCGCTGTAGCCCGTCACCTTGATCTTCGGATTTTCCCTGAACGCTTCGGTCACCAGCTGCATGCGTTCCTCGGGCGAGAACATCAATGATTTCAGCGGCTTGTCATACACAGCCATCACCACCTCATCAAAGAGACGCGTGGCACGTTCGGCAATATCCATGTGGCCATAATGAATGGGATCAAACGTCCCCGGGAATAATGCTCTGACCATTTTGTTTTGTCTCATATTTCCATAAACTCGTCATTGCGAGGAGGGCACAGCCCGACGAAGCAATCTCATTTGCGATGGCAAACAAAGAATTTCGTGAGAGATTGCTTCGCTCCGCTCGCAATGACGGAGTGAAGCCACTAACTAACATCCCCCTTCCCGTCGCCCCAGAACCGTTCGAACGCCTCTGCCAGCAGTGCATCCTCAGGCCTGGATAGATCGGGGTCCTGCTCGAATAACTTCTGCGCCTCGAGGCGCGCCTTCTCGATCAACTGCACGTCGGTGATGCTTGCCATGCGCAGTCCACTTGCATAGCCAGACTGACGTGTGCCCAAAAACTCACCGGGGCCGCGCTGCTGGAGATCGCGCTCGGCGAGCACAAAGCCATCGTTTGATTCAGACATTGCCTGCAGACGCTCGTTCTCTGTGGCATCCTCGTGGGTGGGGATCAGAAGACAATAGGATTGATCGGAGCCGCGGCCCACACGTCCGCGCAGCTGGTGCAGCTGTGCCAGGCCGAACCGATCCGCGCCTTCGATGATCATCACAGTCGCATTCGGCACGTCCACACCCACCTCGACGACAGTCGTGGAAACCAGAATGTCATACTTCCCATCGCGGAACTTCAGCATTACATCATCTTTTTCATCCGGGCGCATGCGTCCGTGCAGCAGGCCCAGTCGCAGGTCGGGGAAGACATCCTTTGAAAGCGTTTCATAATCATCCACGGCGGCTTTGGCTTCGATCTTTTCACTTTCCTCGACCAGCGGATAGATGATGAATGCCTGTTTGTCCGCTTTGATCTGCCCGCGTAGTAACGTAAATGCGCGCTCGCGTTCCTGCGGACGCAGCACGTAGGTACTGACGGGCTGCCGGCCGGCGGGCATTTCATTCATGATCGAGAGATCGAGGTCGCCGTACAACGTCAGCGCCAGCGAGCGCGGGATGGGCGTGGCGGTCATGACCAGCAGGTGCGGGTTCGTGCCCTTGGAGCGCAGGGCAGCACGCTGATCCACGCCAAAGCGATGTTGTTCATCAATGACAACGAACTGCAGATCCTGGAACAGGACCGGCTCTTCGATGAGGGAATGCGTGCCGATGACGATCCTGACCGAGCCTTCTGCCAGGCCGCTGCGGATCACTTCCTTCTCCGCCTCGGGCGTGTCACCGACCAGTAAGCGGATCTGGCCCTGCTGCAAGGCCCCGCTTTCGCCTGCCAGCAGCCGTGTGAGACTGCGGTAATGCTGTTCCGCCAGAATGGAGGTGGGTGACATGATCGCGGCCTGTGCACCGCCATCCACGACCATGGCCGCGGCGAATGCTGCAATGACCGTCTTGCCGGAGCCCACGTCGCCCTGCAGGAGGCGGTTCATGGGTTTGCCCGACTCGAAGTCTGCGCGGACGTCTTTGAGCGCGCCCTGCTGGGCAGAGGTCAGGGTGAAGGGCAGGCCTGCCAAACGCGCAGCCAGCCATTCATCCGTGACCGGGAAGCGCCGTGCATCCACCGATTTCCAATCGCGTTTCTGGCGCAGCACTCCCATTTGCAGGAAAAAGATCTCGTCAAACCCGAGACGCTCACGCGCGGCCTTGAGTTTTTCCTGCGTTTCAGGGAAGTGCACCTGCATCAACGCCTCGCTGAGCGGCATGACCTGGGCCGAGGAGCGGACGCTTTCCGGCAGGGCATCAGCCACGCTGGGCGCCCAATATTCCACCACCTGCTTCATCAACCGCCGCAGCCATTTTTGTGTGACGCGCTCGGTCAGCGCATAGACCGGTACGATGCGGTTGGTGTTCAGGTTTTCAATGTCCACTGACTCAATATCGGGGCTGTTCATCACCAGCCGGCCGAGATATTGATCGATCTTGCCAGAGACGGAAATGGCATCGCCCGTCTTGTAGCGGTTGCCGACCCACGGCTGGTTGAAGAAGGATAAACGCAGGCTGCCGGTGCCATCGCTGATGATCGTTTCGACGATGGACGCCTTGCCGCCGCGAATGGGTCGTGTGTGAACGGTCTGCACTGTGCCGATGACGGTGACCTGTTCGCCATAGAAAAGGTTCTTGATCGGCTTGAGCTGCGAGTAATCATCGTAACGGCGCGGATAGTAATAGAGCATGTCGCCAAGGGTTTGCATGCCGAGTCTGGTGAGCGAGGTTGCATTGGCTGGACCCACTCCCTGAAGCACCGTCAATTTTGCGTCGAGCGCGGCGGGTGTGGCGGACGTGCGGGCGCCGGCCACATTTTCAGAGCGCGGCGGCGGGGCCGGGCGTTGGGTGTGCTGCTGTGGAGGCGGTTCCTTTTTCTGGGGCTCCGGGCGGGGAGGGGCATCCACCCGAGGCTCGGGAGGACGCGGTCTTTGTTGTCTCTCGATGTTCTGTCCATTGTTGCCGCGCGGCTTTTGCGCCGCTTCCGGATACGTATCCCCGATGCGCTTCCACAGGCCCTTCAACGCGTCGGCGCGCGACTGTGGGCTGAGTCCGTCATAGGAGCGGAGCCGCTGCACGACTGCCTGGATGACTTCCTCCTGGATCCCATCGGTGCGGGCGTCGCCTTCCCAGAAATCGAGCATTTTGGCGAGGCCGCCGATGATGGCGCTGTTACTGTATCCGTTCTCATGTTCGAGACGGAAGAATTTGCGTAATTTTTCTAATGAAGGCTGCATGGAG